>PYJE01000112.1:0-7593 GCA_003635305.1 Candidatus Poribacteria bacterium | reverse complement strand
ACCCTGAATGATGACAGTGCCGCGCCCGACAGATTTCGGGGTATAGATGTCGCCGTTGGCGATAGTCAGCGTTTCCATTAGGGTTCAGCCGGTTCTCCGTTCTAAAAAGAGGAAACTATACGCATACGGATTTTTCTCATCTGGTTCGCAATCGACACGCTTCGCCTCGCGCCACTCCGTCATATCAAACGCGGGGAAGTAGACGTTCCCCTCAAACGTTGCATGCACTCGGGTCAGGTAGAGTCGATGCGCGTGCGGCAAAAATGCTTGATAAATCGGCGCGCCGCCGCAAATCATGAGCTCTTCAGCATCCGCGGCAATTGCCAACACATCGTCTACCGAATGCGCGACGAGACAGCCGGACGGCACCTCATACGTCACGTTGCGCGTCAAAATAATGTTAAGCCGCTTGCCGAGAGGCCGCTTCAGCGTCTCAAACGTCTTTCTTCCCATGACTACTGGTTTGCCCACCGTCCTGTTCCGAAAGTGCAGCCGGTCTGCCGGGAGCCGCCACGGAATCTCCGGTCCGTTACCGATAAGGCGGTTTTCGTCCATTGCAGCGATGAGTGAGATGAGCACGGTTTTTTCCTAAGCGTAACACGGCGAGGGACAGGCCCTCGCCCTACGGTGACGCAGAACATTTTGAGCACGGCGAAGGACAGGCCCTCGCCCTAACAGTGCGCGGAACATGTAGGAGATACCTCCCGGTCTCGACAAGAGAGGTATGGCCCTCGTCCTAACTAGTGACGCGGAACCTAGCGTTCTTGAACTACGAATCTTCGGTTTGTTCATCTTGCAAGTCGCGTTCCGCTTCTTCAATGCCGCCCAACACCTGTTCGGCAAAGTGAATGATAGTTTCAGCAAGGAGGCGAGGCACGATTTTCACCTCGTCTTTCTCTTTCCATTCCAATTCAAATTCTTGGGCATCGAGGAGTTCGTCCAGCGCGTCTTCAAAATCACCGGGTGAGATACTAAAGTGCTCGGCGAGTTCGCTGATGCTGAGCGGCTCTTCTGTCTGAAAAGCGAGCACTTCCATCCAGAGCCACATGCCGATGCGCCGGGCGAGGGTTGAGAGCTCCACCTCCGTATGCACCAAGCGAGTTATCGCGGCGAAGCAGTAAGTGCCGTGATGCGGATAGTCCATCAAAACCTCTTCCAATTCCTCAAAGGCGAGGTGGATTAAGAAGGAGGCTTCTTCGGGTAGCGAAAATTCATCTATCGCGTCGGCAGGGGGGTTTCCGTTGTGCCCCGGCTCGCCAAAACTGAACTTGCGCTGTTCTTGCGCCATGTGCGGTTCCTCTATTTTTGTGACATCGCAGCCCGTTGCAACGGACGCGACGGTGATGCGCCTAGACAATCAGCGGTGCGCGAATTATGTCATGGTGTTGATAATCAACTAACCGAATGTCCTGCATCTTGAAATCGTCAATGCAGGTGACACTCGGGTTAAGGACAAGTTTCGGCGGTGGATAAGGCTCGCGCTGGAGCTGCGTTTCCACCTGCACTAAATGAGCATGATAGATGTGCGCATCCCCTAATGTCAGGATGAACTCGTTCGGCTCAAGCTCTGTCACTTGCGCTACCATTGACAAAAGCAGGGCATAAGATGCAATGTTGAACGGCACGCCAAGGAACATATCGCAACTGCGCAGATACATCTGCAAGGAGAGTTTCCCCTCGGCGACGAAGAATTGGAAAAAGATGTGGCACGGCGGCAGTGCCATCTCCGCCAATTCCCCCGGATTCCACGCAGTGACGATGTGCCGACGGCTGTGCGGCTCTTCCTTCAACCGCGCAATGACTTCGGCGAGCTGGTCGTGCTCACCATTCTCCGTTCTCCACTGCCGCCATTGGACACCGTAAATCCTGCCGAGTTGTCCACCGCGGTTCCATGTATCAGCGTTTGCATTCCAGATGCGTGTGCCGAGTTTCTGGAACTTTTCAACCTTGTCATACGCGCGGATAAACCCTAAGAGTTCGGCTTTCATAGAACGGAAGGCGAGTTTCTTGGTAGTCACCGCGGGAAACCCTTCTTGGAGGTTATAGCGCAGTTGCATGCCAAAGAACGCGCGAGTGCCGCCGTTCCTACCCTCCCGGTCTACACCAGTGGTAAGTATTTGATGTAGCGCATCTAAATAAGATGTCATGCCTACCCTCTTCTTTATCCATCCGTGCTTGCGCGGTTACAAACCGCGCCTACCGGTTCCTCTTTATCCATCCGTTCTTGCGCGGTTACAAACCGCGCCTACCAGTTTCTTATGCATCCGTGCTGCCGAAACCGCCGCGGGACGGTGCTGACATCTGCTCAACTTCATTCCACTCCGCCTTGCCGACGCGGACAAAAACCGCTTGCGCGATGCGGCTGCCTCTCTCAACTGTCACCGGTTTATCGGTAAAATTGTAAACCTGAATTTGGAGTTCGTCGTCCTCACCACAGTAATCGTTATCGACAACGCCGAGCCCTTGCGGTATCAGCAAACCGTGCTTGCGCGGCGTGCTACTCCGCAAACACACCATCAGCATATAACCGGGCGGTGTCTCAACGATAACGTTCGCCGGGATGAGGACGATGCGCCGCGGCGCAACCTCGGCGGTTTCACGGCAGAGTAGATCGAAGCCGACAGAACCGGCAGTCTCGTATTTCGGCAGCGGCAGCGTTTTATCAACGCGTTTGATGTTAACTTTCATGTGCAGCATGTTGCGGGACAGGCCCGCAACCTACGGGACGGTTAGTGACATCGTGGCATGTTGCGGGACAGGCCCGCAACCTACGATTACCAACAGGTTATGGCGCGGCTACGGGTTATCCGTAGGAGAGACCTCCCGCGTCTCGACAGGATACGATTACCAACAGGTTATGGCACGGCTACCCCGGCAACCTTGCAGCGGATACGATACAGCGAGGTGCTAGCCGTGATAAACAGCGTTTTCCAATCATCACCGCCCCAGGCGAGGTTCGCCGCGCGCTCGGGAAGAAAAAGCACCCCAAGGTGTGTCCCATCCGGCGCGAAGACCCAGATTCCCCCAGGCCCCGTCAAATAGACATTTCCGCGCACATCTACCTTCATGCCATCCGGTTTCCCATTCTCACCCTCTTCCACGCCGAAAACCCGGCCGTTTGCAAGCGTGCCATCTGCTTGGACATCAAACGCGCGGATGTGCATCCGTTCGGTGTCGTTAATGTAGAGAATAGACTCGTCCGGTGAGAAGCAGAGCCCGTTCGGCCGGTCGAAATCGTCAATGAGGAGCGTTAACGTTTCGCCATCCGGCGACAGACGATATACGCCTTGAAAATCGAGCTCCTTCTCCGCTTCAACGCCATACGCCGAACTGAGGCCGTAAGGCGGATCGGTGAAATAGAGACTCCCATCCGACTTAACGACGACATCGTTCGGGCTGTTCAAGCGTTTCCCTTCATAGTGCGACGCAATAGTGACAACCTCACCATCGGGATGCGTTCGGGACACGCGACGGTTCGCATGTTCACAAGCGATGAAACACCCCTGTTTATCATAAGTCAGCCCATTTGATTTCCCGGAAGGTTCCCGGAAAACGCTCATGCCTAACGTTGCGTCCCACCGCCGCACCGTATTCGCGGGGATATCGCTAAACAGCAGAAACTTCCCCGCGGCGTTCCAGAGCGGCCCCTCGGTAAACTGGCATCCACTCGCGAGCCACTCCATCTCCGCATCAGCATCCACCAATTCAACGAGTCGTGCATCTTGGATATCAAGTCCCATCTTAAAAATGTCCTTTATTTTTCTGAACGATTCAGTTCTCGGATGCCTGTAGGAGGGACATCCTTGTCCCGATAAACGGTAAGGGCGAATTCCTATATCCGCCCATATTCGGTTTCCATGAACGACAGACAGATATCAAAGTCTGTCCTTACATACATTTTTTTCTTGACATTTTCTCCGATTTACGTTATCATAAATAGAGAGTCATCAAATTTCGCGGAGTTATCGCGCGTCGCGGCACTTTTCCCGTAGGAGGGACATCCTTGTCCCGATGCTGCCTGACGTGCCTGGGGCGGCTTGAACCCGTGCGGGGGACAGGCCCCCGCGCTACGGTAACTTGCTGACTGACGTGCCTGGGGCGACTCGAACGCCCGACCTTCAGCTCCGGAGGCTGACGCTCTATCCATCTGAGCTACAGGCACAAAAAATCGTAGACGTATATAGTATACCACATTGAACAGAATTTGTCAAATTTTTTTGGATTTTTATTTTTAGAGGGCTTACAGACATTCCATTATCCGTATCCAGTAGGTGGAATCCCGTTCGGGGAGCGCGGTTGAAAACCGCGCCTACCGGAGGCGTTTAGGTATCATCTCCGTTCCGTAGGCGCGCTTTGAAAGCGCGCAGGCCACGGGGAGCGCGGTTGAAAACCGCGCCTACCGGAGGCGTTTAGGCATCATCTCCGTTCCGTAGGCGCGCTTTGAAAGCGCGCAGGCCACGGGGAGCGCGATTGAAAACCGCGCCTACCGGGTTTGCTCTGTGTAAGTCCAAACGTTAAGCAAGGAGGCACAAACAGATGAAACGCAGATTTCAGCAACTCTCAATTCTCGGGGCAATAGTGATTTTTTTGTTGAGCCTTGCCCCGGAAGAGGTGGAAAGCCGGCGCGGCGGCCGGAGTTTCAGCCGGAGTCGCAGCTCTAGCCGCAGCTCCAGTCGGCGCAGTTACAGCAAACCGAGGAGCTCCTCTAGCACTACCCGTAGCCGCAGCTCCACGCGAAGCACGTATACGCGCCCGCGGAGCACGACTTCTACGTCTCGGAGTTCTAGCAGCACGCGCTCTACAACCCGAAGCACTCCGACACGCGCAAGTAGCACGGCGAGGCAGCGGCAAACCGCCACGAATCGCGCGAGGACGACAACCAATACCTCCGCACGCAAGGGAACTTCAACGCGCAACACAGCCACGTCGAGAAGCCAGCAGCGGCAGGTAAAGTCCCAAAATCGCAAACAGGTGCGGCAGCTCAAATCGGAAAACCGCCGATTAAAGCGCGAAAATCGACGCGCAAATCGTGAAACCGCCCGCGCACGCCGCGACGCACGCTCGACGATTAACATCAATAACTTCGGCGGCTATTATCCCATGGCCGGCTACTCAATGTATAGTCTCGGTGCCTCCATGGCGTTCAATAACCTCATGTTCGGCATCTATTTCCACGACTATTACAACCACGCCATCCGCCATAGCTACCTGTGGCACTATCACCACCGGGACTATGACAGGTCGCACTGGGATGCCAAAAAGCAAGCGGAGTATGAAAAATATAAGGCATACTACGAAAGCCAAGGCATCGAACCTAACTCTAACTACGTCGACCCGGGCACTAACCGCGACGAAGACTACGCTGCGAGTTACGTCCAACAGAACCCAGACGAGTTCTACGGTGAGAACGCCGAAGTCTACACCGTTGAAGCACTGCCAGACGAAGCAGCACTGAAGGAAGAACTCCTCGCAGCGGCTGAGACACCGACGACGACTGCGCCCGTCGCCGCGCGCGCACCACCCGCGACGCAAAAAGTCGTCATCGAGAATAAGACTTCCGGGGGGACATGGTTCGTCCTCATCTTCGGGGGTATCCTCGTCGTCGGCATCATCGCCGTGGTGATGTATAATAAGGGTTACTTCTAGCACATCACTATCACCTACCGTAGCGCGAGGGCCTGTCCCTCGCAAATTCCTGGAAAGACCGAACCCTGGCGGGGGACAGGCCCCCGCCCTACTTCACAACATGTTCGGGGATATCATCGTCGGCATCATCGCCGTGGTGATGTATAATAAGGGTTACTTCTAGCGCATACCTATCACCTACCGTAGCGCGAGGGCCTGTCCCTCGCAAATTCTGGAGAAACCGAACCCCGGCGGGGGACAGGCCCCCGCCCTACTTCACAACAACCCGGTAGGCGCGGTTTGTAACCGCGCGTGTGTGAGAGGGACAGGCCCCCGCCCTACTTCACGTTCTGATACTTTTGGAAACAAAAACATGGCACTTTTTGGCAGAAAAAACGTCAAATCCCTATTTGGCAAACGGAAAACCGACGATACGCCGAAAAAACCGCAACGGCACGAACTCGTCGATATTCCTATCAACAGCATGATAGAACTCTCCGACATTACGACTTACGAGGAGACCGGCGATACCTCGCACACCTATAAACTCGCCACCCGCAAAAAGTATGTCGGCGAAGGACTCCACCGCTATATGTATCACATCCAAGATGTGGAAACAGAGGTGGTGCTAGGCATAGACCACGTCGCAGGAACGAAGGAAGACTATGAAATCTCGCGGTGGATTGTCGATAACGAAGAGGAACTCGGCGAACCGCTGCCTGACGAGATAACGCTCTACTATCCGCACCCCGATAACGAAGACGAGGAAATCGAGGTAGTCTACGAGAGACAAGAAATCGTCCCCGCAACGCTCACCGTGACGACTGAACAGGGCGACGAAGAATTCTCGGCGGAACTCCACGAATACACCACCGATGGCGATGAATTCATGTCAGTCGAACTTTGCGGAGATTGGTTGACGTTCTATGTCGGCGGGTTAATCACGCGTTCGGATATTGAAATCTATCCAGCGATGGAGGTTACGGAAAATAGGAAATCCCAGTGAAAAGCGTAGAACGAGGGATTTTCCAAAATCCCCATCCCACCATAGGCGCGGTTTTCAACCGCGACTACCAGGCCATTGCGTCAAACGCGGGATTGTCCAATCATACCTGTAGATGGCGATCGCCTGATCGCCATCGGGAAACACCCATCGGGCCATTTGAGATCTAGCGATCTCAAACTACAGGCCCTCTATTTCCTGTAGGTGGCGATCGCCTGATCGCCACAGGGAAACACCCAACCGTAGGCGCGGTTTTCAACCGCGCTTACCAGCCCGATAAGGAGAAACACCTATGGCACGAAAAAAACGAACCACCAAACCGACAGAAACAGAAATCCAAGACTACCGGCACGACAACGCCACCCGAAAGAATAACCCTCCCGCCGGCATCGCCGCACGCGGGAGAATCAACGAACCACCGCAGGTGGAATACGCCCATAACCCACACCTGCCGCCGACACTCCGCTTTGACGAAAACGGCGACGCAGACCGGCTCCCCGAACTCCTCCAAAAAGCCCAACACGGAGCTCTCTCCAAAACGGAAGTCAACGCCATCGTTAAGGCACTCCGACACTACGATGCACCGTGGCTCGAATGGAGCGGCAAACAGGAAACACCCTCTTTTGCCATCGACCCGGTTGCGTTGCACATCCACGAACGCGTCAGTGCGAAAGCCATCATGAACATCGCCGCGCGCGAAAATGTCCAACGCAACCTCTTCGCTGACCCGCAACTGGAATACAACGAAGCCGTCCAGTTTTATCAGCACGACGTAGAATGGGCAAACCGCCTCATCCTCGGCGATAGTCTCACCGTCATGAGCTCCCTCGCACAACGCGAAGACCTCGGGGGAAAGGTGCAGACGATTTACTTCGATCCTCCCTACGGCATCAAATACGCATCCAACTTCCAACCTACCGTCTTTCAGCGGAACGTCACCGACAGACCCGCGGATTTGACGCGCG
>PYJE01000111.1 GCA_003635305.1 Candidatus Poribacteria bacterium | reverse complement strand
GCGCTGTTGTCACCACCGATTTCACCGAAGATCCGCCAGAAGCAAGGCTGGTGCTTCAGGCAGCGTTGGGAATGAATGCCTCACAAAGTTTCCTCGTTGCTGATCGGAACCTTGTTGTAGAGGGCGTTAACGACTATTGGGTTCTAACAGAGTTATCAAACTTGTTGGAACGGGATGGGGAGAATGGGTTGTCCGAGGATATCCGCATTACGCCGGGCGGAAGTGCCTCTGAAGCTGTTCACGTCGCAACCTTCATGATTGGACAAAAACTTGGTGTTGTTACCTTGCTTGATTCTGATGATGCGGGGAGGAACGCTAAAGATAAACTCGTTAAAAACTGGCTCACGCGGTATCAGGAAACCCAAACCGAAGTCATTCTACTCGGGGATGCGGTAGAGGCTAGCCGTGATTTCGCTCTTGAAGACCTTTTCCCCGAAAAGTTCGTTACCGACATTGTTAAGGAGGCTTATGGCAGACAGCTTGAACTCGCCGACGTAAACGAGATTGAACTGGAAGGGGAAGACATCTTATGGAAAAAGATCGAGCGTTTTATGGAAAAAAATGGGATAAAAATCACGAAGGGGCCAGTAACGAAACTATTACGAAAGAAGCTGAGCAACATGAAAGATGCCAGTGAGTTACCACCGGAAACTCGGGAGATGGCCATCAAGTTGTTCCAAGCAATTCGCGGCGCTTTCCCTGAAGTATAGCATAAGCTTAGGAGGAATTTGCGTCTGGGTAGGTTTTTACTTAACACATGTTAAACATACCAACCTAAATTCACACTTAGGTTTTAACAGCCCTACGTCGTATTAGAGCGACGGAGGACCGCTATGTAGCCAGAGCCCTAATCCTGCTAATCCTGCTTCAGACAATTTGACAAACAGCGCGAAATGTGTTAGACTTTACGTATTGTGCAACGTGCTCAGTGCGCCTCCGAAGAAAACGTTTTGACGCATCAAACGATGAGAGAGTCGCCATGCGGAACGCACACCCGAGAACACTTATTGGCGAGAATACAAGGAAGCACATCCATGAAAAAACTGAGAACATGGCGCGAAGTCTTAATCGAACAACTTGCCGAAAACCGAGAGGAAGCAATCGGTTACCTCCAATTATCGTTGGAAGAATACCAAATTGACGGCGACACTCCGTTTTTCTTGCTGGGCCTCCGAACCTTCGTTGAATCGCAGGGGGGCATCGGCAAAGTGGGAGAAAAAATGCAACTAGAACCGAAAACCATCGCCAAACTGCTGGCCAGCGACGAGGCACCACCGCTTGACATCCTCGGCACCCTTCTCAAAACGCTTGGATGTCGACTCACAATTGCACCGTTGACTGAATGCGAACGCTCCCCCGAAACCGAGGCAGCGCGCGAGGAGAACGTAGCATAAACCAGCAGAAACGAATAAAACTGCGAGAGACCGTCAATGCGTGACGCACAACTGAGAGAAATCGAGTACTTCCAGACTTCAACCGGCCGTGTGCCTTTTAACGAATGGTTTGAGTCTATCAAAGATCGGACGACACGAAACCGAATTGCATCCCGACTTACCAGCCTCCGGTTCGGTAACTTTGGGGATTGCCACTCGGTAGGTGGAGGTGTCTTTGAACTGCGTTTTCATTTCGGACCCGGCCATCGCATCTATTTTAGTGAAGTGGGGAACACAATCGTCCTGCTGCTCTGTGGTGGCGATAAATCACGGCCGGACCGGGATATTGCACGCGCGAAAACCTATTGGCAAGAATACAAGGAGGAACACCGGTGAGAAAAACGGGAAATTGGCGCGAATACCTCATTGAGAGGTTCGCTAAAGACCGAGGAGAAGCAATCGGCTATCTCCAAGCGGTAATAGATGACTACTATCTCTATCACGAGAATATGGCCATCTTTCTATACGCACTTGACACCGTTATCCAATCGCAGGGTGGCATTGGCAAAGTGGCAGAAAAGATGCAACTAGAACCGAAAACCATCGCCAAACTGCTGGCCAGCGACGAGGCACCACCGCTTGACATGCTCGGCACCCTTCTCAAAACGCTTGGATGTCGACTCACAATTGAACCCTTAGCGACGGCAACATCCGAACAGGAACATGCTACTGAAACCGAGGCAGCGCGTGAGGAGAACGTAGCATAACCGCGTAGAAACGGAGGATAGGAAAAACCGATGCGCTATCCAAAACGCCTCACATCGCGAAGAAGACCGAAACGCCAACGGTGCCGTACCTGCCGCTCCGATAACGGGAAACGCATCTGTCCCGCGCTCAACGGGATGCTTATTTGTCCCGAATGCTGCCGCGCCAAACGCGCTAAGATTCCAGGCTGCGATGAAAGATGCCAGTATTACTCGCCGCTCATCGTGAAAAGGCGGACGCGTAAACCCCTTGAATTCCCGATGCATCGGTGCCTCGTCAGTCGCTCGCGGGACACCGGTATGCTCATCGTCATCGGCACGCGGAAGCGGCCTGATGGCAACCTGAAAGCGATGTTTATCCTGCTAGACCTTTGGAAAAAGGGCATCCGCGACTGTTTTTTCGACGCGAACCTCTCCGAAAAGCAGTTTGAGCGCGTCGCACAAAAAATCGGCAAAAGCCATAACCTCATGGCACCGCCAGATCCGGACGAAACGGATGAACCCGACAGCGGCGAGATGGACGTTCGCCTTCCGAAACATACACTCGTCATTGAGGCGGATGCCGCGATACACAGAGATAAAGGCGTGAGAATCGTTCAGCACGGCGAGGCATCCGGTGGACAAGCGATCGACAGCTTGGAAGGCGCGCGCGCTATCCACGAAATTTATATCCCGAAGACTGGGAAATGGTATGTCTGGCTGCGCGTGCTGTTTGAATACAGCAAAGATTCCTACTGGATCGGGATGGATGACGCAACGCCGCACCCCTGGAACAGCGAAGGCGGCACGGGGGCAATCAAAATTTACGCCGAACCTGATGACGATTCCAAGTGGGGCCGCTGGCTTTGGGATTCGGGTGTAGACAATGCGCACGGCATCAGCCCCTGCTTTTTTGAAGTGAAGAGGACGGGTTACTATCAACTCTGGTCGAAAGGGCGGGAGTCCGGTTCACGCTTAGATCAGATTTTGTTGACGCGCGCACGGGATTTCAATCCGCAAACCGAAACGGAAGGGAAACCACTGCCAACGATGCTCGCGCCGCATCCTTATGAACCCATCGCACTGCACGAATGCCAAAAACTCATTCGGCACGCCGTGGACATCGCAACCGCAGTGAAGACAGCGTTGCCGTGGGAATTCAAATACTGGCTGCAAGATATGTGGGGCGACATCAGGGAATTCCCGAAAACGGAAGGATCCCTCTACAAATGCCCCAAGTGTGGCGCAGAACTGCCGCAGCAAGCAGTCGAACTCATGATTCAACATGCACAATCCGATGACATTCAATTTTACATCTTATGCCGAAAGTGCGGCGGCGAATTCGATTAAGCGCGTTGTCCGCAAAGCGTGGTCCCGCGGTATTGTTGCAAAGGCGACATCCCTGCTCATAGCAACGCTTTCCCTGTTTTTGACGCTCGCGCCCTGCATCGCCGCGCCGCCAAACCCGTATCGCTTTTTTAACGTAGACCCGGGGACAGGCGAAGTGGTTCCTAAATCACCGCAAAGCACGGCGCAATTTCTTGAGGCATTAGACGGATGTTGCCTTGCCAGGCGGCAAAGCGTCTTGCAACCCGACGGTATTGAATATGTGCTTGCGCTCAAAGTCGATTTCGTTGACATGCCGGGACGCAGGAGCGGCGCGGAATTCAACCAATATCTTTTTGCGCCTACTGGCGTTTCCCTGAAAACCTACTACCGTGAAAATTCTTATGGACAAATGGATATTCAACCGGGACCGGCGGGCGGCGTTCTGCCTGCAGGGAATAAATGGGTGCGCGCCCAAAAACCGATGTCCTATTACGGCGCAGGCCCCGGGAATTTTAACCTCTCGCGCTATCGGGAACTCATCCGAGAAGTGTGTCAGGCGGTGGATGCCGATGTCGATTTCTCGCAATATGACCGGAACGAAGACGGCACCGTAGATCACGTCTTCCTTATTCACGCAGGAAATGACCAGGCAAACACTGGTGTAGCCGATGACCTCTGGTCTAACCTCACACCGAACGTGAACCTTGTGCTTGATGGTGTGCTGATTGACACCGTCGTTGTCGTCGGCGAAGAGCCCGATTTTGCGAAACCGCATTTAGGCATTTATTTCCACGAGTTTTTTCACGACTTCGGCGCGCCAGACGTTTACGGGTTCAACTGGGCCGATGCCCGCGACCACAAGTGGGGACTGATGGGTGCTTACGGTCCCTATCAGGGCCCCGATGAAAATGGGTTGGCACCGAGTCATATCATCGGCTATCTCAAGTGGGATTTTGACGCGCGCCCAGAAAATGGCCGCCTCGGTTGGATTGAACCGGTGACGATTACGCGAAACGGAAGCATTACCGTTCCGAGTTTTGAACTCGGGCCGGAAACCGATAAGGTTTTCAAAATTGATATTCCTCAAAATGGTGGGCGCGGTGCACGGTTGGAAGCCGCGCCTACAGGTGGTGGCAGAGAATTCTTTTTGATAGAGAACCGTTACAAAGCCTCCGGGGCGACGTATGACACCCATTTGCCGGAATCCGGAATCCTCATCTGGCATATTGATGAGACGCAGGTGCGGCCACTTGGCAGTTACGATGCTGCGCAACAGATTTGGCTCGAAGATCCGGCAGACCCCGAGCACCTCGGGCTCGCTGGCGGCGCGTTGGATTTTATTGACATCCAAACCATCACCGATGGCGCTGCTTATTCTGCTGACGACGGGCAAACCGCCTTTACTCCCGGCACCTTGCCGAACAGCAGCGCCAACGATGGTACGGTGACAGGCATCTCCATTACCAATATCGGCCCCGAGGGATTTGCCGTGCCTCTGCAAATCTGGTTTGGTGATAGGGCTGAACCGAATGACACACTCGCAACCGCTTTTCCAATCCGATACGAGCAGCTTTACGAATCTTTCCTTCTCGATGTCGATGATACGCGCGATGTCTATCAACTTGAGGCGTTCAGGGGTGTCACGATTCAGGTGACGTTGATGGGGATTTCGCTTGAACGCGAGTATCGCCTCTTCTTCGTCACAGGCACAGATGAAACGCCGCTTGGGACGTTGCAACAGATCCCTACAGGCTTGCAACTCCACTATCAACCGGAGGCGACAGGCACGCTTTACCTCATCGTGGAATCTGATGGCGGTTTTCGGGGGGCGGATGCCTACCGTTTGCAAGTGGTGCAAGTGGTGGCGGAGCGTTTCACGTTCGCGGAGACGCGGGTGTATCCAAATCCGCTGCGCGCCGGCGATGCACCGATGAAGTTCGACTATCGGTTGGCTGCTTCGCAAACGGCGGAGACTGTCACGCTTGAAATTTTCACGAAAACAGGAGACAAAGTCTACCACGAAGTGCATCGGAACGTGTTTGTGCCGGGGACGTTCGCGTGGAACGGTGCGAACAGCTGGGGCGCGCCGATCGCACCCGGTATCTACATTTACCGCCTCTCTGCCACGCAAGCGGATGTGAACGCGCAGGAAATTGGAAGGTTGAGCGTAATAAAATAAAATGTTGTTGATTAAAAAATTGGAATTATGATATGCTGTATGTCAGAATGAAGAGGTGGGCAAACGTTGTCCGCACGAGACATAACCAAGGAGGCAATAGTATCAATGAAGTTGTTTAATAAATTGACATGGCTCAACGTCGGCGCGCTGTTGGTGCTCGCGTTCGGCGTTGCGGGATGTGGCACATCCCTCAGCAGCCTATCACCTATCCAACCTGTGAAGAATATCGCCGAGGCGCAGATGTTACAGAGCGAGAACCCGAACGAAGAGGTGGTGGTCCCGGCCGTCCCCTCGGAGGCCCTCGCGAAGCCGGTCCTCGATAAACACGGGTTGAAGACAGCGGGATTCCGCATTGGGAAAGCGCGCGACGCGAACATGGAGGCGTTAACCTACGTCTTCGCTTTCAACGAATACGCGCATGCAGAAACCGAATGGGAGAATTTTCTCGGCGAGTGGGCCGAAACGCAGACAGTAATTGAAAGAGGCAGCAGCGATGACGACAGGAAGGTGGTAGATGTCATCCTCATCTCAGATCATCCGCAGCTGTTTGATATTCAGACAAGGCAACCCATTCTCACCAAAACGGTGGATGGCATCACCGTCTCCATCTCCTATTGGCGGCGCCCGGATTTGGACCGGAAATACAACCGCGGCAACGCTTTCTCCCCGTTTTATGAAACCGAGGCACTCCACCAAGGCGACAAAACGGATGTGTTTTACGTGAAGATTACCAACAATCGGAGCGAAAACGTCATCTTTGATGTCAAAAAGTGCCGCATCATCGACCAGGGGGATAACATCTACTACGGCTTGAGTTACGATGATCTTGAGGAACGGTTCACTTATATGGCGCGCGCGACAGGGCTCTACGTGAAAAACGGGCTCGAAAAGGCGCGACAGATTCTCATTGAGAAGCGGATGCCTATCGTCGAAAAACAGGTTGGCACGCGGCGCACCGGTATTCCGCCCGGCGAGAGTAAGGAGGGATTTGTCCCCTTCGCGCAGACGAAACTGAACGCACTCGAACTGAACGTCGTCCTGCCGATTGAAAAGGCACCGCCACCGGGCGGCGCGCAGCGTTACCAAACCATTGAGTTTGAGTTCCCTTTTACGCACGATAGAGGTATCCGGGTCGCGCAGCCATCACCGAAGCGGTATTAACCTCGTATAAACCGGAGGCGCGGTTTGAAACCGCGCCTACCGCACCCCGCCTATGTCTCTTCTATCCATTCACAATGTTGCATTCGGGTAGGGACGCTAAAAACTGCTTGCCGTAACTCCCTGTTTTAATTCTCGGGTCAAGGATGACGACAATCCCTTTGTCGGTTTGTGTCCGGATGAGCCGCCCAAACCCCTGTTTGAGCCGCAGGATTGCTTCGGGCAAACTGAATTCAAAAAACTCGTTCCCACCGCGCTCCTTAATCTGCTTGACGCGCGCCTCCATCACCGGATGCGTCGGCACTTCAAACGGCAACCGCGTGATGATGACGTTGCTGAGTGCCTCGCCGCGCACATCAACACCCTCCCAAAAAGTGGAAGTTCCGAACAGCACCGAGTTCGTATCCGCGCGGAACGCTTGTAGCATCGCCGTGCGCGAGAGTTCGCCGCCCTGTTTAAAAGCGTCAATACCGAGGCGTTCTAGGTAAGGCGCAACCGCGTCGTAAACCTCGTCCATCATCTTATAACTGGTAAAGAGGACGAACGCTTTCCCTTCTGTCAGCTTGAGGTAGCGTTTAATCTCCCGAATCGCCGCCGGCGTGAATTCCGAACTGTTGGGATGCGGCATGGAACGCGGCAGATGCATCTGCACCTGTTGCTTAAAGTTGAACGGTGAATCGACAAGGAGTTCCCGAGAGCCGCTTATTCCCACCCGTTTTTTGAAATAGTCAAAATTTCGGTTCGTTGAGAGTGTCGCGCTTGTCATCACAACGCTACTTTTCGCCGTGAACAAGTTCTCCCGAAGCATCTTATTGACATTGGCCGGTGTGGCGTTGAGGAGGATGCGGGAGAATCTGCCGCGGTGCGTAATCTCTGCCCAGTAGACAGAGTCCGCATCGGTTTGTCGGATGATGGTGTCTAACTCGTCACGAAGGCGTTCGCATTGCCGGTGATGCGCCGTAAGTTCTTGTTCATCATCGTCATTCTGTGCATCGTCGTGGAGCCGCTTCAGCGTTCGTTCGATTTCGGCAAGTGGGGCATCCAATCCGTTATTGATAAAATTGCTTTTCTCAATCCGCTTCGTGAGTGTATCGCCGTGCGCCTCGCCGATCTCTGCGATGATGTCGCCGAAAAGGATGTTCGCCTGCTTCCGCGCCTCAGTCACCCGCACCATCAATTCCGTTGAATTAAACTGCTTTGCGAGTCCCCCTTCGCTGCGTTCGTTATAGAGCGAATCCAAGAGCCATTTGACTTGAGTGTTGCTAAATTCAAGGCTCGCGTGTTTGGTAGCGGTTGCCTCCAGATGGTGCGCTTCGTCAATGACGAGGTAGTCGTAATCAGGCAAAATCCCTGCGCCATCATCGTTGTTCTTGCGAATGGCAAGATCGCTGAAAAGCAGGTGGTGGTTGACAATCAGCAGGTCTGCCTCGCGCATCTCTCTGCGCGCGTTGAAATAGAAGCAGGTACCGTAAGTGGGACATTGGCGGCCGAGGCAATTATCCCGGTCGGACGCGACTTTGTTCCAGACTTGTGGGAAGGGCTGCCACGGCAAATCTGCACGGCTGCCATCTTGGGTGTGTTCTGCCCATTCCTCAATCTCCGCTATCTGCTCCACCTCTTCCATTGTATCAAACAGCCCGCGTTGCGCCATGAGTAGCGTGCTGAGCCGCCTTCGGGAGAGATAGTTGCCGCGTCCCTTTGCAAGCACGGCATTGAAATCGCGCGGGAGGATGCGCCGCAGGAAGGGGATATCCTTGGTTATCAGTTGTTCCTGCAGGCTGATGGTGTTGGTTGAAATCACCACAGTCTGCTCTGCTTTGAGCGCGAGGGAGATGGCCGGGATGAGATAGGCGAAACTTTTGCCTATCCCGGTGCCGGCTTCAACGATGAGATGTTCGGAGGCAGTGAAAGCGCGGGAGACTTCGTGCGCCATGTGCAATTGTTCGTGGCGAAATTCATACGCGTCAAGGTGCTGCGCAATCAACCCGCCGGGGCTAAAAATGTCTCTCAGAGTGATGGGTTTCTTCATATTTCTCGTTCATCTTAAGCGGATAGTGATTGTTTCTGCGCCGTGACTACTCTTAATCTGGAGCACCAGCGATGCCCTGTTCCGTCTCTCCGAAAGAAACGCGTCAAAGGCACGCGCGTCGGGAATCTGCTTACCGTTGAGCGTCATAATCAGCGTGCCTTTTGGAATTCTGG
>PYJE01000110.1:15180-18637 GCA_003635305.1 Candidatus Poribacteria bacterium | reverse complement strand
AAGTTGACGTTAACTTCCTCAAGGATGGCAGTGTGTGCCTTGGTAAAGTGCGCGAGGGTGATGGGCACGTCTTTCGGGATATCCATCTCCTCGGTGAGTATCTGCGCGAAGCGGTTGACGATGAACGGCTGTCCCCCGGTCTGCCGGTGCAATGCCGCAATCACGTCAGCGGCGAATGGTTGTCCGACTTCTTCAGTGTATTGGACTAGGAGTTCTTGCACTTGCGGCAATGTGAAGTTGTGCAAAGCGAACTCATCTTGGATATTAAACGGCGAGATAGTCCTGTCGTAGTTGAGATGCTTGATGCTCTTTACGCCGACGATGCCGACGCTGTGGATACATCGCTGCCCTCTCGTGAGGTATATGCGGCGGAGGGTGTGAAGAAAACCCTTCACTGCGGCGGCAGGAATACCATCAAACTCGTCAATGATAAGGACAATCTGAGGAAATCGCGGTGGGGTTGCAGGCTGGCTGAGCAGATGCGTCAGCTGTTCAAAGAATCTTCTCATTGAGAAATGGTTGGTTATCTCAGCCTCTGTTAAGAGTTGGCTTAAATTGGCGTGTTCCCTGCCGCTCTTGTGGAGAACAGACGCAATTTCCGTGCGAAGATCTTCGGAAAAGCCTTCGTAAAAATCGGCGGGACTCTCGTCTTCATACTCTTCAAAATTGAGGTGAATTGGGAAATAGTCTGGCTCTTCGGCGACGAGCTTGTCAAGCGCGTTGTAGAAGAAGGTAGTCTTCCCTGTTTGGCGCGGCGCGAAGAGGACGATGTAACGTCCCTCTTTCACGCGGTTGGTAAAATCGGCGAGTTCCTCCGTGCGCGATACAACGTAATGCTCAGTCGAATTCACGGGACCGCGGGTTCCAAAGGTTTTTCGGTGTCGGTTTTCCATTCCGCGTCTCTCCTTATCGTTGGTTTTCATGTTTGTATTCTATCACAATGTCTACGTGGAAGTCAATCGGTTATTTTTCGCATCCTTAGGAAACCCAGTAGGCGCGGTTTCAAACCGCGCCTACGGGAAGTTTGTTCTGCTAAATTTGACACGTCTTCCGACGCTATGGTAAAATAGGATACGGCGCGGGACAGGCCCTCGCCCTACGGAATTCAAGCGTCAAATTACTACAGCAGGAGAACAACCTTATGACACTCACTTCTATGTTAGCTCACGCCATCCAGCACTACGGCGACAAGCCCGCGCTGGCATTCAAGCCGAAGGGCGGCACCTATCAGGACATTTCTTACACTGCCCTCGGCGAATCGGTTGCAGCGTTTCAAAACGGGCTCAGTTCACTCGGCGTTGAGAAGGGAGAACGGGTAGCGATTCTATCGGAGAATCGCCCGGAGTGGGCGATTGCGGATTTCGGCATCCTCGCCGCTGGTGCCATCACCGTGCCGATGTTTTCAACGCTGACAGCACCCCAGGTCGGCTACATTCTGAAGGATTCAGGGGCGAAAGTTATCTGCGTCTCTACCGAAAAGCAGTTGGAGAAGGTGGCGGACATTCCAACGCTGGAGCAGATTATTTTGTTTGATTCAACGGAAGGCGAACTCCCTCCCGGCGTTATATCTTTTGATTCCGTTTGCAGCGCGGTTGATGGGGAGAGGAATCGGGATGGGGAGGGCTCTCCTACAGACGAAGAGGACATCGCCACGATTATCTATACTTCCGGCACGACAGGCGAACCGAAGGGGGTAATGTTGACACACGCCAATTTCATATCAAATGTGGAGGCGTGCAAATCGCTTGTTGATGTCGGACAGGAAGATGTGCTGTTGTCGTTCCTGCCGTTGTCGCACGTGTTTGAACGGCTCGGTGGACATTACGTGCCGCTCTTTTCCGGTGCGAAGATAGCCTACGCCGAGAGTGTGTTGACGGTAGCGGCGAATATGCAGGAGATTGCGCCGACGTTGATGCTGAGTGTGCCGCGTCTCTATGAGACGATGCACGAACGTATCCTGCGTGCGGTGCGCGCCGGTTCATCGCTGAAACAGAAGATTTTCCACTGGGGAGTCGGCGTTGGTTCGGCTTGCAGTGCGGCGATTCAGCAGGGTAAGAAACCGTCTGCACTTTTGCAGCTGCAGGCGGGCATCGCCGATAAGCTGGTTTTCGCGAAATTGAAGGCGGCGACTGGGGGGAGACTGCGATTTTTCATCTCCGGCGGCGCGGCGTTACCGCAATCCATTGCCGAATTCTTTCACGCTGCGGGGATTCTGATTTTGGAAGGCTATGGACTCACCGAGACATCGCCTGTCATTAGCATGAACCATCCCGCGAAGTGGCAGTTCGGCACCGTCGGCACGCCTGTCCCCGGTGTGGAGGTGCGCATCGCCGAAGATGGCGAGATTTTGACGCGAGGCCCGCACGTGATGAAGGGATATTTCAACAACCCTGACGCTACCGATGAGGTGATTGACGCGGATGGCTGGTTTCACACCGGTGACATCGGCGTGATTGATGCGGACGGGTTCGTGAAGATTACCGACAGGAAGAAGAACATCATCGTGCTGTCAAACGGCAAGAATGTGGCACCGCAGCCGATAGAGAGTGAACTTGCGCGAAGCCCGTTTATCAACCAGATTCTGGTGCTTGGCAGTGAGCAGAAAAACCTCGCCGCGCTGATTGTCCCGAATTTTGATGCACTCAAGGAGTGGGGCGAAGAAAATGGGGTTGTAATCGATAATCTTCAGGCGCGGGAAGTGCAGCAACTCTTCCAAAGTGAACTTCGCGAGCGGCTGGCGGACTTCGCCGATTTTGAGCAGGTGCGCCGGTTTGCGCTGTTGGAGGAGGATTTCACACCGGAAAACGATGAAGTGACTCCGACACTGAAACTGAAGCGGAGCGTGATTATCAAACGCTATGCAGATGTGATTGAGGGGTTGTATTCGGGAGAATAGCAGTGACAGAGCCGCTCCTCGTCGCCGAGTGCAGTAGCGCGAGGGGCTGTCCCTCGTGATGCGTCTATTTACGGTGCCAGGACGGTGAGTCCGTGCTTCACGATTTCAATCAACGCGGGGGTTTCGCACATCGGTTCGCCATCGGCGTAGAGTAACATGGCGGGTTCCGTTTCAATCCGCAAGGTGCGCGTTTGGTGTATCTCCACTGCGGGATGCGTGACGTGTCCTCCCCAAAAGAGGGTGACGAGGAGCCGGAGTATCGTGATTTTGGAAACGGGGCGAATGCTACAGACATCGAAAAGGCCGTCATCGTAATGTGCGTTCGGCACGATGCGGAACCCGCCGCCATATCGGGGCGTAATGCCCGTCGCGGCGAGGAGGTGTTTCCCTTCAAGGGTGCCGAAATCTCCCGCAAGTTTGATGGTGGGATATTTGTAGTCGGTAAGTGTAGCGAGGGCGGCGCAAACGTAGGCGGCGGTGCCTTTGAACGGTGTACTTCGTTCTGCACCGCGCCGGCTGACTTCGGCATCGTAACCGCAGGTGGCGATGGTGATGAAGTGT
>PYJE01000110.1:10278-15160 GCA_003635305.1 Candidatus Poribacteria bacterium | reverse complement strand
CCGTATCTCTTCAGCTACTGTAGGGCGAGTGCCTGTCCCTCGCGTGGTTTCTTCTACCGAAAGAGGGGTAATTTTCCCCAAATCGACTTGGGTTGGTTTGCCGGTGAATAAGTTCTGA
Source organism: Candidatus Poribacteria bacterium (assembly GCA_003635305.1). Lineage (GTDB taxonomy): Bacteria > Poribacteria > WGA-4E > WGA-4E > WGA-3G > AGPOR5. The sequence continues at coordinate 15,042 of PYJE01000110.1, read as the reverse complement.
ATGGCGGCATCTGATTTTCGTGGCACGCCGATGGCGGCGGCGAAATCGTTGCCGCGGCCGCAGGGGAGAACGCCTAAGGTGACTGCGGCTACGGTAGCCTGGGTATGTTCGGTGTTGGCATCAGGCGATTTCAACCTAGCAATGCCGTTGACGATTTCATGGAGAGTGCCATCGCCGCCGCAGGCGATTATCTTCCGGACACCGGCGTTCACTGCATCGTGCGCGAAACGTTCGGCATCGCCGGTGCCGGTGGTTAAGACGAGTGTGCCGATGTGGCCGGCTTCGGTGATTGCGGCGTATGCCTGCTCCGCGATGGTTTTTGCGTGGCCTTTGCCGGAGATGGGGTTTGCAATTAAGATGAAATTGTCCATAGGATTAGCCTGTCGGATAAGGTGTCGCCTTTATTTTATGACGGCGATTTTTCCGACTTTTTTCTGGTTCTCAAATTCAAGCACGTAGATATAGATGCCGCTGGAGACATCTGCGCCGCCCTTGCCAGTCAGCCACCATTGGCTGCGGTTTTCGTTGTGCGCGCTGAGTTCTTCGATGAGGTGTCCTGTCGGTGCGAAGATTTGGATGCGGGTGCCGATAGGGACTTTATCGAACGTAATCGCGCCTTTGTCGGAGACGTTGGGATAGACAGGGTTCGGATAAACGCGCGCCTGCGTGAGCTCGGTTATCGTCGTTGCTCCAACGCTTTGCGGTATCTGAAGCGGTTGCGTTGCGGTTCGCAGTGGGTTGTCGTCAATGTCGGCGACGTTGGATACCGTAATTTCATAGGCTGCCTGTTGAACATTCTGGGGTGCAAAGGCGAGGAGTGCCCGCGTGCCCATTCTGTCTCGGATAGCAGACACGGGCCGCACGCCGCCAATCCGCTGCGGTTCGCGCAGGAGATATCGGCTCTCGTCGCCGATGGCGAGTCCCATCTGCCGGTCGAACGTGAGGATTATCCATTTCTGTTCTGCCAGGGAGGGGTCGCGAGGGCCTGTCCCTTGCGCTGCGGGATTCAGCGGGGAGGTACCCGGGACGTGTAAGCGCGCGCTGATGAGTTTCGGCGGCTGACGCGGCGTGGCGGATACCGCCTCGGTGCGTTCTGTCTCCACGCCGTTTTCGTCTTTTGCGGTGATGGCATACCAGTGGGTTTTATCAGTTGTGACGCTCCTGTCCAAAAATCGGGGTGTTGTGAGGTTCTCGGCGACTGCCTTAAATTCTGCCAAATCCTTGGGAGCCTTGTCCTTTTTTCCCATCGCTCGGTAGACGGTGAAGGATGTTGAAACCGGGATGTCTCTTCTATTGGAAGCGGGGGCAATCCATGTCACCTGAACCGCCTTCGCTGTTATCGGTGTTGCGGCGACTTCCCACGGGGTGAGTGTTTCAACCGACTGCCTATTTGTCGCGAACGAGGATTCAAAACGCAATAGTTCCTCGCCAGAATTGGCGTAGATTTCGTCAAACCCGTTGTTATCCACATCGGCGGTGAACAAGGCAGGCGTTTCGGATACCTCCCGATACCACATCGGGACGAAAGTTGTGCCGTCCCATTTCATGACGTAGAGGTTTGGATGCGTGAGGATGACGAGTTCGTTGTTGCCGTCCCCTGTCACATCGGCGATGCGGAGCCCGTTTCCGGTTCGGCGATAGGGGACTATTGCTTGTTCCCAGAGTTTCACGAACGGGAGTTCGCGCCTGTTCTGTCCGTGCGCGTGTGTAAAGACGAAAAACTTCCAGAGGGGTGCTGCGGAAGGCACTCCTGCGAATTCTTGCGTGCCGCCAACCACAAACTCTGAAATGCCATCCCCCGTCAGATCTTCGGCTGTCAGCAACGTTACCTCTATAGCATCGCCTGTCATGTCCAGTTGCATTTGCGATTCTAGACGGAACCTGTCGTTTGCGTAGGCGGAATAAACGAAGAGTTCACCTTCGCTGTCGCCCGCTACCAGTTCGATGTTTCCATCTGCATCGAAATCGGCGATTGCGAAGTGTTGCCCGAACACGTTCGCGCCTTCTGTCTCGTTGACGAGTTGCGCGATTTCTTCATAGCGGTTGTTCCCGCGATTCTCAAAGATGAGAATCCGGTCGTTCCGATTATCGGCACCGATAATCTCCTTCCTACCGTCTGCATCCAAATCGGCGATGCTCCCTCCCGAAAGAAAAGGCGATTCCCAGATAAGGTTTTCGGGGTATCCGTTGGGCGTGGTGCTCTCAAGCAGAAAAGTCCTATCGTTGTCACTGACAAGGATTTCTAACAGGCCGTCGTTGTCGGTATCGTTGACTGTCCAAGGTGTGAACGTTTCCGCGCCAGTCTGTAGGGCGAGTGCCTGTCCCTCGCGCGCTTGATATGTTCCGGTTTGGCTCTGTTCATAAATTGTGATGCCCATCTCCGACAACGGTTTACCGACGATTTCCAATGCGCCATCGCCATCAAAATCGGCGGTGACAGTGGCGATGTGGAGGGGCGGCACGCCGATGGAAAAGTCGTCAAACCCGTTTGGCGAGATGGCACTGCCGTCAACGTCGAGTGGCCAGTATTGCCCTTGGTTATTCTCAGTTACCGTCAAACCGACGGCGTTTTGCGATTCAACGAAAAATTGGTAAGTGCCGTTCGGCAAGCCGAGGGAGATGAAATGTTCTCTGCCGAGCTCGTTTTCCTCAACGGAAGCAAACGGCGCGAGTTGGTTTTTGCGCCGATAATAGAGGGTGTTGCGGGTGATGTCGTCAGTGGCCCAAGTGAAAATGGTAATGGAGCGGTTTTCATAAAGCGTCTCTGTCGCCGCGAGGGATAGAACTTGCGGCGGTGTCCTGTCAACTGCGACGACAACCCTGTCTTGCGTTTGGGTGCCGTTTTTCGCGGTAACCTGCAGTTGAACGGTATAAATGCCTTCCGGAATTGCGGCAGTATCCCACACCGCCAACGTTTCGCCGATTTTTTGTTGCGCGGACGGTTCTGTGAACGGCGTAAAGGTATCAGGCACTGTGGATTGTCCATAAAGCAGTTGCCATGATTCAAATTGATAGCCGCTTGCGGTGCCGAGAATCGGCATCGCGTTGGAGCCGCCGCTGTTCGTTTCGGGAGAGAGAATGCGCGCTTGCAACGCGCTGCTCGCTAACAGCGCGCGTTCAGCGTTCAGCGTGCCTGCCCCGACAAATCCCGGGTCTGGTTCATCACGCTCTTCTTGAAGGACAACGTCAGCGGTGTTAATCAAAATCTGCCGCACTTCCTCATGCGTGAGTGCGGGCCGCTTGGAGAGCATCAACGCAGCAACACCTGCGACGTGCGGCGCGGCCATAGAGGTGCCAGTGAGGAGGCGATACTGGTTGTCAATCTGTGTGCTGAGGATGACGTTTCCCGGCGCGGCGATATCCACGGAGGCACCGAAGTTTGATTGATAAAATCGCCGCTGATGCTGTTCGGTTGAGGCGACGGCGATGACGTGCCGATAGGCGGCGGGGAAAATCGCGGCCGCTTTCTGTGAATTTCCTGCGGCTCCGACTAGCACGACACCGCGGGCGTGCGCGTAATCGACGGCATCTTGGATGACGAAGGATACCTGCTCGCTACCCCAGCTCATATTAATCACGCTGGCACCGTTATCGGCGGCGTAAACAATGGCGGCGGCGGAGTCATCATCTTGCATGCGCGAACTGCCGCCGAGGGAGAGCCCGGCGCGAATCGCCATGAGGGGACAATTCCATGCCACGCCTGCGATACCGATGCCGTTATCCGCCATCGCCCCTGCGATACCGGCGACGTGTGTGCCGTGCCCGGATTCATCGATGGGTTCATTGTCGCCTTCAATGAAATCGCCTTCTCCCTGCACATTCGGTGCATCGGTAAAATCCCACCCATGCACATCGTCAACGTAGCCGTTGCCGTCGTCGTCAAGCCCGTTATGTGGCAGTTCGCCGGGATTCACCCATGTCTTCGCCGCCAAATCGTCGTGCCGATAATCGATGCCGGAATCGATGATAGCGATGACGACGTTTGCGTCGCCTTTCTCAATTGCCCATGCTTGTGGCAGCCGAGTCAACGGGAGGTTCCACTGCTCTGCATACCTCGGGTCGTTCGGATTAACCGCTTCCCCTTCCCGCCGCCGTGGTTCTTGCAACGTTGGACGGAGATAGTTAAACGCGACGGCTTCAACCAGTGGACTTTCGGCGTAAACCGTTTTGATTGTCTCCAAATCTACATCAGGAGCGAAACGTAGCAGATAGGTGCGCCTGAGGTTCGGATTGAGTGCCGGACGCGCCAGATAGGGAAACAGCGGCTGCAGCGATTCTACCTTGTGTTCAGCATGCAACCGGGATATCGGCGCGTTGGCTTGCAACTTTGCAGCGTCGGGTGTCAAGCGGATGAGCAGTTCACCGGGAGTGTACAGAGCTGCTTCCACGCCGAATGTGAGTAAAAAGAAGGTGATGCTTCCGAGGATTTTCAAATTCATGTCTCTATATATTTCGCCAATTTTGGTAGGGCGATTTAGTTCTGCAAATGCCTGTTTATTCAACAGAACTTACGCGCGTGTTGAATTGCGCGGTTGGAAACCGCGCCTACGGGATTCGTTATTTTCGTCGTGGGGATGCGCACGTTGTCGGCGCGCGTGTTGAATTGCGCGGTTGGAAACCGCGCCTACGGGATTCGTTATGCATAAGTCCTATTCAATTTTCAAGTGAACCGCCCTGGGTTAGCACGTCAACCACTTCTCCCGTTTTGTCATCAATAATGGCGATGGCGAGGTTTCCCCAACTGTGGTTATAGAAACTTACCGT
>PYJE01000110.1:0-10258 GCA_003635305.1 Candidatus Poribacteria bacterium | reverse complement strand
CAATTGCCCATGCTTGTGGCAGCCGAGTCAACGGGAGGTTCCACTGCTCTGCATACCTCGGGTCGTTCGGATTAACCGCTTCCCCTTCCCGCCGCCGCGGTTCTTGCAACGTTGGACGGAGATAGTTAAACGCTACGGCTTCAATCAGTGGACTTTCGGCGTAAACCGTTTTGATTGTCTCCAAATCTACGTCAGGAGCGAAACGTAGCAGATAGGTGCGCTTGAGGTTCGGATTGAGTGCCGGACGCGCCAGATAGGGAAACAGCGGCCGCAGCGATTCTACCTTGTGTTCAGCATGCAACCGGGATATCGGCGCGTTGGCTTGCGGCTTTGCAGCGTCGGGTGTCAAGCGGATGAGCAGTTCACCGGGGGTGTGCAGAGCTGCTTCCACGCCGAATGTGAGTAAAAAGAAGGTGATGCTTCCGAGGATTTTCAAATTCATGTCTCTATATATTTCGCCAATTTTGATAGAGGCGATTCAGTGTTGAATTGCGCGGTTGGAAACCGCGCCTCCGGGATTCGTTATTTTCGTCGTGGGGATGCGCGCGTTGTCCGCGCGTGTTGAATTGCGCGGTTGGAAACCGCGCCTACGGGATTCGTTCTGCATAAGTCCTATTCAATTTTCAAGTGAACCGCCCTGGGTTAGCACGTCAACTACTTCTCCCGTTTTGTCATCAATAATGGCGATGGCGAGGTTTCCCCAACTGTGGTTATAGAAACTTACCGTCCATGCGAAACCTTGAAACCAGACATATTCGTGAATTCCGTTTTCATTTCCGAGTGCTTCTTTCACGCGCGCATCCGATTTGGCCAGTTGAAGCACTCGCGTTGAGGAGATTGCTCTTACGTCATCGCGAGGCGTATAGGCATCGACTATCTGTTTTCCTCTGTCTGCTTCCGATGGCAGCGTTTTCGGGTTTTGTTCGGCGAGCGCGCGGAGTAACATCGCATGTTGGCGATAGGCATCCCGGACTTTCTCATAACGCTTCAACCCGATAGTGATGGGGATTTTCTCATATTGTGTCGCGCACATCTCCGCCGCGTCTGCTTCCAATTGTAGCACCTTGACGTAATCCTTTTTCTCCTCGGCGCGTTCGCGCTGCTCCCTGAAAAAGGTCGGATAGATGCCGAAATCGTAGAACCGAGTTGGATAGTGCGGTGCCCACGTCGCGATGAATTTGGCGATTTTTTCACGTTCTAGGCGCAGCCGTAGCGTGAGGGTTTGTCTCTCGCGAAGGTTCCGCTGCTCGGTAGCCATTATCCCCGATTTTTCCCATGCATTTTCCGCGCGTTTCATAAGTGCTTGACGTTGTGCCTGAATCTCCGCGCGTTCTTTCTTCGCGCGCGCCGCCCATTTTTCGTGGCCGTGGTGCGAGTAGTAGGTGTGCGCTATCTCGTTCATCGGGATAGAAATGCGGGTGAGGCATTCGGCGGCGGTTTCGTGCCAGAGTGCCGCCTTGTCCCACTCGCCGCACTGTTCATACTGCTTGATGAAAATGGTGGCGTTCGCCGTGCCTTCGCGGATAGCGCGGGACGGCTGCGCGCAGATGAGTGAGAGGAGAAGAAGGAAAAAGGTGACGGTTTTCATGGCTTATGCCAAATTCAAGTTTCTGTTAGTCGCAATGCGTTCGGATAGAGTTATCGGGATATTCACGGCTCTCTGCGTAACCCGTCATCGTCGTTGACGATGACTACTTTTTTGTCACAGGAAAATACTAGAAATCGACAACGTCGATTTCGGCATGACGAGGAGATACGTCCCACAACAAACAACATACCCCGAACGCCTAGCGAAACAACAAAAAACGAAAAACAGAATCGGTTCAGGCACTCCCGCTGCCATTCCCTGTCGCGCTTCTGAACACTGCTTCAACCGCACCAAAGAGGCGCGGCAAACGATCCGACGTATAGCGCGTTCTATTGCGGGTAAAGACATCGCCGACGAGTTGTCCAAATTGCCACTGTTCTCCATCGCTGACAATACCATACACCGCATCACCTGCGTCGCCATTGATTTTCTGTGCCGCGACCATCTCCGCGAGACATTGCCCCCAACCGAAGACAAAATCGTTCCGCTTGGCCTCAACAAGCAGAATGAGCGGTGTCCCAACAACAGGGATGCCGAACTCAGAGCGTGTAGAGACGAAGTAATCCGGCGTGCCAGTCAAAGTCTCATCGTAGGTGATAGACTTCCCAATCCAGAGTGCATAATCCTTGGCGTATGCCTTATAGCACTCCCACAAAACCGGGTAGATGAGCGCGTGACACCGCGCCGATTCGGAGGCGAAAACGTCAATGTGCTCCTGCGCAAACTCAAAGTCGTGCAGTAAATGCGCCGGCGGATTTGACACCTCGCTTTTGAGGAAGTCACCCCACCTGAAGGTAATCTTGAAAGTTTCTAGGACTTCCGGGACTGCCTTAAAATCGCTAAATGCCATTTTGGGTTTCCTCCTTTCTATGGTTTATAGGCTGCGATGGACCACCAGAGCGCGCTTGGAAAGCGCGTCTACGGTGGCGTTTATAGGCCAGCGCGGTTTCAAACCGCGCCTACCGGGGGCTTGGAAAGCGCGTCTACGGTGGCGTTTATAGGCCAGCGCGGTTTCAAACCGCGCCTACCGGGGGCTTGGAAAGCGCGCCTACGGTGGCGTTTATAGAATACCACACATCCGCGATAGATGTCAACCCAAAGCCATCTAGTTTCTCCAGGCAGCCCTGTAAAGACAGATGGCTATATCTGTCCGCCGCTGTGAGAAAACACGAGCGAAAACCATAGAAATCCGTCCTTACAGCGGCAGAATCCGAACGGTTGCGGAAAAAGTCTCTTTCGGCGATAGCACAATGATGCCGGCAGGAATGCCTTTCGCCTCCAAATTGATTGCGTCTGTCGGGCAGGTATAGGGCTCAAAACAGATAGCATTCCTTCCCGGTGGCGTATAGACGACGAGTTCTCTGAAAATGGCATCCGATTCCATGACGAGTTCCTCCCCGATGATGCATCGGCTAACCCTGTCTGTCAATTGCACGTCCGTGAAAACGTGGTCTAACTTCAGTCCGACAAACGGTTTTCCTTCGCGTAAATCCAAGTCACCGCTGACCGGAAATTGTTTTCCTGTGGGGACTAGCACGTCGTCAAGTTCCCAATACTTCGCGGCGGGCACGGTAATTTTCGCTTGCGCGGGATTCGCGATGCGAAAATAGGGGTGGATGCCGAACCCCATCGGCATGTTCCGTTCGCCTGTATTTTTGATGGCAATGCCCATCGTCAACACGGAGTCTTTGAGGGTATAGGTTATCTCAATGTGAAACGGAAACGGGTATTGCCTGCCGATATCCGGCACCGTGCGCGAGTCGAGAGTGCAGACAAGCGTCGCGCCGTTTTCGTCCGCTGCGTGACGTTGGACCTGGTAGGGACGGTTGAGTAACAAGCCGTGGATGGTTGTCGGTGCATCGGGTGGTTTGTCAAATTGATAGGTTTCGCCTTCAAACGTCCAGCTGCCATTGCGGATGCGGTTTGGGAACGGAAACAAGATTGGATTTCCGTAAGCGGTGGGACGTTCCTGCAATGTCGCCAGAGCTGGCGGTTCGTCTATCAAGGCGCGCCCGGCGACGCGAAAGGCATAGCAGTTATTGCCTAGCGCAGGGACAATCTCGGCGATGGCGGTTTCGTCTTGCTGTAAGACGTAAACGTGAAACCCATCGTCCATTTTGTCGCTGACTGAATACATTGTGTGCTCCATAGTTTCCTCTGTATTGCCGACAGGAGCGGGGTTACAAACCGCGCCTACCGGGGCGAGTGCAATAAGCGTTGCGAAGAGGAGACGTAACCCTAACAGATGCTTCATTGTTCATCCCTACCTGCCCACTGAATGCCGCGTTTTAGCACTTCGCGGAAGTTCGGATTGGAGAAGGTGATGTCGTCGTGGCCGCTCTGGAGACAAAAAATGCGGGATTTGCCATATTCTCGCGCCCAGGCGAGCACCTCCATGCTGTTCGGATGCGCCACCGTCAGCAGGATATCGCTATCGTCGCCTGCCGACTCCATCGTGTAGGTTTCGTCCCCCATCTCCCAGTCTGTCATCCCCGCGGTGATAGGATGCGTTGTGTCTGCGACATGCACGTCAAGCGTCTGCCGCGGGTAGTATCCGAACCGTCTGTCGGTAATCCCGCACATTTTGGAATAGACATCCCACTCGGGAAACGCAAGGATGGCGTGATGCAGGATGACGATGCCTTGCCCGCGGGCTGTCAAGCCGAGAATTGCGTCGGCTTGCGCCGCTGTCGGGTAAGGACGGTGAAAATTGTAAAAGACGACGGTGTCGTAGTCTTGCTGGCCCGGGTCATTGACAAAAACATCCAGATCTTCGCGGACAAATTCGATGCCAGCCATATTCTCGAAGACTGCGTCAAACTGTTTTTCTTGAAACCCGTGTTCGCCGGTGACAACTGCGATTTGCATGATTGCGTTTCTCCGTTACATCGTGGCGTGGCGAGGGACAGGCCCTCGCCCTACGTGCCGCCGACTTCTGTAGGTTGCGATCGCCTGAGCGCAACACCAACCTGATAGGCCCTCGCCCTACGTGCCGCCGATTACCGTAGCGCGGGGGCCTGTCCCCCGCAAACTTGACAGCACGCAAGCAAAATTGTTAATCAATAATCGCCGCGTGGCGAGGGACAGGCCCTCGCTCTACGTGCCGCCGACTACTGTAGGTTGCGATCGCCTGAGCGCAACACCAACCCGATAGGCCCTCGCCCTCCGTGCCGCCGCCTACTGTAGCGCGGGGGCCTGTCCCCCGCAAACTTGACAACACACGAACAAAATTGTTAATCCATAATCGCCGCCTGGCGAGGGACAGGCCCTCGCCCTACGTGCCGCCGAACTACCGTAGCGCGGGGGCCTGTCCCCCGCGAACTTGACAACACGCCAACAAAATTGCTAATCCATAATCGCCGCCTGGCGAGGGACAGGCCCTCGCCCTCCGTGCCGCCGACTACCGTAGCGCGGGGGCCTGTCCCCCGTCGTGAGCTACCGTAGGCGCGGTTTGTAACCGCGCGTCGTGATTCTACCGTAGGCGCGGTTTCAAACCGCGCCTACGGGATTCATGAGCAAAATAGGGGCTAATCAATAATCGCCTGATACGTCAGCACCCGGAACTGCGCGTGGAACTGCGCGTCGCCGAGGAGCTGCGTCATGAAGATGGCGACTAACTCTTCCACCGGATCGATCCAGAATGTCGTGCGTGCCAAGCCGCCCCAACTGAATGTGCCTTCCGAACCGAGGGCCTGTGTGCCAGCCAGATCCGTGACGACTGCGAAACCGAGCCCGAAACCGCAACCCTCTCTCTCCAACGGTTGCCAAGCATCGTCAATATGGTTAATGCGGATGAGCTCCACCGTCTTTGAACCGAGGAGGCGTTCGCCATCAAGTTCGCCGTTGTTGAGCAACATTTGGCAGAAGCGCAGGTAATCCGCGGCGGTTGACTGAAGTCCCGCGCCACCCGATGGCGGAAAACTCAGCGGCCCCGTTGAAACCGGTGCTCGCTCTACCACTTGAATCCCGCCGGTTTCAGTGGGTTCATAGAGTGTTGCATACCGGTCAGCCTTTGCATCTGGCACGGAGAAAGCGGTATCTACCATTCCCAGCGGCTCGAAAATGCGCGTCTGCAAGAAGGTTTCAAACGGCATACCGGACACCACTTCCACGAGGTATCCTAGCACATCGGTGGACATGCCATAATTCCATGCGGTGCCGGGGTGGTGCAGCAGCGGGATAGCTCCCAGTTTCTGCGCCATTGACTCCAGCGTTGCGTCGTAGAAATTCGCCTTCTGATACGCTTTGTCAATCGGACTCTCGCTATCACCGCCGTAGATGAGCCCGGACGTATGCGTGAGCAGATGCTTTATCGTCATCTCCGGCTCGGCATCGAAGATTTCTGTCTGATCTTCGCTGTAAACCTTCATGTCTTTGAAGGCGGGAATGAATTCGGAGACAGGCGAGTTCAGTTGGAAATGTCCTTCTTCGTAAAGCATCATCACGGCGACACTGGTGATAGGCTTCGTCATGGAGTAGATGCGGAAGAGGGTATCAAATTCCATCGGTTTCGCTGCGGCGATGTCGCGCAGGCCGAGTTTTTCAAAATGGACGAGTTTCCCTTCGCGGGCTATCATGGTTAATGCACCGGAGATGGTTCCCTCATCGATGTGGCGTTGCATCACGGGTGCGATGCGTTTTAACCGCGCGGCTGACATTCCCACTTCTTCGGGAACGGCGCGCGGGAGTCCGTGGCAGATTGTCATAGTTCCTCCTAATATTCCTATTTTATGAGGTTATTTTATTCAAAAACGGATTTTAAGTCAAGGCTCGCGGGGCCAGGCCCCCGCGCTACGGTGAAGCGGGAGCCGTCTCCGGCCCTGTAGGACGAGGGCCTGTCCCTCGCCAACCCACGGCAACGCGGAGGACAGGCCCCCGCGATACGGGGAAGCAGGATCCGTCTCCGGCCCTGTAGGGCGAGGGCCTGTCCCTCGTCGTGCGATGGCCCTAGAGACCGTAGTTCGGGATCGCCTGATCCCGAACGGGCGGGGCCTGTCCCTCGTCGTGCGATGGATGCGGGGGACAGGCCCCCGCGCTACGGTGAAGAGGGAGCCGCCGCCTGTCCCGTAGGGCGAGGGCCTGTCCCTCGCCACGCCACGACAACGCGGAGGACAGACCCCCGCCCTACGGTGAAGAGGGAGTTGCCGTCTGTCCCGTAGGGCGAGGGCCTGTCCCTCGCCAACCCACGGCAACGCGGGAGACAGGCCCCCGCGCTACGGTGAAGCGTGAGCTGCCGCCTGTCCCGTAGGGCGAGGGCCTGTCCCTCGTCGTGCGATGGATGCGGGGGACAGGCCCCCGCGCTACGGTGAAGCGTGAGCTGTCTCCGGCCCTGTAGGGCGAGGGCCTGTCCCTCGCCAACCCACGACAACGCGGAGGACAGGCCCCCGCGCTACGGTGAAGCGTGAGCTGCCGCCTGTCTCGTAGGGCGAGGGCCTGTCCCTCGCCAACCCACGGCAACGCGGAGGACAGCCCCCCGCCCTACGGTTCAAAGAAACGGTTAACATGGCAATAGGATATCATTCATCAATTAAAGCCTCATACGTCAACTTCTTAAATTCTTGCTGGAAAGGATGAGGATTATTCATCAGCTGCGTCATCAACACGCCGATGAGTTCCTTTTCCGGATCGATCCAGAAAGTAGTCGCGGCGGCACCACCCCAACTGAAACTCCCTACCGATTCGGAAGTCTTCTCCGTATTCACCTCGGTGACGACAGCAAAACCGAGTCCGAAGCCGCCACTTTTTCCCCATCGGTGATGTGGCTGCCGCATCAATTCTACCGTTTCTTTGCCTAAGATACGGACCCCGTCTAATTCGCCGCCGTTGAGGAGCATCTGGCTGAAGCGCAGATAATCCGCCGCGGTGGAGACAAGTCCGCTGCCGCCCGCTGGGAAGAAAATGAGCTCTTCCTTTGTGAAAGGGGCCCCCTTCTCTAGTTTCATTCCCTCCTCTTTTGACTGCCGGTACAACGCCGCGAACCTGTGCGCCTTTTCCATCGGCACGGAGAACCCAGTGTCTACCATGCCGAGGGGCTGAAAAATTCGCGTCTGCAAGAATTCCTCAAACGGCATCTCGGCGACGACCTCCACGAGATAACCGAGCACATCGGTGGAGACACCGTAAGTCCACTCTTCACCGGGTTCGTGAACGAGCGGAATTTTTGCCAAATTTTGCACCATCTCGTCTAACGTTTTGCTGGACTTAAGAAGTGACGCTTTCCCGTAAAGTTTATCAACCGGTTTGTTCCCCCAGCCGTAAGTGAACCCGGCGGTGTGCATGAGGAGATGCTTGACGGTTATCGGTTTCTGGGCATCCCTGGTTTCTGTCTGGTCTTCGTTGTAGAACTTCATGTTTTTAAATTCAGGGATGAATTCGGCAACCGGCGTATCCAGTTGAAAGTGCCCTTCCTCGTAGAGCATCATCACGGCAACGCTAGTGATCGGTTTTGACATGGAGTAGATGCGGAAAAGGGTATCCGCCTCCACCGGCTTGTTATTTTCCACATCGCGCATGCCGACGGTTTCAAAATGCACGACTTTCCCGCGCCGCGCGATGGCAGTCAAGAAGCCGGACACGTGTCCTTCATCGACGTATTCTTGCATGGCAGGTTGGATGCGTTGGAGGCGTTCGGTTGAAACGCCGACTTCCTCCGGCACCGCTATCGGTAATCCTTGTCCGAAGGCGAGCGTGGTGATGCAGAAAAACAAGAGTGATGCGTAAGTTATTTTTTTCAAGGTATTCCTCCTTATGTGATGTTTGGCCGTGCGGCGTTTGCGAGGGACAGGCCCTCGCGCTACGGTGTGGGGCCGGTGTTCTGTGTTTGCGAGGGACAGGCCCTCGCGCTACGGTAATGTGCGGCGTTTGCGAGGGACAGGCCCTCGCGCTACGGTGTGGGGCCGGTGTTCTGTGCGCGGGAAACCCACCGCAGTGAGTTCCGAGGTGTCGAGACTAGGATGTCTCTCCTACCGAGGGAAACGGCATCGTTCTATCGTGCGGCGTTTGCGAGGGACAGGCCCTCGCGCTACGGTAATGTGCGGCGTTTGCGAGGGACAGGCCCTCGCGCTACGGTAATGTGCGGCGTTTGCGAGGGACAGGCCCTCGCGCTACGGTGTGGAGCCGGTGTTCTGTGTTTGCGAGGGACAGGCCCTCGCGCTACGGTGTGGGGCCGGTGTTCTGTGCGGGGACAGGCCCGCGCGCTACGGGATTCAGCGTGTGCTTTTCAGGTATCCCCAGCGCGTGGCGAGTTTTCCGCCCGGTTCAACGCTGAGTATCTGCGCTAAGCCGACATCCATCGCCTCCTGAATTTCTTCTTCGGTGCGTGCGATGTTGGAGATGCGCGCCTCCTCGATGATACCCATCAAGCCGTTGGCGTTGTCCACATTCGGCACGCCGATGGTAATCGGTTCGCCGCTCTGAAAGGTTTCGGCGTTGGGGGCCTCGTTCTCCAATTCGCCATCAACGTAAACGCGCCCCATATCCCCATCATAAGTAAAAGCGAGGTGGTGCCATTTGTCATCGGTGATGTCGGTTGTGCCGTCAATGCTAAACGCGCACGCGCCGTTCGCGCCAATTTGCGCATGCAGCACGCTGGTGTTCACGTTCACCCAGATGCCGTAATTTCGGTTCGTGCAACCGGCCTGCTGTTTGCAGATGATGCCTTGCCATTTGCCGGTGGCCTTCTCGACTTTCACCCAGGCTTCCACTGTGAGCGTCTCCAATTCCAGTTTTTTGGTAGACTCCACGATGAGGTAACCGCCGGCATCGCCGGGGAATTCTAATCCCGTGCCGAATTTCGCCTTTACCCACTTCGGGCTACCGGCGAATTCGGCATCGTGTCCATTGCCGGAAGCGTCTTTTACCACTTTGCCTGTGCCCTCCTCGAACAGCCAGACTGCGACGGTGTTTTCATCGACTGCCGCTGATGCAGACAGACTCGCGAAAAGTAGGCAGAGCCACACTATGTTGAGATGTTGCATGTTCCGTTCCTCCTTTTTGGCGGAAACTTTGCGAGGGACAGGCCCTCGCGCTACAGTGTTTGGCGAGTTTGGAGAAGAGATGCCCCACACAAGGATGTGCGGGATGACTCGCCTCTCCAACAGATGAACAGATTTTAACAGAGATTCACTTTTTTGTCAAACCCAAGCAGGATTTACAGGATTTACAAGATGAGCAAGATGAAGAGACACCTATTGTGGCACGTTAACGCCGCCCCTGTAGGTTGCGATCGCCTGATCGCAACAGATGAAGAGACACCTATTGTGGCACGTTAACGCCGCCCCTGTAGGTTGCGATCGCCTGATCGCAACAGATGAAGAGACAACTGTTGGTGGAACGTTAACCTCTTATCCTGACAATCTTGAAAATCTTGAAAATCCTGCTTCATCTTGAGAATCCTGCTCATTTCTTGAAAATCCTGCTCATTTTGAAAAAAAAATTTGACAAGCGCGTAAAAATATGGTATACTATATACATATCATCATTTTGTGCGCAGTTTTAAACCCAACGAAAAGGAGAACGAGCGTGAAAACGCAACACAAGTGCATGACCTCGGCGACTTCCTTCCCCACGCCCGACGCGCAACCGCTACCCCGGCTACGCGCGACACACGTTCGCTCTCTCCGTTGGCTAGACTGCCCGGAATGTAATTCGATTTACCCCCCCCCATGCTAT
>PYJE01000109.1:2903-26252 GCA_003635305.1 Candidatus Poribacteria bacterium | reverse complement strand
AAGCGACGCATTATCAGCGCGGGCATTTCGGATTATTTGCCTCGGACAGATATGGAAATCTACCCTCACACTTTTCCCTGACTCAGTTGACACAGCGGTTCGTTTATCTGTGGACGCTTTTGAAGTGGGGAATGGGATGGCCCCTTGCTCTTCTGGCGATTTTCGGGGTAATGCGCGCGCTTGTCACGCGGAGAAAGATAGAATTGGCACTGCTCGCTTTTGTTATCCTGTATCTGCTGTTTGTGGGTGCACACAAAGTGAAATTTGCGCGGCATCTGCTGATTGTGTATCCTGTGATGATGGTGCTAGCGGCGGCAATAGTATCCCGAATTAACGCACATAATGTGAGTTCGCCTGAGCTCAAACACGGCGAGATAGGGCGACTGATAAGTGCCCTACTGACGCGCGTGGAAAGCGCGCCTACCTGGGGAATATTCGCGCGCTTCGTTGTCGGAACTGTCGCGCTTTACTCTTTGGTTTACACCGCCGCGTTTGCATCCGTTTTGTGGGCACAGCCGACGCGGGAGGAGGTATCGGTGTGGATAACTGCCAACATTCCCAACGAAGAGGACATTTCCTGCGCGCCCGAAGTCCTGTTTGACTGGCTGCTTCCTGAGTTGGCCCGGGAATTGGCGCATGATGAAGAGGCAGCGTGGGCACTCGTTCTCGTGCCCAACGCTGAGGTGTTCCAAAGATACGGAGATGCGCGTGCGGAAAGCGCGCCGATGGATTGGTATCCTCTGGAAGAAGTGGCAGTAGAGGAGACGTTGGCATTTTACGAAAGGATTCGCGAGGGTTATGAATTGCAGAAAATCTTTCGTCGGGTGCCGCAGTTCCTCGGCATCCGCATTTCCGATGCGCGCGCGCCGTTTCCGATGCGCGCGCTGGTTCATCCGGAAATGCGTCTCTATCGTCGGCGTGAGTAAGCAGGCTCGCGGCTTAAAAAGCGCGTCTACATAAAGGCAGGTTTGAAATGCTCCTTTTGGACCGGCACTACCGCCGCTAAGATTTGCTGCAAGACTGCCGCTGGAATTGTATCTGCATCCACTATTCGGACAAGTTCCTGCGGGTAATGGTCGATCAGGGGTTCGGTTTCCTGTTTGTAAACCTCCCATCGATGGCGGACTATCGCTTCCTGAGAATCGTCAAACCGATTCTCTTTTGACGCGCGCCCGCGGATACGCTGGAACATCACCTCTTGATTCTCGCAAATCATATAGATGATTCTCAGCACGTTAACGTGCGGATTAATCAGGTCTGCCTGCATAGTGTTGCGCGGAATACCGTCAAGAATCAGCAGGTCTCGGGCAGGATTATAGGTAGCCTCAGACACTTGCTTCTGGACGTAGTCTCGCCAGATCTGCACTGTAATTTCGTCTGGCACCAGATCTCCGAGTGAGGCGTATTTGTGAAAGATTCGCCCCAATTCGGAATCGGTGTCAAGTTCCCGAAACATTGCACCACTGGAGAGGTGATACATGCCGGGAATTCGCGACAGCAGTTCACCTTGTGTGCCTTTGCCGACACCGGGTGGCCCCACTAGGAGGATAGATTGGAACTTCTGTGTTGTTGTGGCGGCGGGACAAACCTGCTTCGTCGCCCCGTGTGGAAGAATCGTATCAGTTCTCATGCTTTCGTTAAGGGTGCGGGGTTTTGCGATAAACCCCACCTACAGATTGCTCCTATTCCTTTCCGAGAAGGTGTTGGAGGATGTAGAAATCCAAACCTTCATAGTCTCGCGAGGCGATGAACGCCTGTTCCACTTCTCTATCGTAGGTGTGCACCTTCTCTAGGAGGTTCAGAAAGGTGCGTCGACTGCTGAGGAGATGTTTCGTGGACAATTCGCGTGGTTGCGTGCGCATCACCTTCACGTCTAACCCGACGAATTCGCCGTTTCTGCCGTAGCCGTTTTCCTCTAGCACACGCACTTGATTAAACGCGCGGCGCAGATTTACGGAACCGAACGCCTTGTCCTGGTCGAATTTGAGCCCGTTCTGGTCATTCAGATGCACGCTCCAGAGTTTCTTGTGGTAGAGTGCGTAACCCATTTCATCGGAGGGTTCTAACCCGGCGAGGATGGCGTGCGCGCTTTCGATTAAGCCGCCGACACGTTCCGGTTCTTGGCTCGCATACGCCAATCCGATGGCGTGTCCGATTGTCGGAATGTAGGCGATGTCCATCGGCTCATTCGGCTTCGGTTCAATCAGGATACGAATGTCTGCGTCGTAGTCCAGCAGCGCGTTGATGGCATCGAGTATGTATCCCACCGCGCCCGATGAACTCTTCGATTCACGGATGTAAGTGCCTTCGCGGGCGAGCCACAAAACGATGTTTTTGCACCCGATTTCGTTGGCAACGTCCACGCACCGCTTTGAACGTTCAAGTGCGTATTCCCGCTCCTTTGCCGCATTGGCGGTGTAAGCACCGTCAATCGTCTGCGGGGATTCCCACAATCGCGGCGCAACTACCTCCGGTGTCAATCCGTGGTTATCAAGTTGCGTTTTGACAGCTTTCGTCCGAGATATCAGCTGCGCGTGCGTTTTATCGTCAATATCCGGAACAATATCGTCGTCGTGAAATTGAATTCCGACGAAACCGAGGCCGCGGTAGAACTCAACTTTCTCATCAAAAGTGAACGCCTCTCGAACGGGCGGACCAAAAGGGTCTGCTCCCTCGTGTATATTCCAAGGACCAAAAGAGAAACGGTATTCTGTCTTCATTTGTTCTCCTATTTTGTAGTGTGGGGTTTCTACAGAGGAAACCCGTTTTTCGACAAAAGGTTTAACGTCCTTATTTAGTATAATCTATTTGTGAAAATGTGTCAAGTTTTTTGACGTTTCGCCAAAGCCATTCAGTTTTGGAGTTTGTAGGGGGATAGTTCTATCCGTCCGTGTTTTCCAGCGGACGGATATAGAAATCTGTCCGTACAGGCGACAGCGGAGAACTGAATCGCTCTGCACGTTTCGTCAAATTTATTTCGTTGGTGCAAAAGAATTTGCATTGAAAGCGATATTGTGGTATCATATTAAGTATGAAGACTCGTAATGAGCAGCATCAAGTTTATATTGATGCAACGATACCCAGTTATCTCGTCGCTCCTCCAAGCCGCGACTCGAAAATAGCGGAATGGCAGCGTATCACCCATCAGTTCTGGCAAGAGTCTCGTTTTGAGTTTATCTTGTCAAACTATGTTATTGACGAAATCGCAGCGGGCAAAAGGGCGCAAGCGAATAAAAGGTTGAACGCAGTGGTAGGGTTGACTATTTTGCGCGTTCAAGACTTTGATCGGACGTTCGCGCAACACCTAGTAGACCGAGGGGCGTTACCACAAAAAGCGTTTACAGACGCTGTTCACATCGCTGTTGCCGCAAGCCATGCCATTCCTTACCTCGCGACGTGGAACTTTACGCATCTTGCCAATCCACAGACGCGCTTGAAAATCGAACAGGTTTGTCGCGAGGCGGGATATTCGCCGCCCCGCATCGACAGTCCAATGGTGATTTCGCAAGACGCGCTCACACGCAGCGCACTGCATGAAGGAGAAACACTTCTTATGGTTAGCCCTCACGATCCGGCGAAAGACATCTACGAGGCGAAAGAACGTCTTGTTGCAATCTTCGGTGATTTAGAAACCTATATGGAATTCATGACGAAGAAACAAGAAAAGCAAATAAAGGAGGGCGTGCTGAAATTCGTTGATTTACCGGAAGTCCGCGTAGATACGCCGGAGAAGTCTGACGATTAAGCCGCCGAAACCCGGCGAGCGTCCGCCTCTGTTCCTCGCTCGTTCCGAATGAACCCGTAGCGCGGGAATGTATGCTCCCGCGCTTATGAACCCAGGAAGGAGAAACACTTCTTATGGTTAGCCCTCACGATCCGGCGAAAGACATCTACGAGGCGAAAGAACGTCTTGTCGCGCTCTTCGGCGATTTGGAAACCTATATGGAATTCCTGATGAAACGCCAAGAACGCTTGATAAAACAAGGGGTCAAATTCGTTGATTTACCGGAGGTCCGCGTGGATACGCCGGAGAAGTCTGACGATTAAGCCGCCGAAACCCAGCGAGCGTCCGCCTCTGTGCCTCGCTCGTTCCGAATGAACCCGTAGCGCGGGAATGTATCCTCCCGCGCTTATGAACCCAGGTCAGAAAAATGCTACTCTCACTCCATACTTCGCGCGCTAGCAAGTTAATCATTCTTTTTCTCTCCCTATGGTGCTCAGGGTTGCTGGCACTGGCGGAGGATGCGCCGCTTGTTACCGAGCAGTCCTTCCCGTTTGACGATGTCTATCGGATAGAATTGGAACTGCCGGTGCGCGGAAACATTGAATTCGTCGCTACGGGTAGCAACGTGGTTCGTGTCACACTGACAAAACGTCTGTTGGACGACAACGAAGCATCTACCAAAGCGTATCTGGATAGCATCGTTCTGGCAGGCACCCGGGAGGAGGGCACCCTTCAGTTGAAAGCACACCTTCCGAACGATGCGCGCTTTCAAAGCACGTCTGAGATAGAAAATCAGCTGCAGTTGGATTGCGTGATTGAAACGCCGCCGGATGTCGCTATCAGACTTCAAACGAAAACTGGGGATATCCGCCTCCGGCGCATCCGCGGTAAGATAGAGATTGCTACAGGCACCGGGAATGTGCATTTAGACGAAACGCAAGGGAACTATCGCGTTTCAGTAACGAAGGGGAACGTTACCGGCAAAATCCTGCTGACCCGAGGGCAAAACGAGATAAAGACGCAGAACGGTTCCGTTGAACTCGCTGTGCTTGATGCGGTTGCTGCACCGATGAATGTGACAGCGCATGGCGGCAGTGTCCAACTGCAACTCCCGCGCGATTACGCCGCCGACGTGGCATTTGAGAGCGAAAACGAGCAGGTGGTTATCAGCCTTCCCGTGCAAAGTTCCGACGGTTCTCGGATGCTCAATCTGCTTGCAGGTACGGCGAGGCTGAACGAGGGAGGGCCCCTCCTCCGCTTGACAGCCACCGATAGAATTGCAATTCTACCGGCGGAAGGAATACCTGAAAACGATATTGTTCCGATGGACGCGTTCCTCCAATCTGTGCCGAAAACCGAGCAGCCACCCGTTATTGATGGAAATCTCTCTGAAAAAGCGTGGATGTTCGCCGCCGCGCTACATCCGTTTCAAAGTGCCGATGGCAGTGGGACACCGGAGAATCCTACCGAGGCATTTTTGATGTGGAACGAAGAAAACCTCTATATCGGTGTGAAGGCACATTTCCTTCCTGGGCAACTGCCGCGCGTCTCGCAAACGCAGCACGATTCGCCGATATGGGAAGATGAATCCGTTGAAATCCTGTTCGACCCGAGTCCGCAAACCGAGACTTACTATCACCTCGTCGTTAACCCTATCGGTGCCCTGTTTGACCAGGGGGTTCACACCCCGGGCTCCCCTCATTTTCGATTTGCTCCACCTGACGTTCAAAGTTCCGCGCGAGAACGTGCTACGAAAACGTTCAAGGCGGATAGCGAGTGGGATGCTAATGCCGCAGTTGCGACGCGCATCCACGCGACGTTTTGGACGCTTGAAATCGCTATCCCTTTTGCGCGCTTGGAACGCGCGTCTACCGAGAAAACTCAAGATACCTGGGCCTTTAACATGCACCGGAAGGCGCAGGGTAACACTAGCAGTCTGGAAAACCTCAATCTCGCGACACGGCGCGAGTATAGTTATTGGATGCCGACAGGAGAGACGGAGCACCCATGGTGGCCGCACGTGCCAGAGAGGATGGGCGCGCTCAAACCGGTAGCGGTGCAACCACAGCCTGCCGAAACTTTTGGGACTATGGTAACCGCCGTTGAAATTGAAGGAAACACCACGATTCCTACAGACGTTGTGCTGCAGCATCTCCCTATTGCGCCGGGCGATATCGTCACGAACGCGCATCTCTCTTGGCTCATCGCTGAACTGAATACTTATGATTGGTTTCAGGAGGTGCAATTAGATACAGTTGGCGATGAAAACCAGAACATCTTGAGAGTGCGTCTCCGCGTGGCAGAAGCACCCGTTCGGTTTGCGCGCAAGATTGAGATTAAGGGAGAACGCAGTTTTCCTGCACAATTTATTGAGGAGTGGTTTGATTTAGTCCCCGGCTACCTCGCCGTGGCAGAGGTTACGTTGAAACAGCAGCTCATCGCCGATTTTTATTGGAACCGCGGTTACGAATTCGCCACCGTTACGCATCAATTTGTCAACGAAATGCTTCAGTTCACCATTAACGAGGGTTCGCTAGACGAAATCCGTTTCAGTGGGAATAAGCGGATATCCGAAGCGGAACTCGCGTCAGCACTTGACTTAAAAACCGAAGACGTTTATTATCAGGTTCTGGGGCAAACGATGATACATCGGATGCACGAGCGGCTCAGCCAGAGCCATGAAGATTTCAAAGCCATTCGCGATTGGCGTGTGCAGCGCGAAGGCGGGAAAAATATCCTGATTGTAGAAATTGAGGAGCAGCCTGTCGCAAAACCCGACGTTTTTCCAATCTTCGGATTTAACCGTGTCCACGGGTTTGTGCTCGGTGCAGGCGGCACCCTCTCAACCCGTATCGCCGGCGAAGAACGACTCTTCGGTTTGCTAGGCCGTGGATTTGCCAGTCGCATCTGGAATTATCAGACAGGATTTGAAAAACGCTTTTCTCGCCTGTACGATTTTGCACTCGGCGGAGGTTACTACAAACTCACGGATGTCAATTACAACAACACCCTCCTCCCTACCCAAATCAGTTTGAGTGCAGCCTTTTATGGCACCGCCGTTGAGAACTATTATCAACGGCAAGGGTATCACGCTTGGATAGCGCGGACATTCGGGACATCAGCGCAGCTGCGGCTTGAATTCACGCGGGAATCGCACGACAACC
Organism: Candidatus Poribacteria bacterium; assembly: GCA_003635305.1. GTDB lineage: Bacteria > Poribacteria > WGA-4E > WGA-4E > WGA-3G > AGPOR5. The sequence continues at coordinate 19,364 of PYJE01000109.1, read as the reverse complement.
TCACTAAATCAACAGATTGGAGTTACCTTAACAGAAAACGGATTAAGCGCGGCAACTCACGGATTGAACCCGGACGCTTGCGAAAACTTTCGTTTAAGTATCTGTTTGATACGCGGGACCGGCAGTCAGCGCAGGAACGCAACTTTCAGACGGTGTTTTGGCCGAATGAACGCACCCGGCGCGGTTGGCGCGGAAAAGTCGCTTTTGAAACCATAGGACAGCGCCTTGGAGGCGATTATGCCTTCAACTTCTACCAATTTGAATTGGCACGGTATACACCGCTGTTCGGACATCACCATTTGAACATCCGCGTCGTCGGGGATTTTTCGGATGCGTCTCTACCGCGACAGCATCTCCTCTATCTCGGCGGCGGTGACACACTACGCGGTTACCCTTTCAATACATTCGCTGGGGATAACCGATTTCTGTTCAACGTTGAATATCGTTTTATGCAAGAAACGATATTCGCTTTAGCGAGTGACAGTGCCATGGATGTCTTCGTCGGGTGGGCCTTCAGCTGCTTCCTCGATACCGGACAGGTGTGGTGGTTTGATGAAACACCTTTTGCGGATTTTTCCATTCAAGAACGGCTAAAAACTTCAATCGGTGTGGGGTTTGTCCTCTTCGCCGAACCGCCCGGAGAAGGGCAGCAGCGGAGTCTAGGCGTTGAGATAGCGGTGCCGGTGCGGCATCTCGCGAACTGGAGTTCATTCCGACAGAATCGGCAAATTCTCTGGCGGCTTGAGCGCATGTTTTAACAAAATTGAGCGATACAGATAGAGAAAAATATGAGAACAACACCGCTTTACCCTATTCATCGTCAACTCGGCGCGACTTTCGCTGAAAAGCACGAAGGCTGGAATCTCGTAGCGCACTTCACCGATGCCGTTTCCGAACACCAAGCCGTGAGAACGCGCGGCGGAATTGTTGAACTTTCGCATCGCGGCAGGCTTCGGCTCACCGGCGAAGACCGGGCGACGTTCCTACACCGCATCATTTCTAACGATGTGGAAGGACTTGAAGCCGGGCAAGGAAATTATGCCACGCTTTTGACGAACCGTGGTAAAATTATTGCCGATATGCACGTCTATGTCCGCGAAGAGGCACTCTATCTGGAGACTACACCGGAAACGAAAGAAACCCTCTTCGAGGAACTTGACAAATATATCATCGCTGATGACGTGGTTCTGGAAGATGTGACAGCGGAAATCGGTTCCATCGGCATCTATGGTGCCGAATCACCGACGCTCGTCCAGGCCGTAGTCGGTTTGCAGAGAGCACCTGCCAGCACTCATGAGAACTCCGCTTGTGAAGTGGATGGACGCTGGGTGATGGGCGCGCGGACTGAGGAGACCGGCGAAGTAGGCTATCAACTCTGGACAGCAGCCGACTCGCTGGAATGGCTGTGGGAACGGTTGATGACGCATGACGTGGTGCCTATCGGCTTGGACGCGCTAGAATCGCTCCGCATTGAGGCTGGCACACCGAGATATGGCGCGGAGTTAACCAATGCCGTTATCCCGCTTGAAGCGGAATTGGAGCATGCCATCGATTTTGAAAAGGGATGCTACATTGGCCAGGAAATTGTCGCACGGATGAAATACCGCGGACATCCAAATCGGCTGCTGCGAGGTATTGAAATTGACGCGGCAGAGCCACCGCAACAGCATGCACCGGTATTCAGCGGTGATAAGGAGGTTGGCTGGATTACGAGTGCTGTCTATTCGCCGACGTTGGAGAAACAGATTGCTCTCGGCTATGTACGGATGGCAGTCACCGAGGCTGGCAGTCGCGTCCAACTTGAGACTTTGGAAGGGCGCGTCAACGGCACAATTCGGCTTTTGCCATTTTATACCAAATAGGATGGACGCGAATATCCGGTATGCGCGGTTTGAAACCGCGCATCCCAGAGCCATTTCGCGAAATCCTGTCTCTAATAAAAGGAGGAATTTTCTACATGAGACAAAACTTGTTGAGAACCCATATTTTCGCGTTACTCCTCCTGCCGATTTTGCTCGGCGGATGTAGTCTCACGAAGTTGACAGTCGGCCGGACTGTGATTGTCTATTCGCAAGCGGGTGCGGCACTGCAAAGAGAGGCGGATTTGACGCTGATTGAGGCAAGCGTCAGAGGCAATCTCAAGACATTTGAGGGGATGCTAGAGATTGTGCCCGAAAACCCTACCCTCCTCATCATGACCTCCCGTGCTTTTTCATCTTACGCCGGTTTCGTTGAAGATAAGATGGAAGACGCTGAGATAGCGGGTGATACCGACACTGCGGCGGATTTGCGCGCGCGGGCGATTGACTATTATGGGCGTTCGCGACGCTACGCACTCAAGGTGCTCTCGCAATCCAACAAGACTTTTAGTGAAGCACCGACTGTGGGTAGTGTCGTGTTTGAAGGCGCGCTTCGGCGACTCAAGAAGCCGCAGGTGGAGCCGCTGTTTTGGGCTGCCTATGCTTGGGCACGCGGCATTAGCCTGCAAAAGGATAATCCGATGCAGGTGATCGATCTGCCTCGGGTGGAGGCGATGATGCGGCGGGTGATTGAGTTGGACGAAACTTTCTATTACGGCGGCGCGCATTTGTTCTTCACCGTCTATTACGGCGACCGGGCTGCCTCAATTGGGGGAAACCCCGAGAAGGCGATGGAACATATCAAACACGTGGATAGGATTAATCAGGACAGGTTCCTGCTCAGCAAATTCTATCTGGCGCGCTACTATGCCTATCCGCAACAGAACGCCGCGCTCTATAAAGAAGCGTTACAGGCAGTGCTGGATGCGCCGATGGACGTTTATCCCGGGCACGAAGCCGCAACGGCGATAGCCAAATCGCGCGCGAAACGCTGGCTCGCTCAGGCGGACACGCTTTTTGATACCGCAACCGAATAGGAAAAATGCTAAGACTTTATAGGAGGAACCGAATGAAACAGATTTTCCCTCGCAAAGGTTTATTGACACTTGCTGTCCTGCTTATTGTGGCGATAGCGCAGCACGCCGCTGCGGAGACGATTAAACTCGCCACGCTTGCGCCGAAGGGCTCCTCGTGGATGAACAGTTTCACCGCGATGGAGAAGGAGCTCGCAACGAAAACGGATGGGGAGCTCAAAATCCGCTTTTACCCGAATGGGGTGCAAGGGGATGAGTTGGATGTTATCCGTAAGATGCGCGCTGGACTGCTCCACGCTGGCGCGATGACTGCCACCGGACTCGGCGAAATCCACAAAGAAGTGCTGATTTTGCAACTGCCTCGGATGTTCAAAACATACGAGGAGCTTGACTACGTCCGGGACCATCTCCGCGAGGAGTTGGACCAGGCTTTCGCGGATGCTGGCTACATCCTGCTCGGCTGGGGTGACATCGGCTATTATTACATGTTCAGCGAGCAGCCGATTGACTCCCTGGATACGCTGCGTTCACCGAACGTCAAAATGTGGGCGCGGAGTAGCGATAGGATCGGACTTGAATTTACCAAAAACGCCGACATTGTGAACGTGCCGAAAGAGGTATCGCAGGTGCTGACTGCCCTTTATTCGGGGCAGGTGAACGCCGTAACTACCTCGCCGTATGCGTGCGTTGCGTTGCAGTGGTACCCGAAACTCAAATACATGACGAATCTGCCCGTGAACATCGGTGTCGGCGCGACGCTGATAACGAAGGAGACGTTTGACCTGTTGTCTTCGGAACAGCAGCAGATTCTGCGCGAGACTTCCGCCAAGCATCACGCCGAGTTAATCCAGAAAATTCGGAAGGATAACGCGAAAGCGATTGAGGCATTGCAAAAGAAGGCGGGAATTAAAATGGTTGAGTTTGACAGCGCATCGCGGGAAGAGTTGGATAAAATTGCCTCCGAAACCCACAACGCGCTCGTCGGTGAGATTTACTCGCAGGCGTTGCTGGACCAGATTAACGCGCTCTTGCGTGAATATCGGGAGAACCAATAGAACGAAATCGCTTGGTTCTGCTTTCATTTATCGGTAGCGCGGGGGAAACCTGTCCCCTGCGCTCTACCCCGCTTCGTTTTCCTATGGCTCTGCAGGCGGATTCTTCCTATCAAACGATTTGCTTCGCTCTTCCAAGAGTTCCCGAAAACCGATAAGAAACGGATCTGGTTTACGTTGCCGTCTTTGCCATGCCTCCAGATCGCGTTCCTTCGCGCGTTGGAGGTATGCTGTCATCTCCTCCTTGTTCGCGAGGTAGTAGAGGATAGCGGCGTGGATTTCATCCAATTCCAGGGTTCGGTAGCGTTTCCGAATGTCGCCGATGTTCGCGCCTTGGAGATAATCCTCCAGCACCTGCTCGATACCGATGCAACGTCCCTTGATTTTGATGGTATTTTCATCAACGAAGTCAAAGTAGTTTCTCACATCCATTTTCCCTCTCCCGCACCACCATTCCTGGGTGCAGAACCCCAGATTGTTTCTGGATTGCACGCGCTAGGTGTTCGTCCATAAGAAATTGCGGTATCATAATGGCTCCAGTGGCTCCAGTAGGCGTTTTCCCTCGGCAATCAGTTTCTGGCGGTATTTTTTCAGCCGCTGCCGCAGTTCAACTATCCTAGGTGAAGAACCCTCGGTTGCCAACCACTTCTGATAAGCCTCTTCGCGGTATTGCCGCACCCGCAGAAGGTATGCCTCCACCTCCTCCCGATTCGCCTCGTAGTAGAGGATAACGGCGTGGATTTTCTCCAGATTCAGAGTGCGAAAACGGTAGAGAAGTTCTTCCGGACTCTTATACCGCAGATACTCCTCCAACACGTCATCAATATAGATGCGGTGTCCCTTGATGCGGATTTGGGTGTCATTAATGAACTCAAAATAGTCGTGTAGATTCATAGTATTGACTCCTTTTTTAAGAGGATACCCGAGTCCCAAACAAAATGTCAACAAAGAAGCAAGAGAATCCCAAGTCTTTAGACTTGGCCGCCTTTAGGCAGAAAACGCCTTGACAAAAAAGTGCTTCTATGTTACAATATCCATAGTAGTTGGCGTGCAGCCTAACCCGCCGCGCCAGCGTAAATGCAGTCGTTACAATGATCAGGCCTGCTGAGGGCCTTCGTGGAGAGGATGGACTGCTGTCCTCGATGAAGCGAGAAGCCGCAAGTCTACGTCGGACGGCGTTCATCACGAACGCAATCCCACGCCTTTAGGCTTGGGTATCTGAAGTTTTGCCGTAAACGCGGGCAGGGAGTCGATGTTCCTTGCCCGCGTTTTTTTTATTCCTGCGGCGGTTGCGTGCCGTTGTGCTTTTCGGCGGGATTGGGTTCGGTGAACGATTCACCGGCATCTTCCGCCTGCTGCCGCCGCTCCATCCACTCTAACCACTCCTGCCGTTCAAGTTCGCGTCCGCGATGCAGCCCGCGTTCTTCGTGCCGCTTGATGCGCGCACGCTGGCGCGCCTCTATCTGCTCTTTCACCAAGCCATAGAGAATCATGATAACCTCCAATAAACAAAAGATTACTATCGGCGACGCACCTGCTACCGGAACACAGTCTCCCGTATCCTTCACCACGGCGCGCACCGTTTTAAATCCTTTCCATCCATCTGTCGTGAGAGAATCATGGACAGAAAAACCCGCATAAACCAAAAGGCATCCGGTAAAAATGTAGAGTGCCGCCCTACCCACTTTCGACGCACACCTAGAAACGGAACCCGGGCCGCCTTCGGTTCAGTTGTTTGCTCGTGTTTCATTTTACTCCTTTCATTGCACATCGGATACCACTAGTGTAACACAAACGAGGAGGCAATGTCAACCCAAAAATTACGTTGACTTTTCACATCAAATAGCGTTTAATAAAACCATGCCGAAAACCCGCTCACCTCTCCTCAAAAACCTGCTGAGCCTTATGCCGCTCGGCCTCCTCGGACGCGCGGGGACGCTCTTGATTTACGCGCTCCTCGCCAAATGGTTCGGTGCCACCGAAGGCACCGATTTTATCTACTACTATTGGAGCATCGCTACCTTCCTAATTGAGCTGCTCAGTGCCGCCTCCGCCTATTCTGTCCTCGTCCCTTTATTGGCAGAGGCGAGAAGCGAAAGCGAAGAAGCCGCGCGACGCTGCGTCCAAGCCGTTTTCTCCCTCTATCTGATAGTCATGCCCGGAGTCTCCTGTCTCTTCATCGGCATTGCGTGGGGAGTGTCGCAGTGGTTTTTTCCGAATACGGGGCTATCACTCTCCGCAGAAATCGGCATCGTCGCGGGGTTCGCCTGCTTCGTAGGCATCACCACAATTCGGTGGATACTGAAGGCGATTTTGGATACGTATCAGGTATTCCACTTGCCTGCCGTTACACAAGGCGTGCGCGCGCTCATTGTCATCGCCACGATTTACATCGGTAAACCGTATCTGGTGCTATTGAGTATCCCCCTCGCGCTAATCTTCGGAGAATTGTTCCAAACGTTCATTCTGTTTAGGCGATGCTGTGCCATCCTGAATTTGCAGGCACGACACCTGCTATATCCCGCGCAACTCAGGTGGAAAACACCACATACGCAGCAGTTTTTACGTCAATGCCTCCTGATGATGGGAGCGGCGGTTTCAGATGGGTTGAACCCCGTCGTTGACAGAGGGATGGGGAGTTCACTAGGCGCAAGTTCTGTCTCGAAATTAGATTACGCGCTGCGGTTGTGCGCGATTCCAGAAACGCTCACCGGCGTAACGCTACCGGTGCTACTCTCGCATTGGGCGAAACTTGCCGCTGGAAAACGGACAGATAAGAAAGGTGACGAAAGGGAGGAAATTCATCACTGTAGTTCAGGTTCGCCCGAGCCCGAAACGGGACAGACGAATAAACCGAATCGGGTATTACAGCAAAGCGTCTGGCGAGGCGTTGTCGCTATCGTTGTCTTGATGGGCCCTTTCCTAGTCGGATTTTATGTTTTCCGCGGGCCCATCGTCAATCTTCTGTATGGGCACGGTGAATTGTCGGAAGCGGGATTGCGGCACATTGCGTCGCTACTCGGCATCTATCTCATCGGGATGCTACCGCGTCTGATGAGCCGGTTGCTCATCCGTGCGCATCTGGCGCGGCAAAACCATGCGGTTGTCCTCTCAGCAACCTTGATTCGGTTGGTGCTGAATCCGTTGCTCAATTGGATTTTCATGCAATTTTGGGGGCTTTCGGGAATCCCCTGGTCAACGGCGTTATTGTCCTATCCAATTTGCGCGTTCATTGCGCTTGCGTTTTTTAGAAGTTCACGCCCTTGATTTGCGATACCGGAAAAAAGTCCACGTCCCCGATGCCACCAATAGCACCAACAAAACGATTAGCCCGATGTTGACGTAATAGCGCGTCCGATTCAATTCCCATAGGCGTTCGTTCGCCTCTCTCGCCGCAGACGTGCCTTTTTGCGCCTTCGCTTTCACCTGCTCCCAATACCTCTTCGCGAGTTCTGGCTGCCCGTGCTGTTCAGCCAACTTCGCCGTGACAACTAGATAGGTGACATCTTGCACATCCACCTTCTCTAGCGTATCGGCAAAGGAACTGAACAATAAGACTGTCAAGTCCGATGAGAACTGCGGAATATCCGTGGTGAGCTCAATCCCGTTTTGGAAAGCAGTGATGGCACCCTGAGCATCACCGTAGTCAAACGCGATTTGGGCGAGTTCAAACCACGTCTTCTCTTCAAGCACGAGAGGTTGCTCAATGGAGGCGTATCCATCAAATAGGAAAGTCGCTGTGCCATAGAGCAGTTCGCCGAGTTTCGCACTCAGCGTGTAGGTTTCACCAAGCACTAACACGTTCGGTCCTTTCCATTCCTCAAAGCGGTAAGTGCCATTTTCACCGACAACCTGCTCGTACCCTGTCCCGTCAATCATAACGCGCGCGCCAGCCGCGGATTCTCCGCGAGGCCCTGTGACAGTGCCGAAGACAGAGATAGGTTCTAACGCCCAGCCGAGTTGGACAACTTCGCCGAGTTCTAACCGCAATTCTGCAGTTTTGGTTGGTGGGATAAGATAACCCGCCTTCTTCACGACGAAGGTGGAAGTCCCGGATGCCAAATTCTCCGTAATCAGTTTTGGAGTGGTGCCGACTTCTTCATCGTTGAAAAAAATTTGCGCTCTTTCTGGAAATGTGGTAATCTTAATAGCAGGGGAAAGTTTGAGCAGTGCTGCTTCAACGTCCCCAGTCGGCGCGAGGATACCTTCCGCAAAAGTAGGGGAAGTCCGTAGCAGCTCATAAACTTCAATAATGCTGAGCTGGCGGTTGTCGTTGGTATCGGTTGTATCCGTGGCGAGCGCGTCTCGGATTTTCTGCAGGAGCGCGCCTGTGTCGGTAACGCTTGCAGATTGAATGGCGTTCAACGCGGCATCGCCGAGCGTCTCACGATTGGCGTAATAGGCACTCAGATTGGTATCCTCCGTGTAACCGTCAACAATCACCACGGTCTGGCCGACACCGGATGCTTTGAACCACCGATTGAGAACCTTGTCTTCGATGTTGGCTTCGTCTTGTGTCAGGAAGTGCATGGCGTTCATGCCGCGTGGCTTCGTCACCGCGCCGTGGTAAAGAAAGATAAGCGTCCCTTGTCCCTGTCCCTGCATCTCCGCGAGGAGAGCCTGGATTTCCGCGCTGGTGGCGCGTTCTCTCTCAAGCCGATGAATCTGCTCACTCGGCACTTTGCCTCGGTTGACGAGCAGTTCGGTGAGGGCATTCAACGATTCGTGTGCGCGCGCATCCGGCGTAGCATCCACGATGAGCCACTGCGTCTCGGCATCGACAAGAGCAGCCGGCACCGTCGGCACGAACGAGATAAGCGTCAAAAATGGGATGAGAATAATGATGTTGGGTTTTGGCATTTTCCTAATTCCTAGCACATTTTCTGTAGAAGTGATTTTTAATAAGTTTAACACACCTTCAACATCATTGCCAGAGAAAAGTTAAATGTAAGGACAAATGTCTATAACTGTCCATTTCTGGCGGACCCGGCGGGTGGATATTTAACGCCATCCACCCTGAGATAAAAAACACTCTAAACGTTTATAGGGAAGCTGCGTCTAAATTAATTAACAATCACGGAGAGAACTGCGTTCGCGATGTTCCTTGAACTTTTGGCGCAGACATCTGTCAAAAAAATGATGGGTTTACCTGCAGGTAGAATCCATCAGCAGCATTTTCGTTTTTTTACTATCCTTTTCAGTCTTAACAGACTCTATATAATACCAAATGAGGTTCATTTGGTATCAGCGTGCAAGGAGAAGTTAATGATTCAATGGCAGATTCGGTTCGTTTTTATCCTCATTGTTCAGGTTTTAGCGATTTCTTGCGTCTCGGCACAAGAACCGGCCGAAGTTGACTTATCGCAACCGCTGACACTTGAACAATGTATCCAAATCGGATTGGAGAAATCGACGCGGCTGCGGAACGCGAGGTTAAATCTCGCCATCCAAGAACTACGCGTGAACAACGCGCGAGCCCGCTATTTCCCGCAAATTTTCGCCACCGGCAACTACGATTTTTCCGACCGGATTGACTTCGGCTTTGAACCCGAAAACTACGACTTAGGGCTTAGGGGACAATACACCCTCTGGGATAACGGGCAGCGCGAGGGTAACTACGCGCAGGCGAAATCGCGGCGCAACGCCACCGAAAGCCGCAACGAAGAAATTAAACAGAGTTTAATCTTCCAAATCACCGAAGCCTATTACAACGTTCTTAAACGGCAGGAGCTAGTCAGTGTCAGTGAAGAGATTTTGGCGAGATCGCAGGATAACACCCAACGGACGCGGGATTTCGTGGAGGCAGGCTCGCTCATCCCCGCGGATGTCGCCACTGCACAGGTGCGCGAGGATAACGATAGGTTGTCACTGTTGAATAACCAGAATTCGCTGCAAATCGCGCAGGCGACGTTGCCGCAACTCCTCGGATTAGACCCGGGCCTGCTGCTGACTGTCGCCATAGATGAGGCATATCAATTATATCTAGACCGGGGCACAATCGAGCGTATGGAAACGCCGATTGAAGATGCCATTCAGACAGCACTTGACAACCGTCCCGAATTTCAGGAAATTCAGGAGCAGTTGAAAGAGCAGGAGTGGACGCTCACGCTCTCAAGACTGCAGCGGTGGCCCCGGCTCAATGCCGATGTCAACTATAACGTAAACCTTGACGATTACCTGCGTGAACGCAAGAATTTCCCGGATTTCCGGAGTTGGAGTGTCGGCGCGTCGCTGAACTTCACACTCTTTGATGGCGGAATTCTCAGTAACCAGGTGAAAGAAGTCCAACTGCAACTTGAGCAAACCCGCGAAAATGCGAGCGATCTGGAGCGTTCTGTCGCTTTGGACGTGCGGCAATCTTATCTCAACTTGAAACGGAGTGAAGCCGCGCTGGACATTTCCAAAACACAGGTTTTCAACGCAAAGCTGAGTCTTGATGTCATCCAGGGCCGCTTTGAAGTAGACAAAGCGATTCTGCTAGAACTGCTTGAAGCGCAGACAGATTACGCGCAGGCGTTGACTAATCAGGTGAATGCCTTCTACGACTACAAAATCGCACAAACTCGCTTACAAGATGCGATGGGAGTGTTACAATAACCGTGAAGAACCGAAAGAAGTGGATTATTATCGGTGTCGCCGCCCTTGTTGTTATCGCCGCTGCAGCAATCGGCGCGACGCGCATGAATCTCACAATCGGAAAGCAGGAAAAGAAAGACGAGGACAAAATCGAAGTCGTGCGGCGCGGTAAATTCCTCGTCAAAGTCCGAGAGTCCGGCTACCTCCGCTCCTTCACTGAAGTGGATGTTCGCTCCAACGTTGAGGGCGAAATCCTTGAGATTTTCGTCAAGGAGGGAGAGGTTGTGGAAGCCGGACAACCCCTCCTCAAAATTGACGAGGAACAGATTTTAGAAGAAAGAAAGCAGGCTGAGGCGAACTTGGACGCGAGTGTAGCCCAGGTCAAACAGGCAGAACTCCGCATCAAAATCACCGAAAAAGAGCAGGCCAGTACCCTCCTTCAGTCTGCAAATTCTGTTGCGAAGGCAAAAGCGAGTTTGGCATCCTTTGTTGCCAATAAGCAGCAACGGATAGCCGATGCGGAGACACAAGTTGCTACAACGCAGAATTCGCTCAACCAAGATGAGATTGACAAACGCCAGTCGGAAATCTCTCTTGCACAGGCGAAACTGACGTTGGAACGCACCAGGGCCTCCCTGAAATCTGCAAAAATTGCGTTTGAGACAGCCCAATCCGAATACGAACGGAATCAGGGGTTGTTTGAGAAAAACCTCATTTCCAAACAGGCCCTTGAGGAATCGCATAGGCAACTCGCCAACGCGACTTCGCAATACGAAACATCCCAGAAAGAGGTGGAATCGCAAAAGGAGACGATTAAATCTCAAGAGGAGAATATCAACGCTAGGGAGCAAGTCATCGAAAGCCGAAAGGCAACGCTGGAACTCCGCAAAAAGAATGTGGAGACGTTGAAAGAATCCCAGGAGGCTGAGGAAAAGCGGCTCCGTGCCGACGTAGAGGACGCACGCACCCGTCTCCAAAAAATCCAAGAGACAACCGAAGAAGAGAAAGAGTTGACACAGCACGCGATGGTAAGTGCCGAAGCGAACCGCCTTCGTTCGGCAAGTCAACTCAAATCGCAGCAGGAACGATACGAATGGACAACGGTTACCGCGCCGATGTCCGGCACCATCACGCGGCTTGTTGTGGAAGAAGGCGAGATTATCACATCGGGACGTTCCGCCTTTTCGCGCGGCGAGGCAATCATGCGCATCGCCGACTTGACGCAGATGATTGTCCGCACCCAGATCAACCAGGTCGAAATCGGCAAGATAACGTTAGACCAGCGTGCTGAAATCACCGTTGATAGCCATCCGGGCCGCATTTTTCAGGGTAAGGTGCGCGAGATTTCACCGAGTGCTACACCGCGCGGACAAGGGAGCCAAGACGGAGTCATCCGATTTGAGGTGGACATAGAGGTGCTAGGTTCGCCGCCGGAACTCATGCCCGGCATGTCCGCCGACGTGGACATCATCGTGTTTGAAGAATCCGAGATTCTGCAACTGCCGATAGCCGCCGTGATGAATCCGGAGATTGTCACCGTCACGGCGAATCTCACCCCAGCCCAGCTTGGGCAGTTTCAGAAAGGACAGAAACTGAAAATCCGAAACCTCATCGGCAAAGAGTTCCCCGGCAGCGTCGGACAGATTTCGTCTGATGGCAATGCCGACAGCAATCTGGAAATTCTGCTTGACGGTTCACCGAAAGGGTTGCGCACCGGCCCGACGGAGCTCGTCATCGTCATCTCTGACAACAACGAGCTCAGCGGGATAGAAGCGCAGGTGGAGAGCGAGCGGCAGTTCTTCGTCATGCTTGATACCGGCGAGGACTCAGCCGGTGATAAAAAAGAGGGACAAAAAGGTGTCAAAACCCACATCAAAGTTGGGGAGCGGAACATCACGCACTTTCAAATCACCGACGGTTTGAAGGAAGGCGACCGGATTTTCGTGCCATCGATGCTGGAATTAACGAAGAACTCCAGCAGTGACGATAACGACAAATAGTGCCGCATTGCTCGCAGAATGATGTAGGAGTGCCCTCCCGCTCCCGATGCTTCGGATGGGAGACTGGAGGGCCCTTCTGTCGGAGAAAATGTCGTTCTCACAAAAAACTGAACGTGTCTGGAGGCACATTTCTCAAAAGAAAAGAACGCTGAAAAGGTGCTATACTTATGTTAATTAATGTCAGAGACTTAACCAAAGTCTACCAGATGGGCGATGTGCAGGTGCACGCATTACGAGGCGTGTCCTTCACCGTTACGTCGGGTGAGTTCATCGCCATTATGGGTCCTTCTGGTTCCGGGAAATCGACGATGATGGATATCCTCGGATGCCTTGCCACGCCTACGTCTGGCGAATACTATCTCGAAGGCGAAGAGGTGGGCAACCTTTCCGATAACCGGCTAGCGGATATCCGGAACCGGAAAATCGGGTTTGTGTTCCAGTCGTTTAACCTGCTGCCGCGGACAAGCGCTCTCCACAACGTTGAATTGCCGCTCATCTATTCCGGTATCGGCAGGAAGGAGCGGAAACGGCGTGCTTTTGAATCTCTGGAGGCAGTAGGACTGGCAGACCGGGTAGATCACAAATCCACGGAGCTCTCCGGTGGACAGATTCAGCGGGTTGCGATTGCACGCGCGCTAGTCAATCGGCCCTCGATGATCTTCGCCGATGAGCCGACCGGAAATTTGGATACTAAATCCGGTAACGAAATCATGACGATTTTCGACCGGCTCAACGACGATGGAAATACCATCATCATGGTAACGCATGAACCTGAAGTGGCTGAGCATGCGCAGCGCGTCCTCCACATCCGTGATGGACTCATCGAGCGCGACGTGAGGCGAAACGGAAATGGCGAGCAATACGCTGAATAATGATACAAGTCACACAGTAGGAAGCCCCTTCCTGTCTTGACCAGGGTGTGCTTTTCGGAAGCGGTTCTATTGAACTTGCTGTGTATCGGCACGCGCGTTAGTCTCAACAATGCACCACGTCACAATTACCACGCCCGCCCGGCTCCACTTTTCACTCATCGATCTCAACGGCGCGTTAGGCCGGATTGATGGGGGGTTCGGTTTGGCAATTGAACGACCGGATTTCTGCATCACTGCCGAACGGGCGAACGGCATTCACGTTGCAGATTCCGTGTATCAGGAGCGCGCGTTTCACATTCTGGCGCGCCTCCAAGAAACCTATTCCTTCCCCGGCATCGCGCTTGAATTCGCAGCGGAAATTCCGATGCACAGCGGGTTCGGTTCAGGCACACAACTATCTCTCGGCATCGCGCACGCTGTGAACCTCCTGTATGGGCTCGGTTTAAGCGTGCTTGACTTGGCACATGCTGTCGGACGCGGCGGCACCTCCGGCATCGGTGTCGCCGCCTTTGAGACAGGGGGCTTCATCGTTGATGGCGGGCACCGTTACCCGGAGCAGAAAGCGTCCTTTCTTCCCTCCGCCGCCGTGGGCCACATCTCTCCCCCGCCGATTTTACTCCGATACCCGTTTCCCGCGTGGCCGCTCCTCATTGCCATCCCCAACTGCTCGCGAATTTACGGCGAGGCGGAGTTGGAGTTGTTTCGGACGCTGTGCCCGCAACCTGCACCTATCGCGCCACAACTTTCACACCTCCTGCTCCTCCAGATATTGCCCGCTATTCTTGAAGAGGATATGCGCGGCTTCGGCGAAGCGTTAAATCAGATTCAGACGTTCGGATGGAAACGCGTAGAAATTGACGCGCAGGGACCGGAACTGCAACAGACGCTTGAATTCCTACAGCATAACGGCGCGCTAGGCGCGGGCGTTAGCAGCTGGGGTCCGGCCATTTGCGCCGTTAGTCAAAACATCGAAGAATTGAGACAGAAGACAGAGGCATTCCTTGAAACGCTTCCGAAGGGTGGGAGTTGTTTTGTGACGCGCGCGAATAATGTTGGGGCGCAAATTGTTCCTGAATAATCAAAAAAAGGCGGGCCCGATGGGGCCCGCCCTTTCGGTTAGGGGGTTACGCGTAATAGGGATTGCTTCCCGCCGCGTGATCTGTGGTGTCAATCACGTGCTTAATTTCTGGGAACGCCTCCAGAATCATCGCTTCGATGCCGTGTTTGAGCGTGACGTTCGCCATGCCACAGCCTTGGCATCCGCCGCCCATGTGAATGTAAACGGCTTCGTCGTCAACATTCAGGAGTTCTACCTGGCCGCCGTGTGCGGCTACAGCGGGGTTAATCCGTTCATCGAGCAGCTGCTGAATCTGCTGCGCTTTCGGATTATCCCATGTTGGGGTATTGGGGTTCTCAATCTGAAACCCGCTCGCGTTCAGGTCGTCAACGTAGTCAATTACCGCGCCCTTGAGGTTCTCCGCACTGTCGGCGGCTACCAGCACCTGAAAATGCTGGCACTGAACGACGATGTCGTCCTCTTCAGCTTCGGTAGCTAAACCGAGGTTGTATTGGAACGCGGCGGCGGTTCGGCCTTGGATGCTAATGCGCAGTCCGGCGATATCAACCTCTTCGTTCTGGATGACTTCGTGAACCTTCTCTTGCGCGGCTTCAGTGACGGTAAGCCACGGGGTTTCGGTGCCCGTGAACTTCTTCAAGAAATTCTTCATAGTCGCCTTCGGTGTGCCGCGGTTATGCGGCAGACCGGTTTCTCCGTGGTTGCTGCGAACGCAGCTCTCCCATCTCGTTATAGAGGGTTCGCAATTGCGCAATTGCGCAAATCTCCAATTGCCGGATGCGTTCACGTGTTACATCCAGCGCGTCTCCAATCTCTCGGAGCGTCTTCCGTTCGCCATCTTCCAGCCCGTAGCGCATCTTCAGCACAATCTGCTCACGTTCCGGCAGTTTGCTCAGAAATTCGGCTACCAGATCAGCGTTGATCATCTCGGAGATCTGTCCTGCATCTTCGCCTGCGGAAGGATCTTCGATGAGATCTCCCAGCGTTGCAGACGAACGCCCCGGGCCCAGCGGCATGTCCATCGACATCGTATCCGCGTTAAAGGCCACGATTTCGTCCACCTGTTCCACGGTTACCTCTAACGCCTCCGCCATTTCCTCACGCGTCGGTTCACGCTGCAGCTTCTGACACAGCGTCGCGTAAACCGAATCGAACTTGTTCATTTTCGTTACGATATAGGACGGCAGCCGGATCGAACGGGAGAAGTTCTCAAGCGAGCGCATAATCGCCTGCTTGATCCACCAGATAGCGTAGGTGCTGAACTTGAACCCCTTCCGATAGTCAAACTTATCGGCCGCCCGAATCAGGCCGAGATTCCCCTCTTGAATCAGGTCTTCCAAGGGGACGTTGCGGCCTTGGAACTTGATGGCGATAGAGATAACGAGCCGCAGGTTCGCCTCGACGAGTTCATCGCGGGCATCCATCGCGGCGTTGAGTTTCGCAAAGGCCTCGGCATCAAGACTGCCGTCTATCTGCTCCAAAACCCACTCCCTGAACTGCTGGTAAGTCGGCGAGTTGTCTGCGATGTAGGTGAACGTCGCGTCCTTGTCAAGTTTAAGCGCATCGAGCACCATATTCCCTGCTTCAATCCGCTTCCCTAATTCTACTTCCTCTTCGCGATTCAGTAGACGATGTCCTGCAACGCTCCGAAGCCACGTCTTCAACGCACTCCGATCGCTGCCAGGCGCGTAGCTCTCAACGAGCTCGGTGTCATCTAACGGATAAGTATCCTTTAGGTAAGGATCGACACTGCCAAAATATTCTGTTTCGCTGGAAAACTCAGTTTCCATTCTTCTCCTCTCCTTTATCATGAAATTTCAATTGAATCAACACGAAAATTAATAATACCATACTCTTAAACGTTTTGTCAACTTAATTGTTTAAAAAAATCGACATTTTTCACGAATAGAGCCAAATTCGCTACTATTTTAACAAAAATTTCCAAAAAGTGCAAGAAAAAAAATAAAAATCTGCAGATATTCTTCTCAATAGC
>PYJE01000109.1:0-2883 GCA_003635305.1 Candidatus Poribacteria bacterium | reverse complement strand
GGCAAATTCACTACTATTCTAACAAAAATTTCCAAAAAATGCAAGAAAAAAAATAAAAACGTGCAGAGATTCTTCTCAATAGCCCTTTTTTTGGCGCGTTTCCAGCCGGAAACAATTAATTTCCGCGCGGTGCAGCATTTTTTCGCTTGCATGCCATTGCAAATCGTGGTAGACTTTACGAAAAAAAATGCGAATCCAATAGACTTTTCGTTCTGCGTTCATCTCATCTCTATGACATCTCTGTCCACTTACCAAACTCGGCGTTCCGCCGCCTATAACGCACCAACCGCTGGCATCACCCTCCGAAGCGTCTTCATCGGGATAGTCGCGGTGATATGCCAATGCCTTGCCACGCCTTACAACGATTTCTTCGTCGGCGGAACTTACCTCGCAGGAAACCATCTGCCCATCGCCGTGGTCTTCGTCATGCTTGTGCTTGTGCTTAGCGTCAATGTCCTGTTAAAACGAGCGAAACCCGGCACAGAACTGCAAGCCTCAGAACTTCTCGTAATTTGGGGGATGATGCTTGTTGCGTCCGGCATTCCCTCCTCAGGGTTAATGCGCTATCTCATCCCACTCGCTATCAGCCCCTTCTACTTCGCAACCCCCGAAAACGAATGGGCAACGCTCTTTCATCAACACCTGCCAGAGTGGATGGTAGTCAGCGACGTGAAAGCAGTCTTCTATTTTTATGAACGGCTTCCCGATGGCGATAGCATCCCGTGGATGGCATGGATAAAACCCATCGTCGCGTGGAGCAGTTTCGTCCTCGTCTTCTATGTCGTCACCATCTGCTGGACGGTGCTACTCCGTAGGCAGTGGGTAGAGCACGAACGCTTCACCTTTCCGCTCGTCCAATTACCCATGGAGATGTTTCAACCGCCATCGGGCCGCTCCCTCTTAAACCGCTTCTTCAAATCGCCGTTGATGTGGAGCGGCTTCGCCATTCCTGTCATCCTGCACGGTTTGAAGGGGTTGCACCTCTACTTTCCAGCCCTCCCGAATCCGCCTGTCTATTTTCCCATCGCCGCCTTCTTCACCGAAAAACCGTTCTCTGCTTTGGCGTGGTGGCCCTCCGTGAACCTCTTCATTTTCCCTTCGATTGTCGCCATCGTCTATCTCCTGACGCTTGAGCTCTCGTTCAGTTTTTGGTTCTTCTTCCTCCTCGGAAAAATGGAGACGGTGCTTATCTACGCCACTGGCTCAAAGGTGAACCAGTGGAATTTCCATCAAAACCAGCAGATGGGCGCGTTGCTCGTCTTCATTGGGTTTATCCTCTGGATTGGCAAACGGCACTTCGGGCGCGCATTCGCTACGATTGCGGGGCGAAGCCTACGGAAAACTCGCGAGGGACAGGCCCTCGCGCCACGCGACAGGCAAAACCGAATCGACGATACCAACGAACCCTTACCTTACGTATGGGCAGTCAGCGGCTTCATTATCGGAAGCCTTCTGTTCATTCTGATATGCAACCTCGCTGGCATGAGTCTGTGGGTGGCAGTTGTCATGCTCGCCATTTTCCTCGCGCTGTCAACGGTAGGGACGTGGATGGTTGCCAACGGCGGCTTGCTGTTCATCCTCTACTCCTTCCTCCCTAGTGAATATCTCATCACCCTCTTCGGGAGTGCCCGCGTCAACGCACCCAGTTGGACGCTCGTCGCCTACGAACGCGTGCTGATGTTCGACATGCGCGAAATCCTCATGCCCGGCGTGATGAACAACTTCAAACTCGCCGAACCGATGCGGCTCAAACAACGTCCATTTCTGCTCGCCATCGGCATCGCAATCGTTTTGGCAATCGGCGTATCCTACTATTCTTCTTTGCACTTGGCTTACACACACGGCGCAGTCAACTTACAGCACTGGACTTACATGATTTCCACCACAGTCCCCTTTAACCGAATCACCAGCATTCTGCAACACCCCACCGGCATTGAGGCAGAACGACTCGGTTCGTTCATCTTCGGCGGTGCCGCCATGTTTGGCATGCTCTGGATGCGCCACCACTACCTCTGGTGGAAACTGCATCCCATCGGCTCCCTCATGATGACAAGTTATGCAACCTACTGCTTCTGGGGCTCATTTTTCATCGGCTGGTTTCTGAAATACACGCTGCTGAAGTTCGGCGGCGTTGCGCCGTATCGCAAGCTGCGTCCGCTTGTGTTAGGCGTTGTGCTAGGCGAGTGCTTCATCGGCGGCATCTGGATACTCGTCGGATTGATGACAGGGATTGGGTATCGGTTGCTGCCCGGCTAAACGAATACCAAATTGCGTTCCGATTGGTAACGTCGGATGTCTTTATCCGCTTGTCTCCCGTGCCAGAGCCGCCCTGTCTATCTCCAGACTTTTCATCCGAGCTTGAGTTGTTTAAGTGCGTTTGACATCTAAGTTTCCAGAACTTCGGCCGTTCTGGTTTCCCTATGCAGGGAGGGGCCGGCAGTGCCTTTCTCATTTCGGTAGCGAAAAATGGACATTAAATGCCTCTGATTTTTTCTTGACAAAAAATCAATTCACGTTAAAATGAGCAATAATCGTTAAACCCCGCGCGAATTGTTTGCGCGGGCATTAGGAAATGTTAATTAACGGCGTGCTGAACGTGCGCGCAATTGATAGGAGAAGTTTAATGAATCGCAAATTAATCGCGGCGATCGTCGTTATTATCGCTGTCTGCATCGGTATCTATTTTTGGACCGAGTGGGAGAAGGCGCGATTTGATGCATCGCTGCCGAAACCGCCGGCTGAAGAAGAACAGGTCGCCGACGATGTCACCGAAGATACCGCCGGTGGGCATTGGCATGGTGACGAGTGGCATGCGGAACCACACCCGGCCCCCAAACCCGCCAAGCCACCGCGGCCCTTTGAAGTATTCGTCACAGCCGAAGA
>PYJE01000108.1:5426-24222 GCA_003635305.1 Candidatus Poribacteria bacterium | reverse complement strand
TATGCAGTCTCCGAGATTGTTCCGCATCGGTTGCCGAAACGGGTTTGGGACGGAGTCACCACCGGTAAGCAAGGGTTAGGCAGGCTCCTGCTGCGGAGCCGGTTGGAAACCCATCGCGAACTCTTATGGTGGGGTATTGAACGAGGAATCAGTTTGCCGGATGTCATTAAACATCTTGAGAACGAACCGTTCCTCAGCCGCACCTATCGGGTAGTCGCCGACAGGATTCCGCTGATGCTGATTACCGAGAAGTTTCCGGTGCAGGCATCCGTTCTTGAATAGGAAAGATTTACATCGACGGTGTCTTAGATGGAGAAGGCAAAATTGGCGGAGACCTTGTCCCAAACGACGATGTCCTGTGGCTCGGCCGCGGGGCGGGCCCATTTTTAGATGGCCAGATGGACGAGGTGCGGATTTCCAACATCGCGCGGACAGAACAGGAGATTCAAACGTTGATGGACAAAGGCATCGAAGGCGTGCTTGCTGTTACCCCAGAGGATAAATTGGCGACGACGTGGGGTGCCCTGAAGTCAAAAAGGCAATTCAATTGACAGTGTTGATAGGAACTCGTTTTCTACCGTGCGATTGTAAACGCGGGCGGAAATGACAGAACCGTAGATATTGCCGAGATAGAAAGCACCGCCGATAGTGCCAAAAGTCCAGCCCTTCACCGATGTGATGCCATCTCGGTTGAAGCCGTCGTAAGTTTGCCAGGCAGTTAATCCGACAACGATAAAACTGGCGATGGCATCGCCGGTGCGGCCGGTGTAGAGCCGTCCGGCCCCCGGCAGCATCGTGGAGAGGAGCCCGGCGACAAAAGGGTTTCGGGTGGGAAGGTTCGCGCCTTGCACCGCATAGTGGTGATACGTTGCCGCCTTGTCCCTGACAATTGCCACCTCCGATGTCTGCAGTGTACTGAAAACTTCCTCAGCGTCGCGCCACTGCTTTTGCATCAGGTAAGCGAGTCCGATGAGTTGTTCGGATTCGGTGTGTTGCCGCGCGTCTGTGATGCGCGGCAACGTCTCTTGCAAAAACTGCGCAGCGTCGGCAAACTGCTCCATCAGAAAATAGGAGACACCGATTTGGTAGTAAGCACGACTCGCGAACGCGCTTTGCGGATGCTTTTGCAAAAGCGTCTCAAAGGTATCAATCGCCCGCACCGGTTCCCCGCCAAAACGATAGCAGAGGGCAATTTTATAGTGGATGGCCTCTCGCTCATTAGGCGACGTGCTTTGGCTCTCTGCGGTAGGCGCTCCGTCCAACTGCGCTCCTTCCCTAGTAGGCGCGGTTTCCAACCGCGCTCCTTCTCCGGTAGGCGCGGTTTCCAACCGCGCTCCTTCCCCGGTAGACGCGCTGTCCAAGCGCGCTCCTTCCCCAGTAGGCGCGGTTTCCAACCGCGTTCCCTCCCCGGTAGGCGCGGTTTCCAACCGCGCATAATAGAGATACCGCTGATATTCCCCCGCGGCGCGCAGATAATCGCCTTCCTCAAACAGAAAATCGGCAAATTGCAGGACATTTTCGGGACTGTAATAGTCCACCTCCGCCGCTGCAACACCCGCGACGAGCATGAAGAAAATCAGGAACGTCAACTTAAAACGTCGCATAATCTGATACCGAATCCACATATTTCCCTGTCACGGCATCTTTAGAATAATGCACCGCTTGCGAACCGTTGCATCGGAGCAGCCTGTCTGCCGTGAGCAGAATGCCTCGCAGCACGCCGTATTCTTGGATACACCCCATGCCAAAGCGCGAACAAGTGGGTTGGAAATTGCACGTCGGCACGTCTTGACTCGATACGAATTTCTGATAGAGCCGAATGAGCCCGGTGGCAGCCAACTTTAACTCCGAGATTTCGCGAGGCTTCAAGCGGATTGCCGCTTTCGGTTGAGGCATCCGGTCGTCAGCAATCAACGGGTTCACTCCGCGGATGAAATCCAGGTCTGCCGCTTCATCGGCAAGCACGGGCGAGACGAGGAAGACTACTATCAGCAGCGAAAAATAATTTACCATCTGAGCTCCTTGATTTTCACGGATGCCGGTATAGTGAAGGTTAATATCGGATTTGGAGGTTCCGCGTTCACTCGCGGGTTGCTATACAAGATACGTTCACGCTGAATCACTTCTGACCTCTCGCCGTAGAGGATAGCACTCACCTCCATCGGGATGTAGTTATCGCCGATTTTGCTGTGGTTCTGATACCGCGATGTGGCGGCGAGACGGCCCTCAGGATTTTTGACTTCGGCAGAGATGAGCCGTTCATCGCGCATGCCTAGAATTACCTCTCCGAGTTTATCCTTCGCCTTCTCCGGCGGCCTCCAATAGGTATAAAGCACCTCATCCTTGACATCGTGTCTGTCCAACGCATATCCGATGGCGGTTAAACCATACTCCGGCTGGGTTGATTGAATGATGGATTCGACAAACGGAAGTGGAATGTGGCCCTCGGAAATGAATCGAAACGCCTGTTTCTCGACAGGATAATAAATGTCCAACACTTTCCCTTTGACAAGCATGATTTGCGCGAGTGGCTCCGCTACCTCCACGACAACTCGCTTCGCTTTTGCGTTGTAGTGGAGCGTGCCAGATGTTGTTTCGGTTGTCCCTTTTTGGGTTAATTCACGCGTAAAATCGAGAGAGAGGGTTTTTATTGGCGCGGCGAATAGCGCAGGGACGAAGAGGAACGTGATTAAGGACGCAAGGAGAAATTTACGATTTTGGGGCATCTGTCTTTTTCAGAATGACGTGGTGGCAAGTGCAGTGATTAGCATTTGCCACCACGTCCCGGTTTTGAGCGAGAGTCGGTTCGCTCAGGAGGCGTTAATTGCCCTCTGACTCTTCAGCCGCTGCGGCCGCGACTGCAAGTGCGACAGAGCCGAGCGTATTGAGGACACAGCCGTACATTGCATAACGTCTCTGAATACCTTTGGCTTTTTGCGCGTAGGCATCGGAGTAGGCAGCAATATATTCGGGGGACTTTCCGAGGAGTGCCCCGGCAGGAGGGGAAGGCGCATAGACGTAACCCGCTGCCACCGCGATTAGCCCTCCAAGACAGCCGAGAGTTAACCACGTAGATTTACTCGTCTTCGCTTCAGCATCCGCTTCGGCAGCGGCTTTGGCTTCAAGCATCACCGAATGCTGTGTAGCGATAGCAACAAAAGGCGCACTAAAGATAAGTACCGCCATCAACATCACCCCAAATTTGATGGGGGGGGGGGTCTGCAACTGAATTTTCATAAACATATCTCCTTTTGGGTTAAAGTTTTGCAATCATTTTAACAGGCAAATGCGATGCCTGAAACGTTGCAAATTATCATCACGTTTAATGATAACAAATTTGCGATAAAATGTCAACTGTTTTTTCAGAAAAAATTGCTAATCGCGAAACTCTGCCTCTAACATCAGGGTGCCTAGGGCTGCGAGTCCGCCGCTGATATATCCCTTCCCCATCGTCCAACGCGATTGTGGATGCGTTCGGTGTATTGACATATTCCGCCGATTTGCCGAGGTGGGCATCGTGTTCGGCGGCGGCTTTCGCCTCAAAGTTCACCGCGCCTTGTCGCGCAAAGGCAACGAAAGGCGCGGTGAAAGAGAGGTAAGTGTGTTTATAGAGTTGAAGCCTTCTCATCCGCCAGCAACTTAAAAGTATGCCGATGGATTTCGGATGCACCGAACGTCGCAATCGCCTCACGATGCTGGGGTGTCGGATACCCCTTGTGCTTCGGAAATCCGTAGTTAGGATAGGTTTCGCCGAATTCAATCATCAGTGCGTCGCGCGTCGTTTTAGCGATAATGGAGGCCGCGGCGATGGAGACACTCAAACTGTCGCCCCTTGGAATCGCCTTTCCGATAATGGCGGTTTTGGGAAGATCCAACCCGTCTACCAGCAGGTAATCGGGAGGCGGTGAGAGATTAGTCACAGCCTCCTGCATCGCTATGAGCGTCGCCTCTAAGATATTAACCTTCGCAATTGTCGGCGGATCCGCACGGCCGACACCTATTGAGATAGCCACACGGTGGATTTCATCGGACAAGTGCGAACGTTGGCGCGGTGATAACTGCTTGGAATCCCTCAAACCAGTAATCTGGCAATCGGGAGGTAAAATAACAGCGGCGGCGATGACAGGGCCGGCCAAGGCACCTCGGCCCGCCTCGTCAATGCCCGCAATATGTCGGTAGCCGTTCTGTCGGCATGCGCGCTCAAAAGCAGCGTCTAGGCAAACGTGGCTCCCCATCAGCCTATCTTCTTCTCTCTTTGACACGCGCGGCCCTCCCGGTGCGTTCCCGCAAGTAATACAACTTGGCACGCCGAACGGCACCGTATCGGACTACCTGAATGCTGTCAATATTGGGTGAATGGAGTGGAAACGTTCTCTCACTCCCTGTCCCGAATGCGACACGCCGCACCGTAAACGTTGCCCGCGCGCCACTGTGCGCACGCCGAATGACAGTGCCTTCATACGCCTGAATCCGTTCTTTCTGTCCCTCGCGGATGCGTGTGTTCACCTTGACAACGTCGCCGGGGCCAAATTTCGGGATATCGCTCTTCAGATATTGGCTTTCAACGGATTCTATCAAGTTCATTGTGGGTTTCTCCTTTAAAATGTGTTGCCTTTGTAAGGCTTCTTCGTTATTTAACGACAGAATCCTGCCGCTTCGAGAATAGCGACATCTTCTGCGGAGAGTTCAAGTTGCTGCAGCAAATCCGGTCGGCGTTCCGCTGTGCGCTTGAGTGCCTCCGCATACCGCCATCTCTCAATATTCTCATGGTGTCCGCTTAACAGCACCTCCGGCACGTGCATTCCTTTGAATTCAGCGGGACGCGTGTAGTGCGGATAATCGAGCAGTTCGTTGCTGAACGAATCGACTTGGGCGGATTCATAATCGCCAAGGGCACCGGGTAGCACGCGCCCGATAGCATCAATGAGGACGAGCGCGGCGATTTCTCCGCCGCTCAGAACGTAATCGCCGATGGAAATCTCTGTCGTTATCAGCCTGTCGCGCACGCGTTCATCGATGCCTTTGTAACGTCCGCATAAGAGAATGAGGTGCGTCTCCAAAGAGAGTGCCTCGGCGAGCGACTGCGTAAACGGTGTGCCTTGCGGTGTCAGATAGATAACGTGCGCTGTCCCCTCCCGATTTAAATCAGCCAGTGCAGAAAAAATGGGTGCCGGTTTCAGAATCATTCCCGCGCCGCCGCCGTACAGATAATCGTCAACCGATTGATGCTTGTCGGTTGCCCAATCGCGAAGATGATGGACGTTGACAGCGAGTTTATCCGCCTCTTGTGCACGCCGAAGGATGCCTGTCTGCAGTGCTGGCGCGAGTATCTCTGGGAACAAGGCGAGAACATCGATTTTCATGTTTTCATGGGCGAATAGAAAATGCCTCGCTTTGCCGGCGAGTAGCAGTCAACGCCACCCTATTTCTCGGATGCCTTATCCGGGGGTTCGATGAGTTCAAGGATTACCTTGCGATTCGCGTGCACCCCGGCGGTATAGAGCACACTTCGGATAGCTTTCAGTGTCCTGCCCTGTCTACCGATAATCTTCCCCAAATCTTCGTCCGCTACCTTCAATTTGATAATAACGACGGTCTCGCCAGTTACTTCGTGAACCACTACCCGCTCTGGATAATCAACGAGCGACTTCGCGATGTATTCGATCAAATCTTTGAACATTTTGGTATCCTAGTTATGAAACGGGTGCTATCCACGTTCACTGATGCCCCGGTCCCCGATGACATCCCGACGGTTTTTCCCGGTAGGCATTGGGGGCCTGGAAGGCCCCGCCTACCGCGAGAAGGTTTGGGCCCGGTGTTAGCGGCTACTCTCCCGGTTCGGGTGTTGCTTCGGTGAGCAGTGTTCCTGCTTCGGCAGGTGGCTTCGGTGCTTCAACGTCTTCGCCTGGTTCTTCGGAAATCTCTGCGTCGGGCAAAGGTTTCCCAAGTTTCTCATAAGCAAATTTTCTCAGAATCCCGCGTTGAGAGAGGAGGCTTTTCGCGGTGTCGGTAGGTTGCGCGCCGCGGCGTAACCACTTCAGTGCCTTCTCTTCGTCAATGTGAATTTCCGCGGGCTCGGTGAGCGGGTTGTAATGTCCGAGGCGTTCCAAAAACGCGCCGTCCCGCTGCGCGCGGGCATCCGCCGCGACAAGCCGGTAAAACGGCCGTTTCTTCCTACCGTGCCGTTGTAATCTAATTCTAACTGCCAAAATATCTCCTTTTACTTGCGGCGCCTGCGGCGCCGCGGTTTTTTCGCCTTCCGTTTCGGGCGCGGGAGCGCGCCGAACTTCGGCCCCACCTGCGGCATCGCCATCGCCTGCTGCTGGTTCAGCATGCGATTCATCATCCGCAACTGATTCACTAAGGTATTTACCTGATTGACTGTCGTGCCACTGCCTTTGGCGATGCGGAGCTTGCGGCTCCTATCCAACAAGGCAGGATTCCGTCGCTCTTCCAATGTCATCGATTGGATAGCGGCTTTCGCGTAGTTCAGGTGGCTCTCGTCCGGCGTGAGGTCCTTGACAGGCAGATGATTCTTAAACGGAATCAGATCTACCAGTTGCTCCAAGGGCCCCATGTTTTTGATTTGCTCAAGCTGCGTGAGAAAATCGTTGAAATCTAACCCCTTATTCTGGGTAAGTTTGCGTTCAAATTCTCGCGCCTGGTCTTCGGAGAAAACCTGTTCCGCCTTCTCCACCAAGGTCTGGAAGTCGCCTTGTCCGAGAATACGCGAGGACATCCGTTCGGGATGAAATTCCTCTAACGCTGCCGCTTCGATTTTCTCACCGATACTGATGAACTTGATCGGCTTCTCCGTGATATGCCGAATGGAGAGCGCGGCTCCGCCGCGGGCATCGCCATCCATTTTCGTGAGTATGACACCATCAATATCCAAATCGTTATTGAAGTTTTCGGCGACGTTGATAGCGTCTTGTCCCGTCATCGCATCAACGACGAGCAGAATTTCGGTGGGGTTCACCGTGTCTTTGATACCGCGAAGTTCGCCCATCAATTCTTCATTGATGTGCAAACGCCCGGCGGTATCGACAATAACACAATTCTGTCCGCGTCCCAATGCCTCTTTGACAGAGGCTTGCGCAATCTTCACCGGCGAGACATCGGTGCCCATCGAGAAAACCGGGGTTTCCGTCTGTTCGCCGAGGATTTGCAACTGCCGAATCGCGGCGGGCCGGTAGACATCGGCGGCGACGAGGAGCGGGTTACGTCCCTCTTTGCGGAATTTGAGGGCCAGTTTCGCGGCGACTGTCGTCTTGCCAGCCCCTTGCAATCCGACGAGCATGACGACTGTCGGACCGCTCGGCGCGATGCGAATTTTCTCGGCCTCGGCCCCCATCAGTTTGGTGAGCTCTTCCCCAATAATCCGGGCGATTTGGAGCTCCGGCGTGAGGCTGCCGAGTACTTCTTGGCCGAGGGCGCGCGTCTTAATCCGCTCTATAAACTCGCGCGTAACTTTATAGTTAACATCTGCTTCCAGAAACGCGCGTCGCACCTCGCGGAGCGAATCGGAGATATTGCTTTCTGTCAATCTCCCTTGTCCGCGCAGTTTTTTGAAGGTGCTTTGCAATCTATCGCTTAAACTCTCAAACATGGCTGCCGCTCCCTTCCCGATTTTTTTGGTTCGGATGGAGTTTATAACTATAATTATAGCAAATTTTACTGCAAATGTCAAATTTTTTTCAATTTTGTCCGAATTATGCTATAATAGTTTCACATTCCCCGAAAAAAGGAGTTAGGATAGGCGCAAACTTCACCCGGCAGGCACGGTTTGAAACCACGCCTATCGGTGGCAATTATGGTACTCGCGTCTGTCCTGAAAATTTTGATATGAGCCAAGAAGAGAAAAAAGAGACGGAAGAGGAGGCATCTGACGATAAGTCGTTGCCGCCTCCCGAAGATAAACTCTCTGTTACGCAGCACAGCGTCACGATTCACGGTGAGGAGATTCGTTATACGGCGACTACCGGCACGCTTGTCCTGAAGGAGGAGAGCGAGAAAGAAGGCGAAAAAGCGAAGGCATCTGTTTTTTTCGTCGCCTATACCCGCGATGACGTAGCAGACCCGGGTAGCCGCCCGATAACGTTCGCCTTCAACGGAGGCCCCGGTTCTTCCTCTGTCTGGTTACATCTTGGGTTGCTGGGACCGCGGCGCATTAAACCTGATGCGGCTGGAAAGCCGTCGCAGCCGCCTTACGCACTCATCAATAACGAATTCTCCATTTTGGACAAGACTGACTTGGTTTTCATCGATCCGGTCAGCACGGGTTTCAGCCGGGCGGTGCCAGGAGAAGAAGCGAAGCAGTTTCACGGGTTCAAGAAGGATATTGAATCCGTTGGCGATTTTATCCTGCTCTATTTGGGACGTTACAAACGGTGGAGTTCACCGAAGTTTCTCATCGGAGAGAGTTACGGGACGACCCGGGCCGGTGGCCTTTCCGGCTATTTGCAGGAACAACGCGGCACTTATCTCAACGGCATCATGCTTGTTTCGGTAGTGCTGAATTTCCAGACGATTTTGTTCGGCCCTGGGAACGATTTGCCCTATATCCTTTTTCTGCCGACTTATGCGGCAACGGGACTTTATCATGATAAGTCACAAGCTAGCGAAACAAAGCCCATCGATCCGGTTCAGATTGCGGCGCATTTTGATGCTACGTTGGCAGAGGTGAAATCGTTCGCGATGGGCGAATACACGCTCGCCTTGATGCAGGGTTCCGAACTTCCGCCGGGCATCCGGGCGGAGATGATTAAGCGGCTGGCGGCGTATACCGGGCTGTCACGTGAGTACCTCGACTGGACGAACCTGCGGATTGATATTTCGCGGTTTTGCAAGGAGCTGCTTCGTGATGAAGGCCGCACCGTGGGTAGGTTCGATAGCCGCTACACGGGCATTGACAGGGATTCGGCAGGCGAGTCTTTTGAATATGACCCGAGTTCTGCGATTATTCAGGGGGCATATACGGCTATGCTCAACAGTTACGTCCGCGGCGAGTTGGAGTTCAAGTCCGATCTCCCGTATGAAATCCTCAGCCGGCGCGTGCATCCGTGGAACTATGAGCAGCATCAAAACCAATACGTCAACGTCGCCGATACTTTACGGAAGGCGATGTCGATGAATCCGGCGTTGAAAGTCTTCGTCGCCAGCGGCTACTACGATTTAGCAACGCCGTATCTAGCGACAGAATACACCTTCACGCATCTCGGACTTGATAAGTCCTTGCAGGGCAACATCACGATGGCTTATTACAAGGCGGGCCACATGATGTATATTGACATGCACGAGTTGGCGCAGATGAAGGAAGATTTGGATGCCTTCCTTGACAGCGCGCTGTCCGGTTAATCGGAATTCTGCACGGGCACCCCGAGGGTGGATTTCCAGATTCACCCTCACCCGCCAGATTTCGCTTGACATGCCGAGGCATTTTCGGTATACTTATTGAAAGATGAGGAGGCGATTCAAAATGAATGTGACAATTACGCTGACAACCGAGCAAATTGCTCAGTTTATCCAGCAGATGCCACCGGAAGAGAAACTTGAGGTTCTTCGTGAACTTTCAAACCAGGATTGGAGCGACCGTGGGGCACAGTTTCGCTATGGCGAAGCTAAGGTTCGCCAACTCTGCGCTGAACGTGGCCGCAATTGGGACGTGATGGACGAAGACGAACGTCTACAGTTCATTGACGCGCTTATCCACGAAGAACCCGAATGCATCCGGTAGCCGTTTACGACACAAACGTGCTAATCTCGGGGATGATCTGGGGCGGAGTCCCTTACGATTGCCTCAGGTTAGCCCAGGGAAATAAAGTTGCCGGGCTAACTTGCGATGAAATACTGGATGAATTTTTTGAGAAGTTAACTGCCAAGTTCAATTTTCCTGTGCCCCAAACAGAGAAAATCGTGGAAGACCTTCTCCGTTTCCTCCAAAGAGTTGAGATTCCCGGTGAACTCAAGGGTGCCGCGCCCGATGCGGACGATGATATGGTGCTAGAATGTGCTGTTGTCGGTGGTGCGACTCACATTGTCACCGGCAACATGAAGCATCTGTTGCCTATTCGGAGTTATCAGGGCATTCTTATCGTAACTCCCGCGGATTTTCTCGCACAGTTCCGGTATTAACCCGAGCAAAGACTCATGACTTACCAAAGAGAATTTGAAAACCGATTAAACGTTGCCGTTGTAGGGGTGGGTTCGCACGGGTATCGGAACGTTTTGCCGACGCTGACGTTCCTGCCGGTTCGGCTGAAGGCGTTTTGCGATGTCAATGTCGCTCGCGCGCGAATCACTGCGGAACAATACGGCGTAAAGGCGTGTTACGCCAACATGGCGGAAATGTTCCGGAACGAGGAGTTAGATGCCATCTTCCTCTGTGTGCCGCCGCGGCTGCACCCGGAATTGACTTGCGCGGCGTTGGACGCAGGCGTGCATGTCTGGTTGGAAAAGCCACCGGGTATGTTCGCCTGTGAAGTGGAGGAGATGATTCGCCACCGGAAGGACAAGGTGGTGGTTGTCGGCTTCAAAAAGGCGTTTATGCCCGCGACGCAGAAAATCATTGAAATTTTCGGAACGGCAGACTACGGCCCGCTGCGAACCATTTTGGGAGTTTATCCGATGACAATTCCTAAAGATGGCAAGCGCGTCCTCCGCGAACGAAAACATACCAATTGGCTACAAAACGGCTGTCATCCGTTATCCTTGTTATTGGCAGTCGGCGGGAAGGTTTCGGCTGTCACCGTGCATTTAGGAGAGCGCGGGGGTGGCGCGTGCATTTTAGAATTCGCCAGCGGCGCGCTCGGAAATTTCCACTTGGGCGACGGGGCGCGACACGAACAACCCTCGGAGTTTTATCAATTCTTCGGCGACAACTGCCACGCCGCAATCGTCAACGGCACACGGGTTTTGCTGCAGCGCGGCATGCGCTTCGATTACCACGGCACCACCAGTTTCGTGCCGGAAGGGTTTGACAGCGGTGCCATCGTTTGGGAACCGCAGTACAGCCTCGGCACGCTGGAAAACAAGGGACTTTTCATACAAGGGTTCTACCAAGAAACGCGCTATTTCTGCGACTGCATTCTGGAAGGGAGAACCGCGGAACAGGGCTCGCTCGAATTCGCATTGGAAGTGATGAAGGTTTACGAAGCAGGGCTCTGTTCGGAAGGGGAGAGAGTTTTGGTTCAGTAAGCATGCCGTCCAGCAATCGGTAGGCGCGGTTTGCAACCGCGCCCTCGGAAGGGGAGAGCGTTCGGGTTCAGTAGGAATGCCGGCAGCAATAGGCAGGCGCGGTTTGCAGCAGCGCGCTTAAGGAAGAAAACTATGGAATATAGACGACTCGGCAAAAGCGGACTCAAGATTTCTGAAATATGCCTCGGCACAATGACGTTCGGGCACGGCGCAGATGAAGCGGAAACCAACCGGATGATACACCTCGCATGGGATGCAGGCGTAAACTTTTTTGACACGGCGAATTCATACGCCGATGGGGAATCCGAAATTCTGCTCGGCAAGGCTCTCAAAGGCAGGCGGCGCGATGCAGTCATCGCAACGAAGTTTTTCAACCCGATGGGGCCCGGACCGAACGATTCGGGGATGTCTCGCGTCCATATCATGCAGGCGATTGACGATAGTCTTAAACGGCTGCAGATGGATTACGTGGATCTCTACTATATCCACCATGTGGATACGCAAACGCCGTTAGAGGAGATGCTGCGCGCGCTCGATGATCTGGTGCGTCAGGGGAAGGTTCGCTACACGGCGTGTAGCAACTACGAGGCGTGGCGGTTATCAGAAGCGTTGTGGCTTAGCGATTCGCTTAGTTTGGAACGGTTCGCCTGTTATCAGCCGCAATATAGCCTCGTCGTGCGGGATATTGAGCAGGAATTGGTGCCGCTTTGCGAATACAAAGGGCTCGGCATCGTCGTCTGGAGTCCGTTGGCAGGCGGGTTTTTATCTGGCAAATACCGCCCGGGGGAACGAGCGCAGGGCGGCACGCGCTCCGAAGAGGGATGGGCATATCCGCAACGCTATTTTGCAGCGAACGCCGATGAAACGCTGCAGACGCTTTACGACGTTTCGGAGGAGTTGGGATATAGTCCGGCGCAAGTTGCGCTTCGGTGGGTGCTTGAACAGCGCGCGATAACTTCCGTGATTGTCGGCGCAAGGCATGCCGGGCATCTTCGCGATAACTTGGGAACTGCAGGGTGGCAACTCACGGAAGAGGCTCTGCAGAAACTGAACACCGTTTCGCATCTGCCCGCCCGGTACCCGGAAGCGATGGAGAAGAATATGCATGAACGCCGCGATAGTGCAGTGAAGATGCCCCTGAAATAAATAAGGTGAACTTTTCTTTTATTCCTTTGTCTAAATAGCAGACATGGATTCCTACTGATTGCAAGGAATCAAAAGAGGAGGGAATTGCGATGGGAAAATGGAAAGTTATCATAATTATCGCCGCGATTGTCGTTGTAGTGGGTACCGCAGTCGCTGTCGGCCGCATCGTCTTTGCAACGAAAGATGGGAGCGACAATGCCGATGCGCCAGCAATCCAGACAGCAACGGTGGAACGCGGCAACATCGCCGTGACGATTGACGCGACAGGCACCATCAAACCGCTGAATATCGTTGAAGTCAGCTCCAAAGCGAGTGGGAAGATTTTGGAATTGAAGGCGGATGCTGGCGATTACGTCGAGAAGGACGATATTATCGCGGTGATTGAAACGACTTACGTGCAGATTAGCCTGGAGCAGGCGGAGGCAGATCTTCGCGCTGCCGAAGCCCGTTTGCAACAAGCGCAGATTGACATCGAACTTCAGCGCGAGCAGTCAGAGATACAAATCCGGCAGGCGCGCGAGGCACTCGCCGAAGCGGAAAAACGGCTGGAACAACTCACCGAACAGATTCGATTGGAGAAAATAGCCAACAAACGCGGTGTCATGGATGCCGAAAACAGCCTGAAGATGGCGCAAATCCGCTACAAATTGCTTACCTCGGAAGAGGTGCGCGAGGAAACGAAGCGACGCGCGCAAGCTACCGTTGAGCAAGAACTGGCGAATCTCGATCTGGCGAAAGCGGAGCATGCACGGAATCAGCAGCTGTTTGAGAAACAGCTGATTTCACAAGCGGCGTTAGACTCCTCACATGCCCAATTGCGCGCTGCGGAGGCACGCTATAAATCTTCGGCGGAGCAACTCAAGTTAGTGGAGCAGCCGGCGAGTGAGGCGGAATTGGAATTGGCGCGCGCCGATATTAAAAAGGCGGAGTTCGCTCTTGAAGTCGCTAATGAACGCGTGGCAGCCGAAGAATCGCGGGATATGGATATCCCGTTGCAGAAAAATCGCATCGCGCAGGCACAAGACGCTCTCAAACTCGCGATGACAAACCAGAAACAGATCGACCGGAAGGAGCGCGATATGGAGAGTGCGCGCGCCTCGCTGAAACGCAGTCAAGGACAACTCGATCTTCGGAAAATCGAGTATGAGGATACTGTCATCAAAGCACCCATCTCCGGCACCGTTTTGGCGAAAAGGGTTGAAGAAGGACAGGTGATTACCTCGCGCCTTTCATCGTTTGCGTCTTCAGAAGGCCAGACGATTGTGACGATGGCGGATTTGGACACTGTCTACGTCGTCACGGAAGTTGACGAAACGGACATCGGCAAGGTGCAGATTGGGCAGCCGGTGACGATTACGGTAGAGGCGTACCCGGACATGCCGTTTGAAGGCGAAGTCCTGAAAATCGCACCGCAGGGACAAGTGATTCAGAATATCACAACCTTTGAGGTTACCTCTGAATTGAAAAACGTTGGTGCGCGCAGTGCAGCGCGTGGGCAAGGCCGGCAGCAAGGCGGCGACAGGGGTGGTAATCTGACAGAGGAACAACGCGAGCGTTTCCGTGCGATGCGTCGGCAGGGCCAGGGAGGAGCCGGTCTGCCCCCAACGCGCGCAGAAACCCCGGCGCAGCCAGAGGAACCGACTGTCGCGAAAACGGATGAAGGAGAGGCGGCAGAAGATTGGGGCAGTCTCTTTGGCGGCTTTTTTGAAGAAGCACCCGCGTTAACCCCCAGTCCAGCACAACAAGCACAGTCTGAAGCAGAGAATATGCCGTTCCTCAAACCCGGCATGAACGCCTCTGTCCAAATCTCTGCAGTCAACAAGATAGGTATCCTGACGCTGCCGAATGAGGCTGTTCTGGACATGCGCGGCAGAAAAATGGTGCGAATCGTTGGGGCAGACGGGCAACCTGGCCGTCCGCAACCTATTGTCGCAGGCGTGAGCAGTTTTGATAAAACCGAGATTATCTCTGGGCTCACCGAGGGAGATGTCGTCGCCATTGGTGGCGGTTTCCCGCGCGGCGGTGGCGGTGGTGAAAACTGGCGGCGGCGCATGATGCAGAACCCCGCTTCCACGATGCGCCGGATGGGCGGCGGTGGTGGCCCACCGAGAGGCAGATAGACGCGAGCAACAAGGAGGAAAAGGATGAGTATCCTAGAAAGTTTTGCCAACGCAATCCGCGGATTATTGGCAAATAAACTCCGTTCTATTTTGACGATGCTAGGCGTTATCATCGGTGTTGGCGCGATTATCACCACCACAGCCATTGGTGAAGGCGCGAAGGCTGACATCACCGAACGCATTCAAACGTTGGGCGCGAACATTCTCGCTGTCCGTCCTGGGCAAGACCGGTTTCGGGGACGCGGTTCAGCCGATTCGCGGAAGAGTCTCACCGTCGAAGACATCGCCATGTTACAGGAGCGCGGGAAGAGTTTCGGCTATATTACGCCTGAATTGAGCAACCGCGCACAAGTGAAATACCTGAATAGGAACACGAACACCACCATCGTCGGTACGTCACCGGAATATTTGGTGACAGCGAATTTTACGGTAGAGAGGGGTAGTTTTTTCACAGCGCACGATATTCGCTACCGGCAGCGCGTCTGTGTGCTCGGGAAAACTGTCGCCGATGACTTGTTCGGTCAGACAGAACCGGTTGGCAAGACGGTAAAGATTCGGAACATCGGGTTTCACGTCCTCGGTGTGATGAAGGAAAAAGGTGCTAGCGGCTGGCGGAATCCCGATGACCGGGTTTTTATTCCGTATTCAACGGCGATGAAGCGGGTTTTCGGTGCAGAGTATCTCTCCAGCATTAGCATCCAAGCGAACGATGAGAACCTTCTTCAGACAGCCGAGACGGAGGTAACCGAGTTACTCCGGAAGCAGCACAAAATCGCTGCGAATAAGGAACTCGATTTTCATGTCCGGAACCAAGCGGAGTTCATGGAAACGTTGGAGGAATCAAGTCAGACGTTTACCAATATGATTTTAGGTATCGCTGTTGTCTCGTTGGTTGTCGGCGGGATTGGGATTATGAACATCATGTTGGTTTCGGTTACGGAGCGAACGAAGGAGATAGGTTTGCGGAAAGCGGTGGGTGCACAGCGGACAGATATCCTGTTCCAGTTCCTGGTTGAATCGACGACGTTGGCGTTGGTAGGTGGCATTGTCGGTGTAGGCGTAGGGATAATCGGTGCGGAGGCGGTGCCTTCGCTTTGGGGTTGGCGTACCGAGGTTTCGGTAGTCTATGGCGTGCTTTCGTTTGTGGTGAGTGCACTGGTGGGTGTTTTCTTTGGTGCGTATCCGGCGTGGAAAGCGGCGAAACTGCATCCGATTGACGCGCTTCGGCATGAATAATGCTGATAGGCGCGGTTTTTAACCGCGCCCATCGGTGAAATAAATAAGGAGTTAGTATGTCCAAAATAGCAGTGATTTCCGGCGTGGGCCCCGGCTTAGGCGCGGCCCTCGCGCGTAAGTTTGCAGACGAAGGCTGTAGCGTTGCGTTGCTCGCGCGTTCAGCGGCCTATATTCATCACTTGGAAAGAAAATTAGCGGCGACAGGGGCGACAGCCTTACCTATCCCGACAGACATTACGGATGCGGCGCAGGTGACGCGAAGTTTTGCGCGGATTCGTGAGGAGCTCGGCGCGCCTGATATTTTGATTAACCACGCGGGCAACGCGGCGTGGGGAACTTTCGCGAACCTCACTGCGGAGGCGTTTGAAGGTTCCTGGCGGGTTTGCACCCTCGGTGGGTTCTTGTGTTCCAAACAAGTGGTGCCAGGGATGCTTGAGAAAGGCGGCGGTTGCATTCTGTTTACGGGGGCAACTTCTTCGGTGCGTGGGAGAGCAGGCGCGATGGCGTTCAGCAGTGCGAAGTTCGCGACGCGCGGCTTGGCATCGGCACTCGCGCGAGAGGTGGGCCCGCACGGCATTCACGTCGCGCATGTGATTATCGATGGGGTAATTGATACACCGGGGGTTCGGGAGCGGTATCAGTTGAAACCGAATGAGCCGCTGCTTTCACCGGACGCGATTGCGGAAACGTACTGGGCTTTGGCGCAGCAGGAGCGGAGCGCGTGGAGCTTTGAGGTGGATGTCCGTCCGCATAATGAGGAATTTTTCACGTAAGGACGAAATGGCCGTGTTTTGGAGGGTGTGGAAAGTTTGTCCTTCTTGGGCGATTCTTCCCTTTTTATCGCACCCTCCATCATCACGGACTCAGCTATTGCTGTACAACAAAAAATTTGACTTTTTAATGTGTCTAAGGTATAATTAAATAGGATGGACGCAGCAGCGACTTCGGTAGGCAATCTTTGTAAGCGCGCATCTGTCTGCGCGGTTGGAAACAGCACCTACCGGCAGGAAAACATTGAATCGCGTGAGTTCCGATTAAGAAGTATTCAATAGGGAGAAGTGACGCGCCGCACAAGCAAATGAAAGCCAACAACCTAACGCAGCTTATCGGGAATACACCGACAATTCGCCTGAACGCCTTGAGCGGAACGGAAGATGCCGTTATCTACGCAAAGTTGGAGGCATACAACCCGGGTGGCAGTATCAAAGACCGGATTAGTTACGCGATGATAATTGATGCTGAAGAACGCGGCCTCCTGCGAAAAGGCGATACTATCGTTGAACCGACAGCTGGTAACACCGGGTTGGGGCTCTCACTTGTCGGCATCGCGCGCGGGTATTCGGTGATTTTGACGATGCCGGAGAACGTCAGTAGCGAGAAATACGCTCTCCTCTCTGCATTCGGGGCTAAAATCGTGCTGACATCGGAACATGGCGGCATGGCCAGTGCCATCTGGAAGGCGGAAGAGATTGTCCGCCAACATCCAAGGCACTATATGCCGAACCAATTCACGAACCCTGCCAATCCGGAGATTCACCGGCGCACTACTGCCGAGGAGATTCTCAAGGATATCGGGACAGACATCGATTTTTTCGTTGCCGGTGTGGGCACAGGCGGCACGCTGACAGGTGTCGGGGAAGTGCTAAAGGCACACTGTCCGAATGTCAAAATCGTCGCGGTGGAGCCGCGTGTTTCAGCGGTGCTATCCGGCGGTAGCCCGGGGCCGACGCGAATCGATGGACTCGGTGCCGGGATGATTCCGCAAGTCTTAAACGTAGACATCATTGACGATGTCATCGCAGTGCCCGAAGAGGTGGCTTACGAAATGATGAAGACGCTGTCTCGGCGCGAAGGCCTGCTCGTCGGTATGTCGTCCGGCGCGAACGCCTACGCCGCACTGCACATCGCGAAAGGCCAAGGGGCTGATAAGAACGTCGTCACTATTCTGCCAGACACGGGTGAACGCTATTTCAGCCTGAGTCGCTATTTTGAGGTTGAATCGGATATTATGGAGGCATTGCCGTAGAATTGCATCGCCTTCGGAGGATGTGGTTAATAAAACCATGCAAGCAATCAGCACTTCTTCTACCATAGATGAATCACTTCGCCAAGAGGTTCTCTTAACAGCGGGCCCGCAGGATATCCTATTCTCGCTTTTTAAGCGTTTCAAGGAACGGGCGGCGATTGTCACGAGTGGGCAGCTGTCGGGAATGGTGTTGATTCACTTGGCCGCGGAAAACCACTTGCCGTTCCGGGTTTGCACGTTGGATACGCTACGTCTCTTTCCTGAAACATATACCTTTCTTGAGCAGGTTGAAGCGCGCTACGGTATCCAAATTGAGCGGATTCAACCGGATGCGCAGGAAGCCCAGCGGATGGTTTCGCAACACGGTGAATACCTGTTTTTTGACAGCAAGGCGAAGCAGGAACACTGCTGTAACGTTCGGAAGGTCCGGCCGATGCAACGGCTTCTAAAAACGCTGGATGTCTGGATTACGGGGCTCCGCCGGGACCAGTCGGAAACGAGAGGGCAACTTCCAAAGGCGGAAATTATCACCTCCATGGCACACCCTATTCTGAAGGTGAGCCCGCTCATCCAATGGACAGCAGAAGAGGCGTGGCAGTTTATCCATGACAACGACATTCCTGTGAATCCGTTGCTCACGCCAGATGCGCACGGGCATGTTTATGAGTCGCTTGGGTGCATGACATGCACCACGCCGATTCGTCCGGGTGAACCGAAACGTGCGGGACGTTGGCGTTGGCAGAACGCCCCTTCTGCCGAAGAAAATGCTAAAGAGTGTGGTTTACACTATTCTATTTAATTTTTGTTGTTCCTAGCGGTGGTTCAGCCAGGGTTGTGCAGGCATCCGCTAGGAAAAATGTCTATAGGAGAAATTAATTATTATGGCTATAACAGTCCGTATTCCAACGCCGCTGCGTCGGTTGACGCAAAACTTGGCCGAGGTCGCCGTCGAAGGTGCCGATATTGCAAGCATCATTGAGAACCTTGATGCCAACTATCCGGGGATGAAGGAGCGTCTCTGCGATGAAGGCGGCAATATCCGCAGGTTTGTGAACGTCTATCTCAACGATGA
>PYJE01000108.1:4718-5406 GCA_003635305.1 Candidatus Poribacteria bacterium | reverse complement strand
TTTATCTGCGTCCTCATCGCCTCCGGCACCGACTTTTCCGTTTCCGCACGGCACAGTCTCGGCTTGTTCAGCTTCGCAATAGTGGCGAATTTCCTAACACACTTCTATCGGCGAGCCCTCCCGGGCCTGATGCAAGGATTTTTCTGTAGGCGAACTCTCCCATTCTCGATGCAACTCTGGCATTGGACGCGCCACTATCTCACATTCGGATGGCAACTCATCCTCGCCGGTATTTGCACCAGTTTGGCATTCTGGTATAGCACCGAAGTCGGACTCTATTCTCTGGGCGGCATCGGTTTATTCCTACTGCTATTTAGTCTCCAAGGCGGCATGCCGATGCCCCTTCGTCCTTTGCAGTTGACGACTTACGCATGCGGGATTCTTCTTGGTTTTCTTCCGGTAAGCCTCTATTTTCTCTGGCACGGTGCATTAGACGACATGTTCTGGAACACCTATATCCAATGCCGCTACCAAATCGCGACATGGGGTTTAGCGTTTCCCTCACTATCAGATACACTGACGGTTCTGACTAAGGAAGGCTGGCAAGTTTTTATCTTAAGTGAAGGGTTTCGGTGGTATCTGCCAATCGGCGTTTTCATAGGTGTGGCGGTGCATCTCACTTATCGGTGCCTCCGCGGTGAATTATGGACTTCAGAAGGCGCGACGAAACTGCTCCTCTTGTTGCTCG
>PYJE01000108.1:0-4698 GCA_003635305.1 Candidatus Poribacteria bacterium | reverse complement strand
GCTAGGAAAAATGTCTATAGGAGAAATTAATTATTATGGCTATAACAGTCCGTATTCCAACGCCGCTGCGTCGGTTGACGCAAAACTTGGCAGAGGTCGCTGTCGAAGGTGCCGATATTGCAAGCATCATTGAGAACCTTGATGCTAACTATCCGGGGATGAAGGAGCGTCTCTGCGATGAAGGCGGCAATATCCGCAGGTTTGTGAACGTCTATCTCAACGATGAGGACATCCGTTTTCTTGATGGGAAGGCCACGCCTGTCGCCGATGGCGCAGAGATTTCGATTATTCCGGCTATTGCCGGTGGATAGGTTCGGCTACTGGATGGGTGGACGTTGGCTGTGGCCTAGCGCCAACTCCATCCACCGCGCCACCGCGAACACCTTAGCCTAATCCTGCAAATCTTGTAAATCTTGTAAATCCTGCTCGCGTTTAGCAGCTGAATAAACATGCTCAATTTACAACCCGAAACGCTAGAACAAATGTATGCCCATGCGCGCTCGGATTTTCCAGAGGAGTGTTGTGGCGTTATTCTGCACGACGCAGACAGACAAGAATTCGTCAGACGGTGCCGAAATATCCAGAACGCACAACATCAGCGAGACCCGGGCACCTATCCGCGCGATGCACGCACGGCATATTTAATGCACCCCGATGACCTCCTCGCTGTTCACAAAGAGGCGGAGACGCAACACCGGCCGATTAAAGCGTTCTATCATTCACACCCGAACCACAAGGCATATTTCTCCGAAAAAGATAAGGCGGATGCATTTCTTAAGGAATGGGACATGCCTGCCTATCCGGGTGCGGCCTACGTGGTTATCTCCGTTTACGGCAGCGAAATCCGCGATGTGAAAGCTTTCTCCTGGGATGAAACCGACGCTGATTTCGTTGAAGTCCCAGTCCAAAAAACCCAATAGGCGCGCTTTTTAACTGCGCATCCCACACCCCGGTAGGCGTGGTTTCAAACCGCGCACGTCTTGCATATAGGAGCAACACCGATGACCTCTTTAAGGGTTCGCCTAACCTTTCCACAGGAAAAAGTGACAGAACCTATCATCTACACCCTTGGGCATCAGTATAAGGTAGTCACCAACATCCGCCGCGCTAACGTCACAGAGGAAGCGGGGTGGGTGATGTTAGAATTGCTGGGACCGCCGGACGAAATTGAACGCGCCGTGAATCACCTGAAAAACATCAACGTCCAAGTTGAACTCGTGGAAGGCGATGTCGTGCAATAAGTCACTGTAGGGCGCGGGCCTGTCCCTCGCCATGCCAAGCAGACTCCAGCAACCGTAGGGAGAAGAGTTCCCGTCCCTCGCCGTGCCAAGCAGGCCCCTGCATCCGTAGGGCGAGGGCCTGTCCCTCGCCATGCTAAGCAAGCCCCTGCATCTGTAGGGCGAGGGCCTGTCCCTCGCCATGCCCGAAAAGAAAAGGAAACCCATGCAACGCTTACGAGCCCGTTTATCGCATTTTTTACCAGACATAAGCGTTGTCCGCTCTCCTTCTCTCCAGCCGTATGTAGCACTCATCACTTTCTCTGCGGTTTCCCTCGCGATAGGCTTCGGGATATTCCTCCATAACCACCTCGCATTCACGTGGCACGATACCACCGGTGTCATCGGTTGGGTGAGCGTTCACCAGTATCCAAAGCAACAAGAATTCTTCTACTACCTGCTGGCACTTATCGGCATCCCGGCGGTGATATGTCTCTATTGGCTCGGCTGGCAAGTCTATTCCCGCTGGGCGGCGCAACTGACAGCACAGCCGCTCTGCCATGTGCTGAAGGCGAATGCCTTGGCATCAATGCCGCTGTGGTTCTGTTGGCTACAACTGCCCAACATTGACGAGGCGGGATTAACGGGACTCTTCCTCCCGATTGGTTTTTCCCTTTTCATCAAACTAGGGCTGCTCTATAACCGCTTTCTACCGTCTTTACAGAATACGACAGATTCTTCCGAGTCAGACACGGACAGCGATGTTTATCCTGTGAGTGACAGCGTCGGCATTGTCGGCGAGACAGGCAGTTCTCGCCTGCTACACGTCATTAACGGCTGCGTTGCATTTATCCTCATTCCCGTTTTTATTTACCTGCTGATGTATTCAGGGGATGTTGATGGGCAGCTCGATCTGTTCCATGAAGGCGAACGTCTCGCGCCGCTGAATGAGATGTTACGCGGCGGCATTCCGTTCCGCGATATTTACGTCCAGCACGGGCTTTTTCAGAACGCCTATTTGGCAGGTGTCGGCAGTTGGATTTTTGAACCGACGCTGATGGGCGTGCGTTCAATGGAGCGCGTCTTATCGCCACTCGGCTACGTCGCGCTCTATCTTCTCGGCTTGCAAGTCTTCCGCGTGCGATGGTTCACTGCCTTTATCTGCGTCCTCATCGCCTCCGGCACCGACTTCTCCGTTTCCGCACGGCACAGCCTCGGTTTGCTCAGCTTCGCAATAGTGGCGAATTTCCTAACACACTTCTATCGGCGAGCCCTCCCGGGCTTGATGCAAGGATTTTTCTGTAGGCGAACTCTGCCGTTCTCGATGCGACTCTGGCATTGGACGCGCCACTATCTCACATTCGGATGGCAACTCATCCTCGCCGGTATTTGCACCAGTTTGGCATTCTGGTATAGCACCGAAGTCGGACTCTATTCTCTGGGCGGCATCGGTTTATTCCTACTGCTATTTAGCCTCCAAGGCGGCATGCCGATGCCCCTTCGTCCTTTGCCGTTGACGACTTACGCATGCGGAATTCTCCTTGGTTTTCTTCCGGTGAGCCTCTATTTTCTCTGGCACGGTGCATTAGACGACGCGCTCTGGAATACCTATATCCAATGCCGCTACCAAATCGCGACGTGGGGTTTAGCGTTTCCCTCGCTATCAGATACACTGACGGTTCTGACTAAGGAAGGCTGGCAAGTTTTTATCTTAAGTGAAGGATTTCGGTGGTATCTGCCAGTCGGCGTTTTCGTAGGTGTGGCGGTGCATCTCACTTATCGGTGCCTCCGCGGTGAATTATGGAATTCAGAAGGCGCGACGAAACTGCTCCTCTTGTTGCTCGGCGGGATAGCCTTTTTCCGCACCGCACTCGGCAGAGCTGACGGTGGCCATTTGCATTACGGTTCAACCTTTTTATGGCTGCTCTGTCTGTTGCCGCTTGAACGTGGGTTTCTAGCGATGATGCGTTCTCTGTTTGCAAATCTCTCGCGTGTCATAAGCCGAAGGTTTAGGATGGATGGCCGCCGTGCCGAGACTTATCTAAAAACTGCATGGATGCTGATACCGATAATGCTCTTCTGCTGGTATGTCGGCGAAGTGCATCAACCCCTGGCTGGTTTTCAAGAAAAATGGCAGCGATTGCGTCAAAATCCGTTCAGCCGGCGCGTTGCATTGGAGGAATTGGCGCGCGCAGGCCGCGTTGACATCCCCGATGAACAGGCAGCGCAGATTCAGCAAGTTGTCGCTTACATTCAGGAACATACCGCGCCGAACGAGAAAATCTTTGACTTTACGAGTCAAGGCGCGTATTACTTCTTCGCGAACCGGCCGAGTGTCACCCGATTTCATCAGGTATCGTATGCCTCAACGCCTGCCATGCAGCGCGAAGTTGTCTCGGCATTGGAGCGCGATGGAACGCGACTCGTGCTCTTCAAAACCGGCGGTTGGTTCGATGCGGTTGATGGGATTCCTGTCGAGGAGCGGCATCCAATTAT
This sequence comes from Candidatus Poribacteria bacterium, assembly GCA_003635305.1. Taxonomy (GTDB): domain Bacteria; phylum Poribacteria; class WGA-4E; order WGA-4E; family WGA-3G; genus AGPOR5. Next base: position 985 of record PYJE01000108.1, on the reverse strand, counting down.
CGCGAAATACCTGCAGGAGAACTATACACTTGCGGTTGACATTAACGGGACACAGATTTTACGGAGGCGACTTCGCTAGATGCCGGTGAATGTCGCGCGCCCCGGGCAGAGAACGATGGCTTGGCAGAAGGCAAGATTCTTTTTCTTGCACACATCGCGAAACTGTGCTAAAATGCTTTTGAAGGAGGAATGAAGGATGAAATACCTCATGTTTGCACTATTCTTCATTTTCATTCAGCGCAAGTTACGACAGCACACTCATCTTGTGGGACATCACGTCATACCGCACGCAAATTTTGGCGGATGTCAACGAGGACGGTACCGTCAACGTTTTAGATATGCAGCGCGTCGCTTCGCGTCTCGGCGAGGCATCACCAGACCTGAATGGCGATGGCGTTGTCAACATTTTGGATTTAACACTCATCGCAAATCAGATTGGCAATTAAATTTTAACAAGATCCTAGGATTTCCAATATGAGGGTTTGCTGAGCGGCGAGAAGGTTTTGGAAAGAAGCACAGCGCGTCTGTTTCGGTAGGAGAGCCCTCCCAGTCTCGATACAAGAAAAAAACGCGCGGGGGTTTTCCCCCGCGCGCCAGTAAACCTCCGTCTGTTGACGTAGGGCGAGGGCCTGTCCCTCGCCAACGTTAACGCGCGCGGGGGACAAACCCTGTAGCTGGCGATCGCCAGATCGCCATAGTGCAGGATCCGGCGATCCCCACCTACAGACGCTTTTGACGTAGGGCGAGGGCCTGTCCCTCGCCGTGTCTCGGACTACCGCAGCCCACGCGGGGGCGTGTCCCCCGCGCTACTGCAACGAGCCCCTTATTTCGCCTGCTTCACCTCGCCAAACGTAGTCAACGCCCGATGCGCAGGCGACACAGGCCCCCGCAACCGACGCGTCACCAACATCTCACGCTGACCACCAAATGAGACCTCCTCAATTTGATAGTAATGCTCAACTCCAGGCTTCGCAGACGTATCGAT
>PYJE01000107.1:21297-40285 GCA_003635305.1 Candidatus Poribacteria bacterium | reverse complement strand
AGCAGCTCTAGAGAACCTACGGCGAAGGCAGTATTCTTCTGTTGGCTCTCCTCTTGTTTCCCGTAAGGTGCCGTGAGAATCCGGGTCCTTCCGATTTTAACATCGGCGTTCGTGCTCGCAAGGAGTGCCGCCGTGAGGTGTGTTGCGTTGGGCATCACGTCCGCGCCACCGATATTTTCTTCTAGCATCTGCCGATGGATGTCCCTGCCGTTCTTCTCGCCTTGCTGTTCATACAACATCAGGAGGCGTTGGTATACGCCGCTGAGCAATGCACCCGTTCCGCAGGCGAAGTCGGCGATTTTCGGTAGTTTCCCCTCCGGCAGTTTGGGTAACACGAGTGCCGAAAGCAGCGTCGCCGATGTCGGCAGCGTGTAGTTCGCCTTGATATATCGCCGGTCGGTGATGAGTTTTTGGAATACCATGCCGGCCAGTTCGTGAATCTGCGCTAGGCCGGTATCCACCAGATTTTTGGCTGCCTCGCACACAATCGTCAAAATCGGTTTCACGAGGCTGTCGTCCGTGGCGAGTGCCTCCACAAGTTCACGCGCATCTTTGAAAATCGGCGCATAGTTCACGTTAAGGATTGTATTCCAGTCCCTGATAACATCTGCGTAGTCTACTGAACCGCCTGTTAATGGAGAGATTAACCGACTCAGTGAACGGACAGTCCCCAATCCTAATTCTTCTTTACCGGCGAGGGCACTCTGAAAGACGAATGCATCCGTGATAATCAGCGCGGCCATCCGCAGCGTCTGGACGTGGATTTTCACGTTCTTGTCTCTCGCGAACATTTCTTGGTGCGATATCTTCTCGTCTGTCACGAAAACCGCTTGGTGCAAAATCTCCTCAATCGCAGAACCAATGGCGGGATGTTCCGTAACAGCATCCGCAATCAGATTTGCCGCCGTGTCGATGCTGCGTTCCATCTCATCGACGGCTTGTTCAAGGTGGGAGGTGGGCATTGCGCCGACATAGAGCGCGTTCGCGATGTCTGTCACTTTGCCTTTTGCCCAGCCGTTTTGCGGGAACTGTCCGTGTCGACTGACGAGTTTGTAGTGGAGGTTATCTGTCGCGCGCAGGTATTTTTCGATGTCCCGTCCCGCAACCCGCTTGAACTTATCGGGATACATGATGGACATGACGTTGTTGAGCATATTTCCGACGGTGCGGTATTCTGTCTCCAACTCGTGAACGAATCGGGATTCCGCCTGTTTGATGAGTTTCGTGGCGTTTGTCGTTGTGGCGAATTTCGCTTCAATACCTACCGGTTCGCGTCCGCGCTCAATAACAAGAGCGTCAAGGGTGTCGCCGCCTTCGGTGAAGGCGTTCACTTCGACTTCAATGTCCCATCTGTGTCGCATCTTTTCGAGAATGTCCACGAGTTTGCGTGTAATCGTGGTTTCGCGCTGGTTTGACATGGTATTTCCTGTCCCTCTAGTAGGCGCGGTTTGCGCCTGTCCCCGGTAGGCGCGGTTTGCGCCTGTCCCCGGTAGACGCGGTTGTGCCTGTCCCCTGGTAGGCGCGGTTTGCGCCTGTCCCCTGGTAGGCGCGGTTTTCAACCGCGCTTACGGGTTTTGCAGCTGCTGCGCGGCCTCCAACAACGCATTCGCCAAAAACTCCGGATTTACCTCCGCTTTGCCGCGGAACGTGCGCACCCGTTCCCCGCGCACTTTCAACACGGCGAGCTCCTTTCCACCGAGATGGATACCGACTTCGGCGTTGCGCGTCTCACCGGGCCCGTTAACCTCGCAGCCCATCACCGCCACGGGGATTTTGATGCCGTGTTTCTCCAGTAGTTCCTCTGCCATAGCGACAATGTTCTCGTAATCAGCCCCCGGGTCTCCCCGTCCACAGAAGGGACAGGAGACGACATCAAGCATATCCTCCGCCATGCCGAGGGCACGCAGGAGTTCCTTCGCTGTCAAGACTTCTTCCACCGGATCCCCCGTGATAGAGATGCGGATGGTATCGCCGATGCCTTCTAACAATAGCGTGCCAATACCGAGCGTCGATTTGACATGCGCGCGCCGCGGTGTGCCGGCCTCTGTCACACCGAGATGCAACGGGTAACGCACTTTCGCCGAAAGCATCCGGTTCGCCTCAATCATCCGAAGCGCATCGCTGGATTTGACAGAGATAGCGATGTCCGTGAAATCGTGTGCCTCGCATATTTTGACGTGCCGCATCGCGCTCTCCAAGAGTGCATCCGCTGTCGGCGAGGGATATTTCTCCAGCAAGTCCTTCTCAAGTGAACCTTCGTTCACGCCAATGCGAATAGGGATATTCGCCGCTTTGGCGGCAGACAACACCTGCTCAATCCGTTCTTCGCTGCCGATATTGCCGGGGTTAATGCGCACCTTCGCCACACCCGCATCCACCGCTGCAAGCGCATAGCGATAGTTGAAATGGATGTCGGACACAATCGGCACCGGCGCGCGTTTGACGAGCGTGCTGAGCGCGTTCGCGTCCTTCTCTTCCGGGACAGCGACGCGGACAATCTGCGCGCCCGCCTCCGCGCAACGTTCCACCTGTGCAAGTGTCGCGTCAACATCGTGCGTCAGCGTCGTCGTCATTGTCTGGATAGAAACCGGACTGCCGCCGCCGATGGGGATATCACCCACCATAATTTTCCGGGTGGGACGTTTGTTGCTGAGTTGGACCAGTTCTTTCATCGTTTTTTTGTAATACCCTAATGAAGCGTCTGTCCCAGTAGTTATGAGACAACTTCTCCTAAACCTGCGATGAACCGCTCATTTTCCTCTCGCGTGCCAATCGTCACTCGGAGCGCGTTCGGGTACCCGTACCCCGCCATCGGCCGGACGATTATGCCTTTTCGCAAGAGCGCATCGGCGATGTCCGCGCCCGAGTTATCCAAAAACACCATAATAAAATTACCCTCGGTCGGGAGATATCCCACGCCGAGCGCGTCAAGCGCGTTATATAGGAACGTTTTTCCTTCCGCGTTGCACCGTTGACTTTCTTGGACGTGCGCGCTATCTTTCAGGGCAGCCCGCGCCGCCGCCTGCCCGATTAAATTGCAATTGAACGGCTGCCGCACCCGATTCAACGTTTCAACTATAACGGGCGGCGCGATGCCGTAGCCAATGCGCAGTCCCGCCAACCCATAAATCTTGGAAAACGTGCGCGTGATGAGGACGTTGCGTTCCTCCAAAACGTAAGGCAACGTCTGCGGATAATCGGCGCGCGTGACGTATTCGTAGTAGGCCTCGTCAAAAACGACAAGCACATGTTTTGGCACTTGTGCCAGAAACGCTGTCGTTTCGTCCGCTGTTACCATCGTCCCGGTGGGATTGTTCGGATTGGCGATGAAGATAACCTTGGTTTTTTCCGTGATTGCCGCCGCCATCGCTGAGAGGTGATGCGTATGGTTCACCATCGGGACGACGATGGCAGTCGCGCCGCAAATCTTCGTCACGAGGTGATAGACGATGAAGGCACCCGCGGCGTAGATAACCTCATCGCCGGGCGCGAGGTATGCCTCACCGACGAGTTGCAGCACATCGTTTGAGCCGTTTCCCAAAATCAGGTGTTCTGCCGATACGCCTAGATGTGCCGCCAAGTCTGTCTTGAGATAGTAGGCGTTTCCATCGGGATAGAGATGCACTTGTGTTGCATTCTCCGCGATTGCCTGCACTGCTAACGGCGACGGACCCAGCGGGTTTTCGTTGGATGCCAACTTAATAATGTCAGCGATGCCCAATTCGCGCTGAACCTCTTCGATTGGCTTGCCACCCTGATAAGGTTGAATAGTTTCGATGCCAGGTTTCGGTATCATCATTGTTCTGTGTTTCGCGATGCGTTCTGCAGCGTCGTCGGTTTTCGGTTTAAGATGCGCGGTTGGAAACCGCGCCTACCGGAATTTTTTGGAAACCGCGCCTACGAGTGTTGTCCTGCATCCGCGCTATTCTTCCAAGTTCGCCTACGCGAGGTTAGCCATTAATTTTCGGAAGGCGTTCAGCTGCGGTGCGATGATGTGCGGTTCGTCCGTGCGGTTTTCGAGTGCCTCTACGGTTTTCAATCCGTTGCCCGTAATCGCGACTACAACCCGTTCGTCTCGGCGGATGCGGCCGCTCTCAATTAACTTTTTGGCGACAGCCAACGTGACACCGCCCGCTGTTTCCGTGAAAACTCCCTCGGTGGCGGCGAGAAGTTTTATCGCTTCGATGATGTCGTCATCGGTTGCGTGCTCGCCTGCGCCGCCTGAATGCCGCACCGTATCGGCGGCATAGATGCCATCCGCCGGGTTACCTATCGCTAGCGATTTCGCGATGGTTTCGGGTTTGACCGGCTTGACAAAATCGCTGTCTGCTTTCAGCGTGTCAACAATCGGGCCGCAACCTTTCGCTTGCGCGACGTGTATTTTGGTGTTTGGTTTATCAATCAATCCAAGCAGATGGAATTCTTTGAGTGCCTTGCCGATTTTGGTGACAAGCGAGCCACCGGCGGCGGGTGCTACGATGTGGTCTGGGGTTTCCCACCCCAGTTGCTCGATGAGTTCAAAGCAGAGCGTTTTCGAGCCTTCCGCGTAAAACGGCCGGATGTTAATGTTCACGAACGCCCAGGGGTAAACGCCGGCGATTTCACTGCAGAGCCGGTTTACCTCGTCGTAGGTGCCCATAATACCGACGACGGTGGGCGCGTAAACAAGCGACGCGACGACTTTGCCGAGCTCCAAATCGGCGGGAATGAAGATGTAGCAGTTCAGATTGGCGATGGCGGCGTGTGCGGCGACAGAATTCGCGAGGTTGCCTGTGGACGCGCACGAGACAGTATCAAAATCGAATTCCTTCGCCTTGCTGAGCGCGATTGCCACCACCCGGTCTTTGAAAGAGAGCGTCGGGTGGCAGACTGAATCGTCTTTGATATAGAGTTCCTTCACGCCGAGTTCGTCGCCCAAGTTTTTCGCGTGAATGAGCGGTGTGAAACCGGAGTGAAGCCCGTCCGTGGGTTCACCGTCGACCGGCAGCAGTGCTACGTATCGCCAGAGGCTTTCCGGTCCTTGTTCAATGGTGCGTCTGGAGATGGACTTTTGGATGACTTCGTAGTTGTAGTTGACTTCCAGCGGTCCGAAACAGAATTCGCAAACGTGGAGCGGTTCTTTCGGGTATGTCCGTTCACATTCGCGGCATTTTAAACCTAACACTTTGTCCATTTTTATCCTCTCAAATCGTTAAAATAATTTCAAATTCGTTATTTCCGGGTTGCAATGCGAGGCGCGCGCACAGCAGATGCTCGCCTACCCATGTCACCGATTCGGCGTTTGACGTGGCGAGGCGCAACCCACCGTGGTCCCCCCAGATTGTCACACCGTAAGGCATCGCCTTCGTCGATTCCAGCGTCAAGGCGAGGCGCAATTCGGAACGTTGCCGGCTCGGTAGCAGCTGCGTCACCTGCGGTAAATGATACTCGGTGCCATCACTTGTCTCTGCGGGTGGCGAGACATAGTTTTTCATATCCACCGGCTCTGTCGTGCCTTCGGTAAAGGTGAGTTGACATTCGGCATCGTAGTAAAGCAACGATTTCTCTGCAGCGGCATACAGACAGGTAGGCTCAGTCTGTTGGCAATTCGCTTGATAATCGCGAACGATTTCAGATAGCGGCATCGAGTTCATCATTTCCGTGCCAGCGACATGGGCAAAATAGGCATCCAACCGTTCCAGCGTCTCTTCTCCCAGTTCTGCCACCTCTAGCGCGTTGATATGTTCGACATAGCCGAGCCACCGGTTCCATGCGCGATTCTCCAGATAGACATTGACGTTCTGCAACTGCGTATCGTTCAAAAGCGCGGCGCGGAGGTTTTCTATCGGCGTTGATTGATACGGCACCCCGACTATCTTGCCTGCCGATGTGGTGCTGAAATTATGCTGTTCTGCCGATGGATAGAAGCATCCGAAAGGTGCGCCGCTGTCCGTTTCGGCATCGCCGTGATGGTATCCCCATAGGCACTGAAACCCAGCTTTTTCCAAAGCGTGAAGGAGTACGTGATGTTTCCAGACTGCGCCTGCGGCGACAGGCTCCGCCCACGGCATCGCCCGCGCCAGTTTGCTCCACGCTGCAGTAATGAACGGCTGCAGTTTTTCGCGCATTTGAACGAGATGTTCGGCGAGAGATGCGGTTTCCGTGCCGGTGGAAAAGTCGCGGACACCCGCCTCAGTCCCTCGCGCTACGTGGTGTTGCCAGCTTGCATCCCATAGCGGTTTGATGTCCATCATGAGCAAGGGTTCATCGCCAAATTCGGTGTGCGCTGCGGTGATGTCCTTCGCCAAGGTTCGGGCGGCATCGGGTGTTATTGCCCATGTTATCGGGAGGTTGTGCTTGTGTGCTAACTTTGCTAGCAGGCGCGCGCCTTCCCGCAGTTTCCCCCGGTCCGCCACTGCTGTCACCGTGCTGATGAGTGCGTAGTTCATACTAGTATTCTAAAAACACAGTAACACCCATGTCGGCATACTTTTGACGGGTGCTCGGGCTGCCGTTCCGGAAGCAGACGGTGGTAGGGCTTCCCTCCAACGCCTTGGCGACATACTGCACGCACGCGTCCACCGTTTGGAGCGCGTGATGTGGGTGGTTCTCGATGCTGAATGTCAAATCGGCGGGCCCGAAGGAGAGGCAATCCACGCCAGGTTTGGCGAGTTGGCGTGCATGTGTTACCGCCTCAATAGATTCAATTTGCATCCAGAGCACGCCGTAATTGTTCCACCAGTCGGCATATTCAAGTCGTTCGCGGCCCGCAGCATTTCTCCGCGCGCTACCACCCCAACTGCGAATTCCCTGCTGCGGATAGTAAAAAGCGGCGACTGCCTCATCCACCGTCGCGTCAAGTTCCACCTGCGGCACTTCAATACCGGAGGGCCCCAAATCGAGGTAGTTCCCGATGAGATAAGCGTTCCGGGTATGTTTAATCCGAAAGTTAACCGGGATATCAAGTTCATCTGCCACGTTGCAGAATGCAACAAGCTGTTGTTCACTGAACGCCGAATGTTGGCTATCGACAGCGACAAAATCGTAGCCGCCTTCCTCAATCCGCGTAGCCAGCGCGTCGCGCGGTGTCGTCATTGAAACGGAAACCCCGTGGACGTTTTCCCTATTGCGAATCCGTTGTTTCAAATTCGTTGTCGACATAGTTTTCCCTCCAAGGTGCTGCATAATTTCCATATTAATTATACCCTAAAAAACGCTTTTCTGTCAAGAGATTTTCTGAAACGCGCAGAGCGATTGGGTTCTCCTATGCTGTCGTTTGCAATTGGGGGAGCTCAAACAGGGCAGGTTCAGGCGATTCTGAGCTATAGGGGGAGGCCATCAAAAACGGAAAACTAAATAGTCTTGGATTCAGAGAAAAGAATTGACATTTAAGACAGATTGTGGTAAAATCTCAAAAATCTCAAAGATCAGGTGGCACACCAATGTATCGTGTCGGCATTATCGGGTTAGGCAGCATCGCCGCCCGTTATTCAACTCCCGATGAACCGTATCCCTACTGCCATGCGGGTGGCATCCGGTTGTGTGAGACAACCGACTTGGTGGCAGTTGCAGACATGTCCGCTGAACGCCGAACCGAGTTTCGGCAAACGTGGGGCCCTGGGTTTCCAGACGATTCTATCAACTACTATGAAACAGACGTGCAGATGTTGGAGAGCGAGGCGTTGGACGTTGTCGCTGTCTGTGTGCGCGGGCCGCACCATTTCAACGTGATGCAGAACGTCCTGAAAGCGGAGATTCAGGCGATTTTCCTTGAAAAACCGGCGGGCTGCTCGCTTGAGGAGGTAGACGCGATGACAGCCGGCGCAGACGCAAAAGGCATCCCCATCGTTGTCGATTACACGCGGCATTGGGGGCCGCATCTCATCCGCCTCCAATCGCTCATCCAGGATGGGCTTATCGGCGAGGTGCAAAGCGTCATCGGCTATTGCGGCGGCGGCGTGCTGTCGTTTGCCATTCACACCACTGACATGATCTGCCAGTTTGCAGGCTATGACCCGGGTTCAGTAACTGGGCACGTCAAAGGCGGTGGCGATGTGCCCGCGCTTTATGAACCCGAACCAGCAATCGTCGGCTCAACCATCCGTTTTTCAAGCGGCGTTATGGGATTCCACGTCGGAAACCACGGTGCACGCGGCGGATTTGCAGTGGATATCCTCGGCAGCGAAGGCACAGTCAGCACCGGCTTCTATTCAAGCACGGTTGTGCAGAAAGCAGGAGAGATAGTTGACAACGCGACGCTGGATTTTCCCGAAAATGCCAGTCCTTTCAAAGTGGCTTACAAGCAGATTACGGATTATCTGGCGGGCGGCCCGCTTCCTGATTGCGCGCGGGATGAATATACCGCTGTCAACGAAATCGGTTTCGCCACGATTGAAAGCGGCTTGACCGGGGAGACAATCCAGCTGCCATGCCAAAATAGAAAACGTCTCATTTTCGCGAACGGCTAAATTTCTTTTGTGATGGGATGGATGCGGCACGAGTTCTGTCAGCGCGGTTGTAAACCGGGGTAACATGATGCTGGCATTGCAAGAATCCCGTAGGCGCGGTTTTCAACCGCGCCTCTCGGTTTGACATGATGCTGGCATTTGCGTCCGTCCTAATCTTACAAAAGGCGAGGTGAACCCATCGCATCTTTCAACGAACTGATTCTTCCATACAATCTGTTTATACGCCTTTATCGCTTTCGGCGGTATAAGACATCTCCGCACGCGCCGCTGCGCTTGCCGCTCAGCGAGTGTCGCGTCGCGCTGATTGCCACTGCCGGGTTGCATCTTGAGGGACAGCCGCCTTTTGATAGCCCCGTGAAGGGTGGGGATTGTTCCTATCGTGAAATCCCGAACACCGTTGATACACAGGGCCTCGCGGCGGCTGCGCAGCCATACGGTTACGATAAAGATTCTCCGGAAACCGATATCAACCTCGTTTTTCCGATCGACCGGTTTCGTGAACTGGCGCGCGATGGCACAATTGGATGCCTAAATTACCGACACTTCAGTTTCGGCACCTCCATTGTAGAACCGCGGCCGCTCATCAACGAAACCGCGCCGGAAGTCGCACAGTGCCTCAAAGAGGATGGTGTTGATGTTGTCTTTCTAACGCCGAACTGACCGATGTGCAACCAGACCGTGGCTCTGGTCCAACGTGCCGTTGAAGAAGTCGGCATCTCCACCGTGTCCATCACACTTGTGGAAAGGATTGCGCGGCGAGTGAAACCGCCTCGCGCCCTGCTCGTGCCTTATACGTTTGGCAATTCCCTCGGCGAACCGAACAATCCGTTACTGCAACACGAGATTATCGCGGAGGCACTCGCGCTTTTGGAAGACGCAGGTCTGCCGCCTATCCTACGCAAAAAAGCCGCCCTATAGCCTGTCTGACGAGGCCTGTCCCCGCAATCCCTGAAAATAGGAGAACCTCCATGGACAAACTCAGAATCGGCATCATTGGCTGCGGAGGCATCTTCCGCAACCTCCACGCCCCATATTACCAAGAACCGGCGCGGCACGGTGACATTGTCGCCATCGCCGACATCAACGAAGTCGCTGCCACCGAACAAGCCGAACGCTTCGGTGCGGATGCTTATACCGATTATCGCGCGCTCCTTGATAGAAACGATATTGACGCGGTTGACGTGTGCGTCCACCCGCGGCCCCATCGCGACATAACGCTTGCCGCCGCTGCCGCCGGCAAACATATCCTCATGGAGAAACCGATGTGTTGCAACGTCGCTGAGGGAGATGAAATGGTAGCCGCAGCGGCGAACGCCGATGTCCTCTTGATGGTAGCATACATGATGCGCTTCGACCCGGGCCATCAAAAACTGAAGGCATTGCTGGATGATAGCACGCTTGGCACCTTGCAGATGGCGTATTCCACCCAGGTCGGCTGGTTTTCGCCGGAACGGCACCCATGGCTTTTCGTCAAAGAAGAATCTGGCGGTATGCTCGTGGAGCAAGCCATTCATCACCTTGATATATGGCTGTGGCTGTATGGTCCCGCGGTTTCTGTCTATGGGGTTACCAGCCATGTTCCACTCGGCGGCACCTATCCTGCACCGGAAGCGGCTGTAGAAAACAACGCTATCCTCACCGTGCAATTCAAAAACGGCGGTGTGGGGATGATGATGAAGAGTTGGGCGGCGGAAATCGGACATGGTGGGAATGGGCTCGTCACAAGCAAAGGTTCTGCCACGCTTATCCGGCACGGCCTCCGCTGGAAAACGCACGATATGCCTTCAGCGGAAGAGTTCACCGCGCCGGTGCCGAACGATGATACCTATCGCAACATGCCGGCGGCGCAGCGCGAGCAACGGTATTGGAGCATCGCGGCCAAGGGCGCGAGCATTCACCACTGGCTCCGATGCATCGCTGGCGAGGAGGAACCGACAACGCACGGCCGCATCGGCCGCGATGGGATTGAATTGGCGGAGGCGACGTATCGTTCATCCGAAATGGGCGCGCCTATTGCGCTGCCGTTGTAAATTGAACCGTAGGGCGAGGGACAGGCCCTCGCCCTACGGGTTTGCAAGGGGTTTTCCTCGCCAATATTACATTGAAATTCCCAACAACCCCCGCGTCAATTGGAAATCCGTATTCCCCTTCCCGTGCAGTTTCGGCGTGTATCGACGCGAAGCCACCTCCAAAATGCACGCCAGCATGGCTTCCACATCATCGGTATCCAAATCCATGTCGTCGCCATACTTATCCCGCGTAGATGCATCGGTGGATACCTGAATCAACGGCACCATCTGATGCGATTGGAGCGGCGCGCCGACGACATGCGCCAGTGTCAGTGCAACGCCGGTGGCGGCCAGTCCGGTCAGCGTCTCCATCGGCTGTTCTGTCGGGGTTTCCATGATGTGCAATCCCGATTTTTCAACGGATTGTCCGTACGCTAGTGTTGGGTTCGGTGCGTGCAGCGCGGGGAGAAACGTCGCGTTTTCTGGCACGACGACGGTGCCGCCGGCACGGACAATCGTGCGCGTGAGTGCCGCTAAACCGTCTGGGCATTCGCCGATTGACATCACCCCGATGCAGAGGCGCGCTAATTCAGTATCAACGACAGGCACCTCGGGTCTTCCGTGGAGCGTCTCTTCAAACCATTCTTGCACCTTCTCAATGACAGCGTCAATGCCGCCATCAAGTTGCACACTTGCCCATCCGTATCGTTCCGGTGAGATGCCGAGTTGCTGGATGGCGTGTCTAACGTGGTCATTGTGAGTTTTCTCGCATCCATGCTCTAAGAGTAAACCGAGCGCGACGGACGGATGCGTGAGATGCCCTATCATCGTGCGGGTGTAAATCTCTTCGGAACGGCCGCTGGATACCCCGCACCCTTCGGTATGCGGCAGTGCCACAAACCGGGAGACGCCCTTCTCTTTACCGATGCCTTTATCGTTGCAACGGCGCGCTATCATCTGAGCAATTTGCCCGGAGCAGAGACTCGTCGGTAGGATGAGTCCGAGCTGCTCGGTTCGGTATCCCTCTTCGGTTTGGAAGGCGCGGAATGTCTCTTTGCCGATGGACACAGTTTCGTTGTCCGCTGCCTCCATCGCAACCGGTTCCCCTGACTTCAACGCCGATGCTTCTAATGCCAGTGTCAAATCTGCGGGCCCAGTCTGCTTCCAATCGCGCCACAGCGAGACTTGCGAGTGCCCTGCTTTTTCGCCGACAGAACGCGTGCCAGATGCGACATCTACCGTCAGATTCAGCATCTCTTCACCGAGCTCATCCATCGGTGTGCCATCGAGGTATGCGCCGGCGTTCACGTCCATATCGTTTGATAACATCTCGTATCGGCCCGTTGTCGTCACAATCTTAATCGTTGGCACGAAGGGGAAGTTAGTGATGGAGCCGTTGCCTGTCACGAAGAAAATCATGTTAGCACCGGATGCCACCTGTCCGGCGATGCTCTCCAAATCGTTGCCGGGGCTATCCATGAAATAGTAGCCCGGTTTCTCCATGAGTTCGCTGTAGTTGATGACATAGTCGAGGCAGACATCGGGGTGCCGTTTCATCGCCGCGCCGATGGATTTTATGGCGATGTTATAGAGTCCGCGGAAATTGTTGCCTCCCGATGGATTCCCCTCTGCAGAGTGCCCGTGCCACCCGGCGCGCGCCTTGAAATCTTCGATTGTCTTGAGGAATTTGCGCGCTGTCGGCACATCGCGGATATTCTGGAGCACATACGCCTCCGCGCCGATGAGTTCATCTGTCTCCGCGAGGTTGGCGCATCCGCCGTAACGGATAACCTCCTTCGCGACGTAAGCGGCGAGAGGGTTGCCGGACACACCCGAAAACGCATCTGAACCGCCGCACTGCAACGCGATTTTGAGATTTTCTAACGGTTGCTCCGTCCGTTCAACGGCGTTGACTCTCTCAAGCCAGCGGCTAATAATCTTTGTGCCACTCCCTAAATCCGCGTCAAAACTTCCCTGCAACCGAAAGGCGTGGTGAAGCACATCGCCCCTCTCATATCCTTCGCGCGTCATGTAGTCGGCTAACATCTCGTTGTTAACCGACTCTGTCCCGTAATCGACGAGGAGCATCGCGCCGACGTTCGGATGCACGGTGAAACCGGCGAGGGTGCGGAGGAGCATCGCCAGATTATTCGGTTGTTGACGCTCGCCGCCTTCGGTGTGCGCTACGGCGACGATACCGTCGACGTTCGGATACGCATCTGCAACGCTGTCAAACTCATCGGCGAGCCGCCGTGCGAAACTGGCGGTGCGCGCCGTTGTGCCCATCACGACGATGTAGTTCCGCGTGCCGACACCGCGTTTCCCCGGCCGCCGATAGCCGAGGAAAGTTCGTTGGTGTTCATAACGCGTCACCTGCTGCCCAGTATGGAATTCTGCTTCGTTCAAGACGTAAGGTGTCATCACGTCGCGAAAGTTGGGACTTGCTGGCAACGCAAAATCGAGGTTCCGAATCGTCAACGCCTGAATCATCTTCTGGTTGCAGACGTAATTGCCGGGTGCAATGGTACGCGAGGCGAACCCGAACGGCAATCCCCACGACAACAGCGGTGCTTCCACGGCAATCGGCTTACTGGCGAAGCGATGCCCCTCTAGAATCGTATGCGACAGCCGAAACGCGTTTCCGTTGTAGCGAATCTGGGTACCGCTTTCCAACCGCTGCGTTGCGATAGCGACGTTATCACCTGAGGCAGGCAGCCGCGCAATCTCGGTAAAATCGTATCTCATATCATAACCTCAACGCCGATAAATACTCACCTCAATCGCGTCCTGCTTCACCCACGGCAGTTCGATGTCAAACCAGTGCGTTTCGGATGCATACCGCTCGCGGACGTGCGTGAGGTAATCCGCCATCTGTTCCGCGCCGATGCCGACGTTATCCGCCAGAACCGTGGCAGGATTCGTCAATTGCGGCTCAATCGCTTGGAAACAGGGGAAATAGTTGCTGAAGTTGTTATCAAGGAGCAGAAAATCGACTGGCTCTTCGATGCCTTTCAGCACTTCCTGTGCATCGCCGATGCGCGAATCCACCAGTTCTGCCACACCGGCGCGTTCAAAACTGGCGCGCGCGCGGTTTGCGCGTTCAGCTTCAATCTCCACTGTTATCAAGCGTCCTGAGCCGAGATTCTTCAACACACGCAGCATCCAGAGCCCGGAATAGCCGATGGCTGTGCCGCATTCCACAATCAGCGTCGGTTTCGCCTTTTCAACGCAGGCGGCAAGAAATTCCGCCTTTTCGGAGCCCAACATCGGGATGCGTTCCTCGCGACATTGTGCCTCGACTTCTTGTAAAACTTGTTCAAACATAGTTGTCCTCCAATTGTTCTTTGTGACTAGGACTGACGCAGCACGAATCCCGTAGGCGCGGTTTGCAACCGCGCCTACCGGCGGGAGGATTCTAGCATTCGCGTAAGTCCTGATGACGTTTTCTGAGATATAAATGTATCACAACGTTGGTATTTTGTAAAGAAAAAAGAAGGCGCGGGCACTAAAAATGCCCACGCCTTCTTTGTCGCTGGCGGTATGTTTACGGTTGCTGTGGGGAGTGCGGCGGCGGTTCGTTGAAAGGGTGCCCCTTCGTCTCCGCCTCGAGCCGGCGTGCGTTCCACGCTGTCCACTCCTGCTGCACTGCGTCGCGGCCTTGCGCGAAGCCTTCGTTGCGGCCTTCCGCGCGGCCCTCGTCTCTCGCCTGGGCGACTTGCTCGGCGTGCCGTTTGCGCGCCGCCTCCCATCGGTGGAATAACATAATGTCACCTCCTTCTCTGGATACAATCAGAATCGTTGCCGATGCGATAAACTTCGTTGAATGCTCAAAGAGCGTCCAGCCTACCGCAAGAATGCCGTTCCAGCCTGTCTCCACTTCGTAGATGAAAACGGCGATGATGTAGACGAGCGTCAGTACCAACACGTTGCATGCGGCTCGTTCCGCGCTTTTCACGGTAAAGATGGCTGCACGCGGCGCGGGTGCTGGCTGCTCTTCCGCGGTTCTCGGTGTGTCTGCCATAAATCAGCTCCTTTGTCTGTGTGCCGAGAAGGCATTGGTTTTTCATAGAACGGACGCAGAATGAGCCCGATAGGCGCGGTTTTCAAACCGCGCCTACCAGTGGCACATGCTAGCATTTGCGTCTGTCTTGTTTCACTTGCATGTATTGACATCTGTTATGATACCATATTTTGGGTAGGGATGCAAGGAAAAACGCGGAATTCCTGCGCAATTTGACATTTTTGGATATATATGATAAAATTCTTTTATCATCATGCGCGCGAGGTTCATGTTGCAGCGGTAAAAAAGTTGGAACTAAATCGGCGGTTAGGTGTGGATAAAAGCATAAGCACCTACGGAGGGAACTGATGCCTGAATTAGACGATGAATTAATGGAACGCTTTCAGAAAGGCGATGAGGGCGCGTTTACGCTCTTAGTCCGCCGGCATGAGCGGCCGCTAATCAATTTTATCGCGCAATTCATCGGTGACAGAGACAGTGCCGAGGACTTGGCACAGGAGACGTTCATCCGCATTTTTCAGGCGGCCCCTCGTTACAAGCGGGGACGCGCGCAATTCAACACGTGGATGTATCACATCGCGTCAAACTTGTGCAAAAACGAGCTGCGCAATCGCTCGCGCCGCGAACGGCACTGGGTGGATAATACGGTGAAAGATGACGATGCGGAGGATGCATCCGCCGGTGTCGAGAGCCGCATCGCCAACGCGCCCGCCGATGCCTCCTACCAACCCGATGTGGTGCTGGAACGCAAGGAGCTCCGCGACGCGCTCCGAAAAGCTGTCGCGGCATTACCCGAACAATATCGAGAACCGCTGGTGCTGCGTGACATTCAAGGCCTCAGCTACGAGGAAATCAGCAAAGTCCTTGACATCCGCATTGGCACCACTAAATCTCGAATCAACCGAGCTCGACTCATATTGAAGGATAAGTTAAAGCCTTTCATGGAGAAATTATGAACTGCTTACAGGCTGAGAACCACTTCTCCGCCCATCTCGAAGACGAAATCGATTATCGAACGCTAAAAAGTTTCGAGGCGCATATTGAACAGTGCGAGCGATGTCAGCGTGAATACGTCCTCTTTGCGCAGACGCTCACGGAGGTGGAGGAGTTACCGCACGTTGAACCTTCGCCCAATTTTACGACAACGCTACACGAACGGCTCGCCGATGAGCCGCGCATCACAGTCCCCTTCTGGAAACGGCTCGTCTATGGCTTCACGCTGCCGCGATGGGCATACGGCGCGCTGGTGTTGGTGTTTGCCTCCTCTGTCACATACGTCGTTTATCAGCGGGAACTGGTTGACAGTAACCGCGAACGCGTGGTGACTTTAGAACAGACGGCGCAACCGCCTGAGGCAACGCGAACGCGCGGAACGGCACTACCCTCTGGTTTCGCCGGAACCGGTATCTCATCGCAACCGATGCAGCATTACGTCTTAAAGCAGGTGAGCTACACCGGCGTGCCAACGCAAGGAGGATTGTAGTTTCTCGTAACCTTTATTACCCCCAAGGCGAGGGAAATCTGTCCCGCGCCACAGAGGATAAACGTATGCGTCTCCAGAAATTAACGCTACTCCTATTTAGTTTGCTCTTGTACGCAGTCGTCCCAGGGATTGCGCAAGGCAACATGCTCCAACGGATTGAGAAGGAATTTCAGAAGGTAGTCGCCGCCTCGCGGCCGGCGATTGTCAAAGTGGTAGCAACGCATCAGCTTGAATTGCCGCAATTCCCGCCGGAGCTCCAGAAAACTGTCCTCACACGGCAAAACGTCGGTTCCGGCATCGTTATTGATGCCGCCGGGCATATTGTGACAACGACGTTTGATGGTGCTGTCCAGCAGGTGGAAGTCGTCTTTCACGATGGCAAGCGTGCCAATGCTGAACTGCTTGGTGAGGATGTGATGACAGACATTGCCGTGCTGCGTGTTAAAACAGCGGGCGGCCGCGAGGGTGCCCAAATCCGCCATGGTAACTCTGCCGACATTGATAGCGGCTCCTGGGTAGTCACGGTGGGCAGTTCTTACGGTGCGAGCCCGGTTATCTCCTTCGGCATCGTCGGTGGTTGGGACATCTTGCCCAATCACCATTGCGCCGAGGTTATCAAAATCAACGCGCCTGTCACGCCTGGCAATAGCGGCGGCGCAGTCGTCAATACCGCGGGCGAGGTTGTCGGGATGATCCTCGCAGTTTTGACAGATGCCGTTCCCGGGGTGCCGGCAGTAGTAGAAGGTGATAACATCACAGAGTTCCGCATCCAGCCTGCATCGCAATCTTGGGTGACTTTCGCCGTTCCGATTGAAACGGTTTTGTCGGTTGCGCAGGAGATTATCGCGCACGGGAAAGTCGCGCGCGGGTGGCTCGGTGTCCAAATCGAGATGGGCAAATCAGGCATCTTCATCACGCGCGTCACTGAAAACAGTCCCGCACACAAGAGTGGACTTCTGCCCAAGGATATTATCCTTGAATTCAACGAGCATCCGGTGGAAAATTATCCGCAACTGTTGCGATGTGTCATGAGTGCCGCACCGCATACGCGAGTCAATCTTAAAATCTATCGGAACGGACGGGCGATGACTCGGGCGGTAACGCTCGGCGAAAAATAGAAATCTCTTACGGGCTGAGGCGAGAACCGGTTGCGTGCATTTCTGTCCAGCCCGCGGTGTGTTGAGGGACAGGCGGCGACGACGAGCGCGGCGATACCGACTTGCTTTCGTCCAGCCCGCGGTGTGTTGAGGGACAGGCCCTCAACCTACGGTTGGGGGGAGGCGTTCTCTTTTTTCGTTGATTTTTCTTTTGAAAAGCTATATACTTTCTATCAAGGCTTGGAACGCGGTATGGAAACCCCAGCAGAGAAAATCGCCATCATGGGCGGCACCTTCAACCCGATTCATTACGCGCACCTGCTCAGTGCGGAACAGGTGCGGGAAGGGTTAGGCTACGAAAAAATCGTGTTTATGCCCTCGGCACGCCCGCCGCATAAAGCCGCAACGCATATCGTCTCACCGGAACACCGCTATCAGATGGTGTGCTTAGCCACGGCAGAGAACCCATGCTTTGAGGTGTCGCGGATGGAGGTGGAACGCGCCGGGCCTTCATATACTATCCAGACGTTGAAGGATTTGCAAACCCTCTATGGCGATACGGCCAAAATCGGGTGGATTATCGGCGCAGACTCGCTCATTGAATATCAGATTTGGAAGGATTTTGACGAAGTTTTAGCGCGATGCGAGATGATTGCGACGACGCGCCCGAATTATCAGTTGACGCACGTGCCACCCGCTGTCCGAAATCGCGTTACCACCTTTCGGATAACAGGCGTGGCTATCTCGGCAACAGAAATTCGCAAACGGATTGCACTGGGACATTCAATTCGATATCTCGTGCCAGAGCCGGTCCGCGATTATATTTGTCTGCATCGGCTATATCAGTAAGGAGAAAGAGACATGCAACACACTTGTAGCCTCTGCGGAACGGACTACGAATTTGTCTGGGAAGAAGGCACACCCCTGCCCAAAAACTTCCCTTTTTGCAGCGCGCGGTGCAAAGCACTCGACCTGGGTAAATGGCTCAACGAGGAATACGTCATCAGCACGCCCGTGCCCGTTCCCATAACGTCTGAAACGGAATACGAAATTCTGACTCAATTAGGAACGAACCTTGACGATGCCACCGAATAAGTTAAAAAGAGAACGCTGGGAATACCCGAACGACGAATGCGGCGGGACTGCTGTTGCGCTCCAAGAATATCTCGCCGAGAAACTGACAGAAAGGCGTTACCACCACGTCCTCTCTGTGAAGGAGATGGCGATTGAGCTCGCGCAGTGCCATGCGGTAGATGTGGGGAAAACTCGTCTCGCCGCGCTGCTCCACGACTGCGCGAAGTGGATGAGTCGAGAAGAGCTCTATCGCACTGCGGCGCGTTATGAAATTCATCTCGATGCGGTGGAGCAAGTTACGCCTGCACTGTTGCATGCGATTATCGGCGTAAAACTCGCCGAAGAGCAGTTCGGCGTGGCAGATGCCGGGGTGCTTGAAGCGATTCGGTGGCATACGACAGGACATCCGTCAATGGGCCCAATCGCGCAGGTGCTTTATGTCGCCGATTTTGCAGAACCGACGCGCACGCACGAAGGAGTCGACGTGGTGCGAGAGTTGGCTTACACGCAGCTGTCGCGCGCCGTGCATCACGTCGCCAGCTATAAAATCCAGCATCTCCTTGAAAAAAAAGTGATGATTCATCCGAATACACTGCATACCTATAATAGCACGTTCGACCCGGGCCTTGGTTCTGGCGTTTGAGTTCCAGAACGATTCAGTTCTCCCGTTCTGTTCTCAGACTGAGTGGTTATCGGATTTTAAATCGGATGGAAAAATAAAAAAAACGAAAACGAAATTGTTTGGAGGAGGCACGATAAATGACAGAAAACAACACATTAACGATGGTAAAAGCGGCGGCTGCCGCGGCAATAGGACGGCGTGCGCAAGATGGCGTTATCCTCGATTTGCGCGAACT
>PYJE01000107.1:20707-21277 GCA_003635305.1 Candidatus Poribacteria bacterium | reverse complement strand
CTTCGCAATTTTCAGCGGTGCCTCCGACATTCAAGTCGAAGGTATCTCGGAAGCTGTCGTTGAGGAACTGGAACAGAATTGGCAGCAGCGGCCCTGGCACCGAGAGGGCGCGCGGAAGGCGGACTGGATTCTGCTTGACTACGTCGATTTCGTGGTGCATATCTTTCTCGCCGAAAGACGTGACTACTATAACTTGGAGCGGCTGTGGGCAGAGGCAGAACGGGTTGAGTTGCCGGTTTTGGAGAGAACGCCGCTTCCGGAACCCGATGCATACGATGAGGACGCGCTGATTTTAGGGCTGCAAGAGGAATGAGGTAGGCGTGAGTTCCTGCTACTAGTAGGCGCGGTTTCAAACCGCGCCTACCAGGGGAGTTTTATGGTTAATTGCGGATTATTCGACAGCGGCGAGGAGCACCGTAACGTTATCGGTGCCGCCATAATTCAGTGCCTTATCAACGAGGTTTTCACACGCCGCTGCAAGCGTCGGTGCGGTGAGGATAGTTTCAGCGATTTCCGCGTCGTCAATAACCAGATCATGCAAGCCGTCCGTGCATGCTAAGATGATGTCAT
>PYJE01000107.1:4986-20687 GCA_003635305.1 Candidatus Poribacteria bacterium | reverse complement strand
AGCAGTTCGGCGTGGCAGATGCCGGGGTGCTTGAAGCGATTCGGTGGCATACGACAGGACATCCGTCAATGGGCCCAATCGCGCAGGTGCTTTATGTCGCCGATTTTGCAGAACCGACGCGCACTCACAAAGGAGTCGACGTGGTGCGAGAGTTGGCTTACACGCAGCTGCCGCGCGCCGTGCATCACGTCGCCAGCTATAAAATCCAGCATCTACTTGAAAAAAAAGTGATGATTCATCCGAATACACTGCATACCTATAATAGCACGTTCGACCCGGGCCCTGGTTCTGGCGTTTGAGTTCCAAAACGATTCAGTTCTCCCGTTCTGTTCTCAGACTGAAAGGTTATCGGATTTTAAATCGGATGGGGAAAGAAAAAAACGAAAACGAAATTGTTTGGAGGAGGCATGATAAATGACAGAAAACAACACATTAACGATGGTAAAAGCGGCGGCTGCCGCGGCAATAGGACGGCGTGCGCAAGATGGCGTTATCCTCGATTTGCGCGAACTTGACGGCTTCACGGACTACTTCGCAATTTTCAGCGGTGCCTCCGACATTCAAGTCGAAGGTATCTCGGAAGCTGTCGTTGAGGAACTGGAACAGAATTGGCAGCAGCGGCCCTGGCATCGAGAGGGCGCGCGGAAGGCGGACTGGATACTGCTTGACTACGTCGATTTCGTGGTGCATATCTTTCTCGCCGAGAGACGTGACTACTATAACCTGGAGCGGCTGTGGGCAGAGGCAGAACGGGTTGAGTTGCCGGTGTTGGAGAGAACGCCGCTTCCGGAACCCGATGCATACGATGAGGACGCGCTGATTTTGGGGTTGCAAGAGGAATGAGGTAGGCGTGAGTGCTTGCCCCCGGTAGGCGCTGTTTGAAACCGCGCCTACCAGGGAAGTTTTGTGGTTAATTGCGGATTATTCGACAGCGGCGAGGAGCACCGTAACGTTATCGGTGCCGCCATAATTCAGTGCCTTATCAACGAGGTTTTCACACGCCGCTGTAAGCGTCGGTGCGGTGCGGATAGTTTCAGCGATTTCCGCGTCGTCAATAACCATGTCATGCAAGCCGTCAGTGCATGCCAAGATGATGTCACCCGGTGAGAGCGGATGCACATCGGCGTTGACGGTGACATCAGGGGATAGGCCGATTGCCTGCATTAGGATATTCCGTTTTGCATGCGTTCGGCTTTCTTCGGCAGTAATTTGTCCTTCCTCGACCATTTTTTGCACGAGGGAGTCGTCTGTCGTTATCTGTGTGAGCGTTTCATCGTGTAACACGTAGAGCCGGCTATCGCCGACATAGACGTAGACAAGGTAGCTAGCGGTGGCAAAGCCCGCGACGAGTGTGGTGCCCATGCCGCTGTGCTGCGTTTGGTGCTGCGCGGTGGCGTAAACACGTTGGTTCGCTTCCGTGGCGAGTTCGCTCAGGATTTCCAGTTTTTTGATGTGGCCGACATCGCTAGCGGAGCGCGCTTTATCGGTGGCCCATTCCTCGATAACGTTGAGGGCGAGACGGCTTGCCAAGTCACCTCTTTCGTGTCCGCTCATGCCATCGGCTACGGCAAAAAGTTGGAGGCCGGCATCAAAATAGTATGAATCTTCGTTCCGCTCGCGAAGTTTGCCTATGTCTGTTCTGGCTACGATTTCCATTGCTTCCTGCGTCGGTGCGTGCATGGCGAGGGGTAGGTTTCCCTCACCTTACGGGTTAAATTAGGATGCCGGAAAACCCCGTAGTTTTCGGCGAGAATGCCTGACTGCGTCTGCGCAGCAATTCTTACCGTTTAAAACGATGCAAGCAGATTTTTGTTTCAAAATATGGACGTTAACAGATTATCTACACCGCCTCAACACCATTTTTTCGGCTATTACGGCATTAACCCGTGGGATAGCACCGGGACGCATCATCTCGCGCTGGAGACGGATTTCCATACACACCGGCCGCTGCCGGCAGATGTCGCCGCTGTTGGGCTCATCCATCGCGAGACGCATGATTTTACCGCGTATGCGAGAACCTCGGCGTTCAACCTCCAGCAGGGAAGCATGTTGCACTGGATAGGCGATGCATTCACGTTTAACGATTGGGAAGATGGCACACTCGTCTCGCGTGCTGTCCATCCGGCAACTGGGATAGTTCGCACAATTCAAGGCTCGATTGCCGCTGTCTCACCGACTGCACCGATTGCTATTGGGTTAAACTATGCGCGGATGGCGCACTGCCGTGCTGTCGTCGGCTATGCCAACAAGATGAATCCTGACGACATCGTTGCGCAACCTGAAGACGATGGCTTATATCTCCTCAATCTGCAAGATGGAAGCGCGCGGCTTGTCCTCTCCATCGCCGAGGTTGTCCGGAGGAGCGGAGGCGAACGCCTCGTCGGAGGCCGGGCGTGGTTTAATCATGTCCTTTTTAATACAGATGGCACGCGCCTCCTCTTTTTCTGCCGCTGCCGTCACGAAAACGGGTTTGACTCATCGCTGTGGACGGTTAACCCTGATGGTTCCGATGTGGCGATGCAAATCCCCTTCGGCTACCGCGTCTCGCACTTTGATTGGCGAACGCCGACGCAGATTCTCGTCTCCTCGGACATCACCGGTGAGATGGGGTTCGTTGTGTTTAGCGACGGTGCGTGCGACTTTATGCCGTTCGGCCGCGGCGTGCTACCGAGTGATGGGCACGCCTCGTTCTCACCCGATAGGCAGTGGCTGCTGTGCGATACCTACCCGCGCGGTTCGCGACGGTTGGCGCAGTTGATGGTTTACCACATCGCCGAAAACCGAAAAGTTGTCTTGGGCGAATTCCATCATGAGAAGCAGTTCACCGGCGATATCCGATGCGATTTGCACCCGCGCTGGGCACCCGATGGCACGACAGTCACGTTCGATTCGGTTCATGAAGGTTCACGGCAGATATACCGCGTTGATTTAAGTTTGCTCTGAAGATTTATTGCAGGAGGTGGCTCTGAAACGCCATCCGTCCTTACACTGACTCATCCTATCCCATGATGAAAATCTCACGATTACCGAGCATTGAGAAACGTCCCTTCGCCACGGTGGAAGACAGGCGCGAGGCTATCGTCTTGACAACGGAGCCGGCCTGGGCGCGTGCGAGTGCTATCGCAATAAACCCGCGACAGCGCGTCGATATCCGTGGGAATACGCAAGTCGAGATGGATGCCATCGCCGAAAAGTGCGAAGGCGAAGTCGTTTACGGCATCGGCGGCGGGCTCGCGATAGACACGGCGAAATATGTCGCCGCCGCAAACCATTTGCCCCTCGTCGCGCTCCCCACGCTTCTCTCAACCGATGCCTTTCTCACCGATGCGACAGGCGTGCGCGAGGCGGGGTGCGTCCGTTATCTTCCGACAAAGACACCGGACACCGTTATTGTTGACATGGAAGTCTTATGCAACGCGCCCGCGTCGATGCGCGCCAGCGGTGCCGCGGATGTCCTCTCCATCGCAACGGCGATGTGGGATTGGCAGGAAGCAGAAAAGTTGGGCGAGAATCCTGCCAACGAACGCGTTACGCCGCAAGCCGTTGACATCGGCGGCGCGCTCCTCCAAACACTTTTAGAGAACGCGCGAGACATTGGCAGAGGCACACCTGAGGGGTTAACGCTCCTCCTTGAGTTGCTCTGTATGGAGGTGCAACTCTGCAATCTGTGTGGGCATAGCCGGCTTGAAGAGGGAAGTGAGCACTATTTTACTTACGCGCTTGAGAATCGTGTGACAGTCCCCGTTTTACACGGCGAATTCGTCGGGTTGGGCATCTTACTCATGGCATCCCTGCAATCGCAACCGTGGCCTCAGTATCAGCATGCCCTGGAGTGTTTGCAGATTAACTACCGTCCGGATGCCGTCGCATCCGACGCGATTGCGGAGACACTCGTCGATTTGTCGGCGTATGTCGCGCAGCATCAGCTGCCCTATACCGTTGCTTCAACGTTGCGCATCACACCAGAAATCGCCGAACGAACGATACAGAATGTCTTGAGTTGAGGTAGGCGGGACATCCCTGTCCCGATATGGAAGGAGAATGAGCATGATGCCATCAGAACCACGGGTTCGCGATTTACACCAGAAATCCCTCGTCATTGATTCGCACAACGATGCCATCGTTGCGCACATCCGCCGCGGCAACGTCAGCCTTGCCGATGAGAACGCCACGAATCCAGAACAGCACAACGGCACCATCGCCTATCTGCGCGGGCCCGTGCCGCCGGAAGAGGCGGCAATCGGCATCCAACTCAACATCCCGAAAATGCGGCAAGGTGGAATTGATGCCGCCTTCTTTGCGGTAGACGTGACGCGGGCGTGGAAAAACCATCTCGCCTATGCGTTGGATGCTTTCGGCTGGTTCAACACCGAGGTGCAAGCGAATGCCGACGACATCTGCATCGCCCGGAAAGCAGACGACATTCGCGAGGCGAAGGCGCAAGGGAAACTCGCCGCCGTGCTTGCCATTGAAAATAGCGAGGCGGTGGAACGGAGCCTGAATATCTTGCACTCGCTCTACTTGCTCGGTGTGCGTTCTATCGGCTTAACGCATAACCCGAACACGTGGGCATCGACAGGCAACAGCGAAAGTGATATGGGCGGCGGATTGACGCGCTTCGGGATAGACTTGGTGCAAGAGATGAACCGAATCGGCATGCTGGTAGACGTGTCGCACATCAGCGAGCGCGGGTTTTGGGACGTGCTGGATATCTCCGAACGCCCAGTCATCGCATCGCATAGCAACTGCGAGACGTTGTGCAGGCATCCCCGTAACCTGACGAACGAGCAACTCAAGGCGTTGGCAGCGAACGGCGGCGTAGTCGGGATCACGTTCGTGCCGGGGTTTATCACCGTGGATGGCTGGACGAAGACACCACCGTTCGCGCAACTTATCAATCACTTCGCGTATGCAATCGATATCGCCGGCATCGAACACGTCGGCATCGGTTCTGATTTTGATGGTGGCGGTGATTTGCTCAAAGCCGCGAGCGACTTCCCGAAAATCACGGCGGAGCTCAGCGCGCGCGGCTATTCCGATGAGGATATCCAGAAGGTGCTTGGGGGAAATCATCTCCGTGTGTTTGAAGAGGCGTGTGGGTAGACGCACTTTGTAATCGCGCCCTTACCGTTTCCCAAACTTCATTGACACGAATCTGCTGCATGCAAACGTTATCTTTGCACTTGTCTGTGAACTGCTTGCAGGGACTGCATGGCACATCGTGATGGATAGTCTGGTGCAAAACGCCGAGGGGTTGAAACCGATGGTGGTTGCCGGGCCCGAACAGCGCGACGGTAGGCGTTCCTACAGCTGCGGCGATGTGCATTGGGCCGGTGTCGTTCGTGAGGAAGAGGGAGCACTTTTCGAGGCACGCCGCGAGTTGCCGAATCTGCAAATTGCCTGCAAACGGAATCGCGGGCGCGTGCATTAGATTCGCGACGGTGTTCACCAGTTCTACCTCCCGGGGGCCGCCGAAAATCAGCACGTGTGCGTTGAAGTGCCGCACCAATTTATCGCCGATGGCGGCGAACCGTTCCGGCATCCATTCGCGCAATTGCCAGCCTGCGCCGGGGAACATGCCGACTATCGGGCAGTTTTCTGTCATTCGCGAGGCGTTCGGATAGGTTGGTTGGTGCGATGACATGTCTTTGCGTAATCCGAAAACGACGTTGTCGTTTTCTACATTTTTGTGTACCTGGGGGCGGATGTCGGCCGCTTCAAACCGCTGAGATGCGGCCTCGCGTTCAGATTCGGAGAGAAACATCTCTAACGTCCGGTCTTCGGCTGGAATGCCGATGGCGTGTAGCAAGGCGAGGTTCTGTTCGGTTGCGTGCGTCCCCGCTGCTGCGTTAGGCACGCGCACGGTGCATAACCTCCCTCTTCCGACGCGTTCGGCGGCACCGCTGAGATACGCAAGTACTTCCGTCCGAAATTTTCCTTGGAAGTCAATAGTCAGCGCGAATTTCCGTTTGCGTAGCCTTCGGAGAACCCGCCACATCTCGCCAGTATCCTTGTCAGCGGCGAGTCTATTGAACGGAACAATCTCGTTGAGGTGTGGATTTTCGCGTAAGACATCGGCGGATTGTTTGGCGACGAGCATCGCGATGTGCGCGTGTGGGAAGTGTGCGCGCACCGCGCGGATGGCTGGTGTCGTCAACACAACGTCACCGAGTGAACTGAGCCGAATGAGCAAGATGTTTTTGTTGTTCGCGAGGCGTTCGGCGGGCGTGTTCTGTGATGATGACATATCTCTACGTAACCCGATTTTTGTTGTTCGCGAGGCGTTCGGCGGGCGTGTTCTGTGATAATGACATATCTCTACGTAATCCGAAAACGACGTTGTCGTTTTCTACATTTTTGTGACTAATGATACGAGAAACTCACAACCCGCCTTTCAATCCCCTCCATCGCCGCATCTACCAACGCTGCGATATCCAAACCTGCCTCGGCACGTTCTAAATCGGTGACAGAGGCGCGCGTCGCGGGATGCTTCGGAACGAAAAGCGAACAGCAATCCTGATGCGGCAGCGTGGATACCCCAAACGTGCCGATTTGCTCTGCCTGCGCGATAATCTCGGCTTTGTCATCGCCGATGAGCGGACGCAGAATGGGGATGTCGGCAATCGCTTCAATTGCGCGCAGATTCGTTAACGTCTGCGAT
This sequence comes from Candidatus Poribacteria bacterium, assembly GCA_003635305.1. GTDB lineage: Bacteria > Poribacteria > WGA-4E > WGA-4E > WGA-3G > AGPOR5. Next base: position 14,026 of record PYJE01000107.1, on the reverse strand, counting down.
GCCACCTGCGCGAGGCTCTCACCGGTGACAATCGCCTCCGCATTGACGAGTGCCGCGACGCGTTCCGCAATTCGCGTCATGAGTCGTCGATACAGAAGCACCCGAAACGGTGCAGGTGTCCCGGCCACGATGGCTTGTTGCACATCAGCGAACGGAACAAGGTAAACAGCACTCCGATAGTTTGATTCTGCCAAGATGTGGCTCAACTCCATCACCTTTTCCAACGAGGCTTTGTCGGTGTAAGGATAGCTGTAAAAGTGGATGAAAACGGCTTTCGCGCCGCGTTTTATCATCCGCCACGCGGCGACAGGCGAATCGATACCCCCCGAAAGCATCACCAGCACCTTCCCACTCACACCAACGGGCAAACCACCGATGCCCGGCAGTTTATCGGTGTAGAGATAGGCGGCGTTTTGGGCTACCTCAATGCGACAGAGCAGTTCGGGATTGTGCATATCGGCGCGCGCACCGGTGTGTCGGATGAGATACGCGCCTACCTCCGCGCTAATCTCCGGAGAAGTCAGCGGAAAGGTTTTATCCGAACGTTTTGTCTCAATCTTCAGCGTCTGAAACGTCTTGTCGGCGGTTTGCTGGAGAGCCGTCGCTTTAATCGCCTCCATGTCCTTCTCGGTGCAGCAGACGAGTTCAAAATGCGCGATGCCCATCACATTGCTAAGACGTTTCTTAATTTCGGCGATGTCGGCGTGCGGTGCTAACTGCACCTGAATCCTGTCGTGGAGCCGTTTGACAGCGGCGTATCCGGTGCCGCGCAGGGATTGCTTGACGTTCTGCACCAGCCGTTTCTCAAAAAACGCCCGATTTTTTCCTTTCAACCCGACTTCAGCGTAGTGAATCATAAAGCATTCTTCCATGTTTTTCTCCGTTTTCTGTTGTTCGCAAGGCTTTTTGTTGTTCGCGAGGCGTTCGGATTCTTTGTTGTTCGCGAGGCGTTCGGATAGGTTGGTTGGTGCGATGACATCTCTCTGCGTCATCCGAAAACGATTTTCTGTTGTTCGCAAGGCGTTCGGATAGGTTTTCTGATGGAGAGACATTATTTTGCGTAACCCGAAAACGACGTTGTCGTTTTCTACATTTTTGGAAAAAACCTGAACATCTGTCATTGACGGTAGTCAATGGCTTCTGCTGCGGTAAAACGCGCGGTTCAGCCCCTTGTCCGCATCGCTGACGCAAAAATCCTCATCCTCCATCTCCGAGAGATTGACGTAGAGCTGATTCTTATCCAACAACGCCATCAACAGCGACTGCTGCTTTTCCACGTCGCCGATAGCGATGAAATCGTCTATCGCCTCTTCTGGCATCTCCGCATTGACATACCAATTCAAGAACGACTCTTTTGACATGTCGCGCCAGATTGCCACCAGTTCGTCGCTGGTGCGCGCCGCTTGGATGCGTGCGACGAAGGCGGCGTTATAGGGCATCAACTCGCATGAGAGAAAATCAGTGCTGACAAGTCCCGCTTGCGCGAGAACCTTTTCAAGCCGCTCTATGCAGACTGCGACGTGCTCTTCCAACTGCTCCACGAGGATAAATTGCCTTCTGCCCCCCCCTTCACGTTTGTTAAGTTCAATAACAGCATGGCCTGTCGTGCCGGAGCCCGCGAAAAAATCTACGATAATGTCGCCGGCACCTGTCGTCAATTTCAGGATGTCCATGACGGTATAGAGGGACTTCGGATAACTCACGCCTCTTTTGCCGATAATTTTCTCAAGCAACATCGTGCCGTGAGAGGTCGCGTTATATTTCGGGGCTATCCAATGCGTTGGAATGATTTGCTGCTCCCGAAATTTCCTATATATGACGATTTTACCCTTCTCCCTCTTGATGACAACCTCGTTGTTGCCGAACCGTTTTAGGAAGGTGTCGGGTTTCGTTACCCAGGTCATTTCCCTACCCGTATTCGTTATAGGCAAGACTTCTTCATAGCCATCCACTTTTTTTAGTGAGACTGCGCTCAAGTCTTCGCTGACGTAGATAGGATACCAGTATGCAGGCTTATCTTGCCGCGTGCATCCCCGACTACCCCCTTGGACCATGATGTAATTTTTCAGGTAATAGTTCCCCTTCTCATCGCTCAGGTTGAACTGCTTTTTCTTTTCTTCGTCAATAACAACGTTTTTGATGTTGTTCCCGCGAGTTTTTGCATAAACCAGCATGAATTCGTTGCTGGTTGAAAACCCTTTATCCATGTTCCGTCCCCGAGCTTGGTGAACTACCGAAACTGTAGCCAACCTATTCTCACGTCCGAAGACTTCATCGGCCAACACACCCAGATAGAAAAGTTCGTGATGGTCGATCGCCATTGCGATAAACCCATCGGGACAGAGCAATTCCTTCGCCACCTCTAATCTATTCCGCATGAAGGTGAGCCACGTGGAATGATTAAACGTGTTGTTATAGGTAAAACTATCCGCTGCACCGCCGGTGTTATACGGCGCATCGATATAGACGCACTTTACCTTCCCCCGAAACTGCAACTTCAAACTGTGCAGTGCCAGCAGATTGTTCCCTTTGACGAGCAGGTTCTCCCGAATCGTGCCATCATCAGCGCGGTTGAGAGCCGTGATGGGCTGTTCGCCTGCATGCGTGTGCCGTTTCCAGTTCGTGAGCACCTTCGGCGCGAGGAGCCGGTTGATTTCATCGGGCGCGAGGAGCTCGTTGAAAAATATCTCCTGCCGTTTTTCTTGTTCGCGCGTCTGGCCGCCTTCCAAGACACAGTCCTTGTAGGGCCAGACGAGTGCGACTTCGCCGCGTTCGGGGAGGAACTTTTCGTCACTGTTCAATCCGATTTTATTCCGAAATCGGGTGTAAGCGTTGGCGAGGAAGTTTTTGTCGGAGATATAGGTAATGAAGGCGTTGTAGTTGAATACCCAGTGTCCATCGATGTCAGTGAAAAACTTCGCCTTGAGTTCGGGTTCGCCGAGGAGGAGTTTGACGAGTGCGGTGTCGAGTTTCCATGCGCTATCTTTGACAGCGGCGGTGATGAGTTCTCCGGCATTGTCGACGAAGCGCGGTTCTGTTTTAAGGCGTTCGATGAGTTTTTCGTTGAAGGTCTTTGTTGGCATTATGGGTTTCCTTAAGTGCGTTTGCTATTAAGTTTACCTTAGCATCGTCTAAAATGTCAAGAGAAGATGTCTACATTGCAACTTTGTGACGTGATGTGAGGTTGTGGCTGCCGATTGAAAAACCGGTAGCTGTGCTGTCTACAATGCAGAAAAACGAAATACCGCCGGCGCAAGGACATCCTCCGTTAGACTGAAATGCAGCTTTGCAACCTCGCCTAATGCGCTTGCGCCGTGCAGCGCGACAAATTCCTTCCCTGCTTTCGTAACCCGATAGGAGCCGCGCGGCAATTGAAACTCATATTTTTTAGACAACGTCTCCATTCCAGCCAAAAATGCATCGCGTGCGATGATGGAGGCGGCGGCGACAGCGATGTCCCTCTCTGCTTTCGGCACCTGTTTTATCCGTAAATCGCGCCGAATAGCGGTGCTTATCTGCGGTGTGATGACATCCGCATTGGCAAACCTGTCGACACAAACATGCCGTTCGCCTGAGCGAGCGTGCAACGTTTCGATAACCTCCGCATGGAGCGCGCCGAGCAGATGGTTCAGGTTTTTCCCGCGCCGACGAAAATCGTCATAGAGTGCGTTGTATGCGGCAGGCATTTTTTGCACGACAGCGATGGACTCGTTATAGCCGCACCGCATTGCTTCGGCGAGTTGTCGGACACGCTTAATTGAGAGCGTCTTCCCGTCTGTAATCCCTAATTCTGCGAATGCCTCGCGACATGCGGCGTTCACGTGAACGCCTGCGACGACAACCGGTCCGAAATAATCGCCTTTCCCGGCTTCGTCCGTGCCGAGCCATGTCTCCCAGTTATGTATTGTGTGCATGTTTTCTATTCCGGGGTTTCGTTTTGCATGGCGGCGAATTGTGCCACGTCCCTGCCGACAGCTTTGAGACGCGCCGCGAGTTCGGCATCGTGCAAGTGCCCGTTTTCATCAAACGCTTCGGAGGAACGCGGAATAGAGACATCGTTGGGCACTACCCAAGCGCGCAAGGCGGTGCCGACTATCCGCAACATTGCCAGCGCGTTCGCCGCGCCCATCCGTCCGCCGGACACACCGATGAGCCCGATGACTTTGTCCTCAAATTCGTCAAATCCCATCAAGTCGAGCGCGCTTTTCAGCACACCGCTGAAACTCCCATGGTATTCCGGGGAACCGAGAAGTATCCCATCGGCGCGCTTCACCTTCTCGCGGAGCGCGAAAACCCCCGCCGGATAGTCCGCCTCGTTTGCGACAGAACCTTGGAAGACGAGTTGATACGCCCCGAGTTCTAACAGTTCAACCCTCGCGCCTGCCTCTTCTGCACCGGCAAGGGCAATGCGGAGGGCGGCGTGCGTGGAGCTGCCCTCCCGTAGGCTACCGCACAAGGCGACAATAGAAATGGGGTGCTTTTGACGTTGTGGCATTGTTTATTTTTAATTTCCTAATACTCTCGCGTGTTGTGTCAATTCGCAGGACGATTCAGTTCTAACCGCTGTCGTTTGGGTTCGGATGAAACTCAAGAAAATAAACGGCTCATTTTTAAAGATAAATATATGATACCACAGCTGCTTTTGCATGTCAAACATTTTTTCTTGACAAATTTTCGCGTTTTTTGTAAAATAACCACCACGTGTTCAGAACGCGAATCTTGAAAGGTTCGCACAAGCTGTTAATGCTTTTCTACATAGTATGAGGAGGTTCACTCATGCGAATGATGATGTTTTTATTAACGCTCGCGCTCTTGTTCGGAAGCGGCGCACTCTCCGCGCAGGCAGCTACTGTGCAAGACGACGGCCTCATCCTCTATTTCAGTTTCGATAACGAAAAAGGCGGAACAGTAGCGGATGAAACCGGCGGCGGTAACGATGGAACGCTTGACAAGGCGGAGATAACCGACGACGAAATTGTCTACGGCTCCGGCGCGCTACGCTGCGAAGATGCCGGCGCGGGAATGACAGTCGACTCCTTCAAGGAATTGGAGGATTACCAGGATAATTCCTTCCTCTTTTGGCTCCAATTCACCGATAAGAACTCCGGTAGTTGGAACCAAATCATCGCGAAAAAGGCACCTGGGTCCGACAGGTCTCCCGGTATTTGGACCTGCAATCGTGTTACCTTACACATCCACTACCGGTTCAATCCGGGAAACCAAGGCACGCATTGCACCGGACCCGGGGGCGAAGGCGATGAATTTGACACTGGGAAATGGTATCATATTGCGGGTGTCAAAGACGGTGCCCAGTTGCGGTTTTACATCGATGGCGAGGAAATTGAGGAGCAGGGGGTTCCGAAGGACCACGCGCAAGGCGCAGAGCAACTCTACGTCGGCAAAACCGGTTACGGGGCTGCGCTCTTCTACCTCGATGATCTTTACGTCTATGACCGGGCGCTGAGCACCGATGAGGTGGTAGATGTGATGGATGGGAATCTGCTTCCCGTTGAACCGAAGGATAAACTCACCACGACGTGGGGTTCTGTGAAAGCGCGTCGTGATTAATCTCTCACCCGAAATGTTGGGACGGCTTTTATGCCGTCCCATACGCATTAATATGGCATTCATATGTTAGGGCGCGCGATGCTTTTCCCCCCATTCCTGCTTCTTTTCTTGGGTGTGTTCGTCCAACATGCTGCGCCTGTCCGTTCGCGAGTGCCATTTGAGGCGGCAGTTCGCTATTTGGAACAAGAGCGATACGATGAAGCACTCGCCGCATTTCAATCCATTTTAAAACAGAGCCCGGAGCAGAGTTTGACGCACTGCTACATCGGCATCGTCTATCAAGAGAAAAACATGCTCAGCGAGGCACTAGCGGCATATCGGGAGGCGTTGGCAGTGGCTGCACCGCCACACGTCCACGGTAACGCGCACCTGCACATTGGCATTGTCTACAAAGCGCAAGGCCAGTTGCCTCTCGCCGAAAAACATCTCCAACAGGCAGTGACGTTCCTACCTGAAACCGCCGAGGCGCGCATCCACCTCGGCGATGTCCATCTCCTCCAACATCGATTGAAAGCGGCAGAGCGTGCTTATCGCGCAGGCATCCGCCTGAATCCAGAGCATACCGAATCCTATTATGGATTAGGCAGAGTCGCGGAGATGCAGAATAACCTGACGGCGGCGGTAGCCTATTATCGCGATGCCCTTGAGCGCAATCAATACCTTGCGCAAGCCTATTACCGGCTCGCGCTCACCTACCGCCGTTTACGTCAGCCCGAGCGCGCGAAAACCGCCATGTCGCAATTCACGCGCATGAAGGCTTACGAGGACGCGGTGCATTACTATCGCGAGTCGCTCTACACACATCCGAACGAACCTACGCTCTACGTTAAGTTGGGCGCGCTCCACGAGTCTGTTAAAAATCTGGCGGCGGCGGAACGCGTCTATCACATCGCGACGACGGTGCATCCGAAGTTTTTGCCACCTTATCACAGCCTCGGCGAGTTGTTTATCCGCCAACGCGCTCTTGAAAAGGCGAGTGCTGTCTACACCCGCGCCACCGAAATCGCGCCCGACGATGTGCAAGCGTGGTTGAAGTTGGGAGTCATCGCTATTAACCAAAAACGGTTCCCTGATGCAATCCGGTCATTCCACGCAGCGATTTCTGCCGATGGCACGTCGGCGGAAGCACACAACAACTTAGCGCGCGTCTACGCAGGCCTCGGCGAGGAATTGCAAGCGTCGGTTACATTAGCGAAGCAGGCGGTTGCGTTATCTCCCACCGCAAAGCACTACGATACGCTTGCGTATGCCTATTACCGTAATGGGCAATATGCGGAGGCATTAGTTGCAATTCAGCGTGCAGTGGAGATGGAACCGGAGCGGGAAGCGTATCAAAAGTTGTTGTCGGAAATTCAGGCGGCAGGCACTGCAAAGTAACGCTGAACTGAACTGCGGGCATTTAGTGTTTGAACTGGTTGCGCCCGGGCGAACGCAAACGACAGAATCGGGAAAACTGAACAAAAAATCTTGACAAACCCCAATTTTTGTGATACACTTTAATACTAGACATTTCTAATTGACACGCTCTCAAAAATAGGACAGACGCGAGTCAATGTGTTCTCATCGTTGGGCGCGATGACTTTGGCGGAGCCGCGCTATTGCGCACTGTTAATAAATAACCGCGCTGGCTTGTGTGCGCGCTTGGAAAGCGCGCCTACGGCGATTGTTGCTGCGCTAATGATGACGGCTTGTGTGCGCGCTTGGAAAGCGCGCCTGCGGCGATTGCTGCTTCGGCTGTCCGTAAAAAAAGGAAACTAATGATGACTGCATTTTACGTCACCACACCCATTTACTACGTCAACGGCGAACCGCACGCCGGGCACGCCTACACCACCATCGCCGCCGATGTCCTGGCGCGGTATCATCGGCTCAAGGGACACGATGTGTTCTTCCTCACCGGTGTCGATGAACATGGTGCGAATGTGCATAAAGCCGCCGAGAACGAAGGCCTCGCGCCGCAAGACTACTGCGATAAGATGGCACCGACGTTCACAAAACTTTGGCAGCGGCTGAACATCTCGCACGACATTTTTCTCCGCACGACGAGCGAGATGCACAAGCGCGGGGTGCGGAAATTCCTCACTGCACTTGAAGCAAGCGGGGATGTCTACAGAGGTACCTACGAGGGCCATTACTGCCGCCCGTGCGAACAATTCTTCCCAGAAAAAGAGCTGACCGGGGATAAAATCTGTCCCATCCATCGATTGCCGTTGGAATGGGTGGAAGAGGAGAACTATTTCTTTAAACTCTCCAAATATCAAGAGCGGCTGATTGCGCATATCCGTGAGAACCCGACGTTCATCCATCCGGAGCCCCGGCGCAACGAACTCTTGAGTTTTTTGGAAGCGGGGTTGGAAGATGTGAGCATCTCTCGTTCCTCCGTTTCATGGGGCATTCCGTTACCGTTCGATGCCGAACGTATCGCCTACGTCTGGATCGAAGCGTTGAGCAACTACCTCACTGGACTCGGCTATGAGACCGGCAGTGAACGATATCAGTCCTTTTGGCCTGCCGATGTTCACATGATGGCGAAGGATATCACCCGTTTCCACGCCTTAATCTGGCCTGCGATGCTGATGGCGGTGAACCTCCCGCTGCCTAAACACATCGTCGCGCACGGATGGTTAACCAAGGATGGCGAGGCACTGAGCAAGACGCGCGGTATCTTCATTGATATGGATACCGACATCGCTACCTACGGCGTGGACGCGTTCCGTTATTATCTGCTGCGCGAGTTTAGTTTTGGAAACGATGGCGACTATCGTCCTAGCAGACTCAACGCGCGCTATCACGCAGATCTTGCCAATGACCTGGGTAACCTGCTCAATCGTGTCCTCGGCCTCGTCGGCAAACACTTCAAGCAGGTGCCGGAACCGACGACACCCGGCGAATTTGACGATGAGATTAAGGCGATGCATCGGGAAACGCTTCGGAAATTGGACGCGTTAATGGAAACATTCGCTTTCGACACGGCATTAGAGACACTCTGGGAGTTCGTGCGGCGCATTAACCGTTATATCCAACAAACCGAAGTCTGGACGCTCAACACGCCGGAGAAACGGCCGCGCATGGGCACCATCCTTTACAACGCCTTGGAAGCGTTGCGCATCATCTCCGGACTGATTTCGCCGTTTATGCCTGAGACAGCGGACAAGATTCAACAGCAACTGAATTTGCCAGTCGGGCGTGCCAACGGTTTTGATACGATTGCGGTGTGGGGCGGCTTACCGACAACTCTCGCGATAGCGCGCGGGGAACCGATTTTCCCGCGCATTGATAAACAGACGCGCGAAAAGAAAGCGTCGCCGACTCAAACCCCGAAACAGCAGGCGGCGAAAGCATCCAGCAATCTGGTATCGTTTTCGGAATTCCAAAAGTTAGAGCTGCGTGCTGCGAAGGTTATCGCCGCTGAACCGATTGAGGGAGCAGACCGGCTCCTGAAATTACAGGTAGACCTCGGGGCCGAAAAACG
>PYJE01000107.1:0-4966 GCA_003635305.1 Candidatus Poribacteria bacterium | reverse complement strand
TATCGTCCTAGCAGACTCAACGCGCGCTATCACGCAGATCTTGCCAATGACCTGGGTAACCTGCTCAATCGTGTCCTCGGCCTCGTCGGCAAACACTTCAAGCAGGTGCCGGAACCAACCACACCCGGCGAATTTGACGATGAGATTAAGGCGATGCATCGGGAAACGCTTCGGAAATTGGACGCGTTAATGGAAACATTCGCTTTCGACACGGCATTAGAGACACTCTGGGAGTTCGTGCGGCGCATTAACCGTTATATCCAACAAACCGAAGTCTGGACGCTCAACACGCCGGAGAAGCGTCCGCGCATGGGCACTATCCTTTACAACGCCTTGGAAGCGTTGCGCATCATCTCCGTACTGATTTCGCCGTTTATGCCTGAGACAGCGGACAAGATTCAACAGCAACTGAATTTGCCAGTCGGGCGTGCCAACGGTTTTGATACGATTGCGGTGTGGGGCGGCTTACCGACAACTCTCGCGATAGCGCGCGGTGAACCGATTTTCCCGCGCATTGATAAACAGACGCGCAAGAAAAAAGCGTCGCCGACTCAAACCCCGAAACAGCAGGCGGCGAAAGCATCCAGCAATCTGGTATCGTTTTCGGAATTCCAAAAGTTAGAGCTGCGGGCTGCGAAGGTTCTCGCCGCTGAGCCGATTGAGGGAGCAGACCGGCTACTGAAATTGCGGGTAGACCTCGGGGCCGAAAAACGGCAGGTTGTCGCCGGTATCGCCGAGCACTACACGCCAGAAACCTTAATCGGGAAGCAGGTAATCGTTGTGACGAATTTAGAGCCGGCGACTATCCGCGGCGTTGCATCGCAAGGCATGCTCCTCGCGGCGAGTGGGGATGCGGTAGTTTTGGCAACGTTGGAGATGGAAGTTCCCCTTGGTACACAAATCCGGTAGGCGTGGTTTTCAACCGTGCTGACTCAATGATGACTCACGGAGATTTTCACTATGAGGGACAGCCGACAACAGAACGCGTCCGAAAACGCAGCTATACTGCCGGCGCGGTTTGATACTGTCACAAAATTGGTGGTGCAAAGACACCCGGAGGCGTTCGTCAAAGAACTTCTTGGCATCCAAGATGCGGATTTCCTTGAGGTTGTTGAGACGACACAACTTACCATGAAAACGCACCACGCGGATAGTTTTGTCCTCGTCAATATCCGCGGCAAAAAAACCATCGTGCATTGCGAGTTTCAAACGCGCGACAGCACTCAGATACCCATCGAATTTCGCATGGCAGGATATGCCTGCAGAGGGATTGGACTCTACGGGCTGCCTATCCTGTCCCATGTCGTTTATCTTCACCCGAGGGCAGGGAAGAAAGACCCGGGGGAGTATCATCAGAAGATTCCGGGGCATGAAATCCGCGTCCAGTATAAGGTCATCAGACTCAGCGAGATGGCAGGCCAAGCGGTGCTGGATTTGGGCCAAGCCGGCTTATTTCCTTTTGCGGCGTTGATGAAGCCGGAAACAGGGATGGACGAGGCGCAGTGGCTCCGGCACTGTGTGAAAACTATTGACATCGCTCTACCGGATGCAGCGAGCAAGGGCGAGTGTCTGGCGGAATTAGGCGTTTTGGGCGGCTTAATTTTAAACGCCGAGACCCTTCGCAAAATCATAGTGGAGGAAACCATGCACGAATCATCGATTGTCCAATACTTCACGGAGAAAGCAGTGGCGCAAGGCATTGAGGAAGGGATTGAACGCGGCATTCAACAAGGGAAACGGGAGACTGCACTTGACTCCTTGATTGGCGTGTTGGAAGTTCGCTTTCACACCGCTGGTGTGCAAACATTAAAACCGGCGTTAGAGGCGATTGAAGATTCGCAGCGTCTTCAGCAGCTGCTCTACACCGCTGTCCAGGTATCGACGCTTGAAGAATTCGCTGCGAATCTCGTCTCCAGTGGGAATGGCACATCCTGATGCAGGGCGCGGTTTCAAAATCGCGACACCCGCGATTAACAGCGGGCTCCCAACACACCCCTGAGCACCGCAGGCATTGGCGAACCGAATCGGAGGAAACCATGCACGAATCATCGATTGTCCAATACTTCACCGAGAAAGCGGTGCAACAGGGCATTGAGCAAGAGATTGAACGCGGTATCCAACAAGGGATACGCGAGACTACCCTTGGGGCTTTGCTTGATGTGTTGGAAGTCCGCTTTCATCCGCGCGGTGTCCAGATATTAAAGCCCGCCTTGGAGGCGATTGACGATTCGCAGCGTCTCAGGCAGTTGCATCGCGAAGCGATACAGGTGCCAACGCTTGAAGAATTTGCTGCAAATCTCGTCTCCAGCCGGAATGAAGCACGCTGATGCAAGGCGCGGTTTTTAACCGCGCCACCGATATACCAATCAACTTGGGAGAGAACAGATGCAAGATATTGAGAACGTCCTCAAAACTCGCATAGAGGAAGACAACGCAGAAACCTTCGTCGTGATTGTCCCTACCCCTGCGGCGCGTTTGAAACGACAGCGCGAACTGCTCCGGTATCACGATAGCGGGACAGTGGCGAATCTGCGCGTGCATACGTTAGCCAAATTTGTGCAACGCCTCTACGCGCAACTCGATTGGAAGGAAAAGCGAACGAGAATTTCTACCGGGCTCCAGGCACTCTGGCTACGCGAACTCGTTGACGCTCAATCGCAGCAATCGTTCCGGCCGGTGCAAGATGTCCCGGTGCCGGATAGCACACTCTCCCTCATCGTCAACACGATTAATTATCTCAACGAACGCGGCACTGACGCTGATGAATGGAGAGGACTTGCATCGGACGCGCGAAATACGCGCAATCCATACTTAACCGCGCTCACCGAACTCTACGAGAACTATCAGGGTAAACTCGACCCGAGTTGGATAGATGACAAGGAGATGCATCTTTTCCTGGCCGCGCACTTCGCGCCGAGATTGATGAAAAGCGCGTTCCCGTGTGTCACCCTTGTCAGCGTTGAGGATTTTGATGTCCTCTCCAAAGCGGATGTCAAACTTTTGGCACAGATTGCCGACATGCATGACATGCAGGTATACTTCCGGCCGGATTATCAGAAAGGCAATCCTGCGCTGTTTGAGCATGTGGAGGGCCTCTTTGCGGAATTCGGCGATTCCAACGTCATCACTGACGAGGTGTTGGCACCCCGGTCTGAACGCATCTCGTATTTCGCGCGTCATCTGTTCAAGTCTGATTCAGACGACAGTTCCCCACTGAACCTGCACGAGAAAATAAGACTCGTCAGGCCCGCAGACCGGACGGACGAGGTAGAGCAGGTTGCGCATCTCATCAGGCGGCGCGTCAAGAGCGGCGCATGTCAACTAGCCGACATCTGTGTCACGTATCACAACACGCAGCCGTATCTCCAGCGCATCGCCGAGATTTTCCCCGCGCACGGCATCCCCTATTCAGTGACAGAGGGACATCCGCTCGCGCAATCCCCGTTGGTAAAGGCAATCTTTTCTTGCCTTACGGAAGATGCGGTTCCGCCAGAATCTCCCTATTTTTCTGAGGGTGAGATGCCGCCGAGAGAAAATGAGATGACACCGGCAGATTTTCAAACCTATTTTAACGCGCTCCTTGAAAAGGGAGAGGTTATCCGCAACATTCTGAACTCACCGGACGCTATTGAGAGTTCTGTGATTTCATCAGAAATCGCTGCGTATCAAGCCCTCGATGCCCTCGTTAAGGAATTGTGCGGCTCATTTGACGAACCGGCTGAGACGACGCATCACTATCATGAATATGTCCAATGGCTCCGGTTGATGGCGGCGCATACGACGTATCCAACGCTTGAGACGAACGGCGGCGTGCACATTCTCAGTTTATCCGAACTTCGGAGCCTTGACTTTGACACGGTGATTCTCGGCGATTTCACAGATGGCAGGTTCCCTACTAGTCATCGTCCAGACGCGTTGCTACCGGAGACACATGTCCGTAGCGAGTCCGACCGGCAGTGCGAACAACGCTTCCTCTTCTACACGGCACTCAAGGCTTTCCGGAACCGTCTCTATCTGATAAGCCCAGAGCGCGAAAACGAGTCAGCCCTCATCCCTTCCCCCTTCCTCGCGCAACTTGAGCGGGTGGCGAAAATCGGCGCGGAAGACGTTGAGACTACCGGCGAATTCAGTCACGTCAGTTTCCTGCGGAAATATGGGCAATACGTGTGGGCGACTGAAGCACCTGAAACCGATTTCGGAGACGCGCGTTGGCCGCGCACTCTGCCCCTGGTAAACCACGCTGCCCTCGTCGAAAAAAGCCGGGAGGAAACGCACAAGCACCTAGCCTATGAAGGGGTTTTAACAGCGCGAAGCCGCAGTGCTTTGGCAGAGCGGCGAACTGAGCCACGCTCTGTCACAGAATTAGAGACGTATGCGAGGTGCCCATTCCAATATTTCGCCGATAGAATTCTGGAACTTCGCGCACCGAGAGATGACGAAGAGGGACTCTCCCCACTTGAAAAAGGCATCCTGAGCCACCACATCCTCTTTGAATTCTACGCCAACCGCAACGGACAACAGCCGGACGCGGCGAACTTTGCCGAGGCAAAACGGCAATTAGATGAAGTGATTGAGCGCGCTACTGAAGAACATCGCCACCGCCTCAGCGCAAAACAGGAAACCGCGATTGGCAGCGACAACCTTTTCTGGCACATCGAGAAAGAACGGTTGCAAATCGCCTTACACAGATGGCTTAAGGCGGAACGCGACGCTAATCTGCCGGTTCTCCCGCGTTATTTTGAAGTCAACATCGGGCGAAAGTCGGGGAACGCCGATGCAGCACTCAGCCGCGAGCACGCTATTTCTATCGGCGGCGTGCCGCTGCAAGCGAAGATCGATCGGATTGATGTCGGCGACGGTGTTTTCAACGTCATTGACTATAAAACCGGGAGTTCAACGATTAGAATCCGAGATATCCTTGAGGGACGCGCCCTACAACTTCCTGTCTATCTTGAGATTGCGAAGC
>PYJE01000106.1 GCA_003635305.1 Candidatus Poribacteria bacterium | reverse complement strand
GCGACTGGATTGCATGATGCCTCTGAGTATAACATAGTTCGCGGAAAAATGGAAATTTTCCTTGATTCCAAATTCGTTTTAGGGTATAATTCATTGCGTTAATAGGAGGAATGAACGATGCTAACGCATATCCGTATGAAAAACTTCAAATCTTGGGCCGACAGCGGCGAGGTGAAACTCGCGCCGCTGACCGGATTTTTCGGCGCGAACAGTTCCGGCAAAAGTAGCCTCCTCCAAATGCTGCTGCTCCTCAAGCAGACAATCGGGAGCGAAGATGTGCTGTTTTTCGGCGACGAGAACTCACTTGTCAACCTCGGCAGTTTCAACGAAGTCATCCATCGTCATAACCGAGATGCACAACTTGAGTTGGAATTTGGGGGTAACCTTCGGAAACCGCAGCTTGTTAACCTCTCTTTGGAAGAGGGACGATTGGATAAAACGGCAGTAGATGGTTTCACTTTCAACACTGCACTCAGTGCGGGATACAGCGAACCGATTCTCCAAAGTTTTCGCTACGCTTCACTCTCCAATCTCTGGGAAATGGAGTGGCAGGCTGATAGTCCTCACAGAGAAGGGAATCAATTTCTCAATGGAATGAACTTGGGGTATGCCCATGTCGAAACCTGCTACGGATTACCATGGTGGCGCGGCGTGTCCAGGAAAGAATGGAATTGGAGATTTTTAAGGCAATTTTCCTCTGTTTTTGAAACCTTCTTTTCCGAGCTCTATTATCTCGCCTCTACTCGTGTGGAGCCGCGGCGGCAAACACGATGGGAAGGTGAGCATCCGATAGACGTTGGGAAACGGGGACATGATGTCATTAGCGCGCTCCTGTCCGCGCGCGTGAAACAACTGGGACAGAATGAGAAACGCATCTCCGCGTGGCTTCAGCAGATGAAATTGGCGCACGCCTTTTCGCTTAAAAGTCAAAGCGACGATGAAAAGGACTACGAAATTCGCGTCCGCAAAAACGCAGAAAGCCCCGGGGTAACGCTAGTTGACATGGGATACGGATTATCCCAGTTTTTACCGGTGCTGGTGCTTTGCTATTACGTTCCAGAAGGTTCAACGCTGATTTTGGAACAGCCCGGCATCCATCTGCATCCGAGGGTGCAATCTCAACTCGCCGACTTGCTGATAGAGGTCGTCACCGAACGCAATCTGCAGGTTATCTTGGAGAGCCACAGCGAGCATCTGTTGGTGCGCCTGCAACGCCGAATCGCCGAGGGAAAGGTTGGCCGCGACAAAATCGGGCTCTATTTTTGCAGCAACGATGAGGCAAAAGGAGTTTCTACCTTGGAACCGCTAGAGGTAGACAAGGTGGGTAACATCCGCAATTGGCCCGAGAATTTTTTCGGCGACGTGATGGGTGATATGTTTGCGATAACTGACGCGCAAGCGAAACAACTGCATATGCAGGAAGAAGGGAGGAATTGATGCCAGCAGTTATCATTGATACGAACGTTATCGTCGTCGCGAACACGGAGATTCGGGAGGATGAAAACGGTAAACTCGTCGCGGTAGGCATGGCAGAACATGCTTCGCCGGCGTGTATCATCACCTGCCAAAAACGGTTAGATCAGATTCGCCAGGGCTCTACAAAGGTAGTCCTTGACGATAACGAGCGGCTTACTCGAGAATACCAGCGATACGTGAAATATCCGCGGCAGAGACCGCCGCAACAGAGGCGCGTCGGAGATCTGTTTTGGTATTGGTTAATGCAAAATCAGTGGATGTCGGAAAAGTGCACGAGGGTGCGTATCACGCCACTACACGGAAACGGGACAGAGTTTGAGGAGTTTCCCGCTGATGCAGCGTTAAACGACTTCGACAAGGACGATAGGAAATTCATCGCGGTGGCAATCGCTTATGCCCGCGATTATCAGCAGACAGCCTCGATCCTGCAAGCGGTGGATACAAAATGGGAAGACTTCATTGAGGCACTACAGCGGCATGGCGTGGAAGTTGAGCGAATCTGCGAATTTGAATCGACATAACGCGCCCGTGTAAATCCTGTTGGCGGCGTGGGGTTGTAGAATGGTAGGCGCGGTTTGAAACCGCGCCTACCGGTGAGTTACCGTAGGTAGAATGGTAGGCGCGGTTTGAAACCGCGCCTACCGGTGAGTTACCGTAGGGCGAGGGCCTGTCCCTCGCCGTGTCGTCTGAAGCAGGATTTCCAGGATTAGCAGGATTTCCAGGATTAGGCGGTCCTCTTAGTTACCGTAGGGCGAGGGCCTGTCCCTCGCCGTGTCGTCTGACTGAAGCAGGATTTCCAAGATTAGCAGGATTTCCAGGATTAGGCGGTCCTCCGGTTTGTCAATATTTTGTGCAGATGGAAGACGTTTAGGTCCGTTGGACCTTAATGTCTATAGAAGGAGGGACTCCGGTCCCGATTCCTGTTGGGTAGGCGCGGTTTGTAACCGCGCCTCCGGTGGAACTATTCCTCAAACAACGACGCGTCAACATCAGCATTCAACATGACATCATTCACCCAAGTCTCGGAGAAGAGCTCACCGTCGACGTTCTGAACGATATGGTGCGAGATGTGGATGCCATCTACATCACGGTAATCGTCAAACAACGTTTCCCAATTCGCGGTAACGCCTTGCGATGTCTCGCGGAAACTCATCTTCACAACATAGTGCGTTTCCTCGCCAATGAAGATACGCAGCATTTCGCCGGAAGGCTGAGTGACGAGGATTACCGATGCCGGTGTCCCGTTCACCTCTGCTGTGCCAGCGTATTGCACTGGGACATCGTTCAACGTGAGGTTCGTGAGAAGTCCGATGGTTTCACGGAAAACGCTGTCCCTATAGGTGTTCACCACCTCAGGTGGCAGCGGTTGCACGCCCATCTGGCCCTTCATGAATGCGGATTCACCATCAAAAATCTGGCTCATCTCGCCTATTTCTGGAATGTTCATGTCCTGACGGACCTTGTCAGGATCAAGGTAGGATAATATTTCCTCTATCTGCATCGGTCCGTTCGGCGTGTTGGCAGCGGTTTGGCGTTTCATTACAAAGTTTTTCACCGCTTGCAGCTTCTCAATGCCACCATGTGCTTCAACAGCAGCGGCGAGAATTTCCTTCGCTTTTGCGATGTCCGCCTCGTTCGCCTCAGGCATCGGTTCCGCGGGAGGTGGTTCAGGACGCACTATCTCAATCTCGTTCACTTCGCCGAATTCGCTTAACGGCCGGTCGAAGCTGTCCTTATTGCCGACGGTGACGATAGTCAGCGCGTCCGGATGCAGATATTTCTGTGCAACCTGCCGCACATCTTCCGCCGTTACCTTTGCGATGTTATCGCTGAACGTCTCAAGAAAATCAGGCGCGTAACCGCGAAACGCCAGCATCATCTGCTGAAAAGCGATCTGGCTGCTGCTATCGAATTGAAAAACGAAAGAGTTGGTGAGCGAATCCTTTGTCCGCTGCAACTCGTCTGCCGGCACCGGTGTTTCCCGTAAATTGCTGACGATGTCAATAATCAGCGCGATGGCTTCGGCGGTTTTATCGGCGCGCGTCTGCGAATACGCAAACCACTCACCCGGATTCGTGTAATAACTCGTCTGCATCAAACTGCCTACCATATAGGCGAGTCCGTGCTTCTCGCGCACCTCCCGCATCAGCCGCGACGTAAACCCGCCTTCGCCGAGAATCTCGTTCATGACGCGGAGCGCGAAGTAGTCCGGAAAATCAGGCGTGCGCTTGATACCGAAATGCCCGATTAACATCGTCGTTTGATTCAGGTCTTTGAAAATGTAGTTGACAGACGGTTCCGGCGCGTTTTCTACCAACGGCACATCCGGAAACTCAATCTCCCTGTTTTCCCAACCCGCAAACACCGCTTCCAATTGCGCAATGAGCGTCTCCGTGTCAAAATCGCCGGTAATCGCGAGGCTGATGTTGTCCGGTTGGTAGTATTTCGCATGGAACGCCTGCAGATCAGCGACGGTGATGCTCTCCACGCCTTCAATCTCGGAATACCGTCCGAACGGATGGGTTTTCCCGTAAAGCAGTGCTGAGAAGTTGCGCCACGCTAACTGGATAGGATTGTCGTTTCTGCGCCGAATCCCCTCGATTGTCTGCTGTTTGCGGAGTTCCAGTTTATCTTCCCGAAACGCCGGATGCATCAGCACATCGGCAAAGATTTCCAATCCCTTTTCAATATCCTCGGCGAGGGTTGAGAGGTTCATCCCGCCGTATTCCGCCGACATGCTAATTTCAACGGAGGCGGCCATCGATTCCAACTCCTCGTTGAGCGCGTCGGGTTCCCGCGCGACGGTGCCGCCGGTGCGCATCACGCTAGCGAAGATGGAGGCCAAACCCACCTTATCCCCCGGTTCGTAGATGCTGCCTGTCTTGATTAATCCGTTGATGTTGAAAAGCGGCAACTCCCGGTCTTCCAACAAATAGAGTTTCATCCCGTTGGATAACTCGCGCTGTTCCGGGACAGGCGGTTTGAAGTGAATCGGTTCAAACGTAAGTTCTTCGTGCGGTTTCGCCGCTGTTGACAGAGTGACGCACAGCATCCCCAAGAGGATGAGAATCGCGATGCGCGAATACTTTCCGCACGGCGAGGGACAGGCCCTCGCGCTACGGGCCCGCGGGTGCTTAACGTTCTTCAATCTGACACTTTGATTTTTCATTCGGTATCCTCCTCGCTTTCAGAAACTTCGGGAGCCTTCTTAACCAGAGTGGCCGCGGTCCTGTTGCTTTTCGTGAAATAGGTTTGCGCCGCTTTCATGATGTCTTCCGGCGTGATTTGATACATCTTTTCGCGCCAATCAAGGATATACCGCCAGTCACCGGCGATGCCTTCATAGAAGGCTAACCGCCGCGCCATGCCCATGTTTGAACTGAGGTTACGGATGAAGTTGGCATCAACCTTCTTCAGAATTCGTTTAAATTCCTTCTCCGCCACCGGCTCCGTCTTCAGCCGTTCTAACTCGGCGTAAATCGCCTCTTCAACGTCAGCCGTTGTGTTAGGGGAACGCGGTGAGGCATCGATGACAAAAAGATTGTCGTAGCGCGCGCCGGGGTAGCCGTTGCTGGAATCGACAGAAACCGCTATCCCCTTTTCGACGATGTTTTTGTAAAAGCGCGAGGTGCGGCCATCTGAGAGAATCGCGCTAATCATATCCAGCACATAGTCGTCAAAATGCGGGATAGTAGGTTTATGATACCCTATCATTAGCTGCGGTTCCGCGTCAAATTCCACTTCGATGCGGCGTTCGCCTTCCTGCGGCGGTTCGTCTACCGTCACTTCTGTCGGCAGCGGTTGCGAAGGAATATCACCGAAGTATTTGTCAATGAGTTGAATGGTATCCTCAACGTTAATATCGCCGACGATTACCATCACGGAGTTATTAGGCGCGTAGTGGATGCGGAAAAACTCCGCCGCTTTCCGGCGATTGAGCATCGCGATGTCCGACGGCCACCCAATAATCGGCATACCGTAAGGATGCGCGGTGAAAGCGGCGGCGATGAACTGTTCATAAAGTTTGCCGCCCGGGTCGGTGTCTACCCGCATCCGGCGTTCCTCTTTCACTGCCTCGCGCTCCACATAAAACTCGCGCAAAACGGCGTTTTTCAGCCGGTCGGACTCCAACATTGCCCACAACTCCAACTTGTTAGAAGGCAATGCCACGGTGTAAATCGTATAGTCCACGGAGGTGCCGGCGTTGAACCCGGTGCTACCGTGTTGCGTATAAATTTCGGTATATTCGCCGGGGACAATCCACGCTTTGGCGGCTTCCTGCTGCGCCTTGAGCTCCGCCTCCAATTCGGCGATTTTTTCGGCATCGGCGCGATGGGCCTTGGCGCGCTCCCTGTCCAGCGCGTCGCCTATCCTGTCTATCTCCGCCAACACCGCCTTCTCCTGTTCATAGTCTTTGGTGCCGATAGTCTTCGTTCCCTTGAACAGCATGTGCTCTAACATGTGCGCGATGCCGCGCGCGTCGTCAGACTCGTCCACGGAACCAGCTTTGAACAAGATATACGGCGCAACCGTCGGCGAAGTGTGCCGTTCTATCATGAGCAGTTTCAACCCGTTCGGGTAGGTATGCTCCACTACCCGGTCTGCCAGATTTTGTGCTGAAGCACCCCCGTGCAAAATCACCAGCACGAGGAGTATTAGCCATTGACTGACATCTTTCATTTTTCTCTCCTTTCTTTAGTTACGTTTAAGTCTGTAAGGCGAGCTCGCCGTGTTCGGCCTCAGGTGATTCCGAACGACAGCTACGCGCGCAATCCTGTAGGGCGAGTTCGCCTGAACTCGCCGTATTTTGGGCTCAGGCGAGCCCGAACTACATAGGCGATTTGCGGATTACACAGGTAGGCGCGCTTTGAAAACGCGCCTACCACCAATAACAAACCGCTTACGCTTTCCCCAAATCGCCGAGCAAACCGACTAGGGCAAACCGGATGTGCGACGAGAGCGCGGAATTCTCCGCGCGAAGGTCTGCGCCTTCCTCGTCCGGATACATCACGTGTTGCGCCACAGCGCGTTTGACCCACCGTTCTGCCCGGTCATCGTAAGGGACATACTTCTCTTTCGGTGCCGTGCAAGCCGGACACTCTTCAGGGGGGCTATCCGCTTCTTTCCACAGATAACCGCAGGCTACACAAACAAACATTAGCGTGTTCCTCGCTTTTTAAAAGATTTTATGAGTGACGCTATTATAGCAAATTTCTGAATCCAATGCAAGTTTAAAATGAATCCTAGGGTATCGTAGTCCGAGGTCCTGTGCCTCGGTGTGCGTCGGTTGTCGTAATCGTAGTGCGAGGTCCTGTGCCTCGGTGTGCGTCGGTTGTCGTTATCGTAGTGCGAGGTCCTGTGCCTCGGTGTGCTTCGGTTGTCGTAATCGTAGTGCGAGGTCCTGTGCCTCGGTATGCTTTGGTTGCCGTAATCGTAGTGCGAGGTCCTGTGCCTCGGTGTGCTTTGGTTTACTCCGACGATTGCGAGGGACAGGCCCTCGCGCTACGGGGGCCGGAAGCTGTTTTATCGCGCCTTTGCAAGTGTAAAATGAAGCCTAGGGCAT
>PYJE01000105.1 GCA_003635305.1 Candidatus Poribacteria bacterium | reverse complement strand
TGGGTAATCCGATGTGTTCATTTTGATACCTCCCTTCAAAGTTTACAGTTTGAAATTATGATACCATATTGTCACCGTTAACGCAACGTGTGATGTTTAAATCCCAGGAGAATAAAAAACTTGACAAAATCGGGAAAAGAAGTTAAACTATCACTATAGATTTTTTCTGATGAAAATGGAAGCGGATTACAACAAACCCTATATCATGCAACTTCACAATATCTATGTGCGTAGCGCGAAGGAAACCTGTCCCTCGCGTGCCTTCAGTTACACGTTATGCATCATCATCGTTATCTTCGCGGGCGGTGGGTGTGACGAACCGACACCGATTACCATCACGCCGGAAGAGACAGCCAACATCGTTCTCCGCGACTACCTCCTCGCGGCGGATGAAACCTGGGATGCAGAGAAAACCTACACCGTGCATGGCGAATTGGAGATTCCGCCGGACATCACCTTACGTATCCCACCGGAGACTACCGTGAGATTCGGACGCGACGCGCTAGTGAAGGTGAGAGGTATCCTGAAAATAGGAGTCGACGCGGAACAAGCAGGCGCAGTCAAACCCGTGAAACTCACTTCGGATATCCCCGGCCCGCAACGCGGCGATTGGAACGGCATCCTCTTCGATCATACGCATGGACTTGACAGTTTCGTCAGAGGTGCGCACATTGAATACGCAACCGTCGCCTTGGATATCAAGACGACATCGCCGACTATCGCGGATTGCACGTTCCGCCTGAACGACATCGCTATCGCTTTAGATGGAAGCGACGCGGTCATCCAGCATAATGAACTCGTGGATAACAACATCGGAATTCGCACTATTGGGCGGCAAACGCGCCCGAAAATCGAGCGAAACAGCATCACCCGCAACGAAATTGGCATTCACTGCGAGAATGTGCAGTCGATTATCCACTACAATAACCTGAGCGGCAACATCCGCGCCCTCAAATTATGGGTAAAATTCGACCTGTACGCGCCTGAAAATTGGTGGGGCACACTCAATGTTGAATCCATAGGCACCGCGATAGTCGATGCCGCCGATCCGGAACTGCTGCATAAACAGGTAGGCACAGTCACCTATGAACCGATTGCCGATGGACCGATTGCCGATGCGGGCCCTCGTCGTTAACATCCGATGAACACGAGAAGGAAGCTGACCTGTTCGCGATCAGGCGAGCCCGAACTACAGATCGTTAACATCCCATGAACACGAGAGGAAGGCTTATGAACCCGCTCACCATTCTGAACATATCGCAAAACCACTACATCCGCGGCGGATCTGACCGGTATTTTTTCACGATGGGCGAAGTGTTGCAAAAACAGGGACATCGCGTGATTCCATTCACCGCGGCGAGCCCGAAGAACGAACCAACGAAGTGGGAACGTTACTTTCCACGCGGTGCTGATTTTGAGCATCCTAGCGCGCTTGACTTATGGCGGTTTCTATACTCACGCGCCGCAGTCCAGTCACTGCACCGGTTATTGCATGACATAGATACCCCGGTGGACATCGCGCACTTCCACATCTACTACGGCAAACTGACCGCCTCCATTTTGGGAGTGCTGAAACGAGCGGGCATCCCGCTGATTCAGACGCTGCACGAGTATAAACTGACATGTCCTGTCTATAGTCATCTGTCAAACGATGAGATTTGTGAGGCGTGTGCTGGGAAACATTTTTGGCGCGCGCTGCCCAAGCGGTGCAACCGGGGCTCGTTTGCCCGCACCGCGCTGAGCGTCACCGAATCTTACATCTCGCAAAGCCTCGGCGCGGTTGACAAATTCGACCATTTTATCTCCGTCTCGCATTTCCTGAGAAAAAAGATGGTTGAACACGGAATCCCTGAAACGAAGATATCGACGGTTCATAACTTCGTTGACGTATCCGACTTCACGCCAAATTTCGCCGAGGGAGAGTATCTGCTCTATTTCGGACGGGTGCATCAAAGCAAAGGGATTTTTACCTTGATAGAGGCGGCGGCTCCGCTGAAACAGGTGCCGCTCATCATCGTTGGCGATGGCGAGGCGATGCAGGAAGTTCGGCGAAAAGTGGAAGAGGATAACTGCGAACATATCCGCCTCGTCGGGTTCAAACAAGGCGACGAACTCCGCGAACTGATTGCCGGCAGCATCTGCACACTGTTGCCATCGGAATGGTATGAAAACTGCCCGATGTCCGTTCTAGAATCCTACGCGTACGGAAAACCTGTCATCGGTGCAGATATCGGCGGAATTCCGGAACTCATCGCCGATGGCATAGACGGCTTCCTCGTTCCCTCCGGGGGAACAGAAGCACTGCGCGAGAAACTGCTCTGGATATATGAACACAAAACCGAGGCGGCAGAGATGGGACGCATCGGCCGCCACAAAATGGAAACCGAATTTAACGCCGACATTCATTATCACAATATTATGAATGTCTATCAAAAATTCTTGTAGGAGGGACCTCCCGGTCCCGAAATCCTGGGGAAGGAAAATGCGACGCTTAACTGTTTTTTTGATTTTCACCGTATGCGCTATCGGGATAGGGAGCCCCCTCTCCCCATCTCCAGCATGGGGTAATATACAAT
>PYJE01000104.1:15301-29068 GCA_003635305.1 Candidatus Poribacteria bacterium | reverse complement strand
TCACACAGCCTGTGGCTACCATCGCCATTGTGCCGAACCCGTATTCTTCCGCGCCTAGCATCGCCGCGATGACGATATCGCGTCCGGAACGCATGCCGCCGTCAACCCGCAGCACGACACGTTCGCGCAAATCGTTTTGAACGAGGGAGCGTTGCGTTTCCGCGAGCCCGAGTTCCCACGGGGTGCCGGCGTTCTTGATGGAGCTCAGCGGCGACGCACCGGTGCCGCCCTCATGCCCGCTAATCTGAATCACATCGGCATAACCTTTCGCCACGCCTGATGCAATCGTGCCAACCAAGAATTCCGATACTAACTTGACTGCAATCTTCGCGCGCGGGTTCGCCTGCTTCAAATCATAGATGAGCTGCGCTAAATCTTCGATGGAATAAATGTCGTGGTGCGGCGGCGGCGAAATCAACGGGACACCCGGCACCGAATGCCGAATCGCCGCAATCTCTGCCGTCACTTTATGCCCCGGAATCTGTCCACCTTCCCCCGGCTTTGAGCCCTGCGCCATTTTAATTTCTAATTCCTGCGCGGAGGCGAGATACGTCGGTGTCACACCGAACCGTCCGGATGCCACCTGCTTCAAAGCACTTGAGGCGAGTTCTCCGTCCGGTCTTCGCTGATAACGTCCGCTGTCTTCGCCGCCTTCACCGCTGCCAGATTTCGCGCCGAGGCGGTTCATGGCGATAGCCAACGTCTCATGTGTTTCACGGCTGAGCGCGCCGAAGGACATGCTCCCTGTCGTAAACCGGCGGACGATATCCGCTGCCGGCTCTACTGCGTCTAACGGAATAGGCGTGCCGGGTTTGAAATCCAGTAATTCCCGTAAACTGGAAGGCTCACCGCCCTCAACGGCGTTGACGTATGTCTCATAATCCTCCGTTTTTCCCGCCTTGACAAACTTGTGGAGCGATTTGAACACAGAGGGGTTATAGGCGTGGAACTCGCCGTTTCTGCGGAAGCGGAAATAGCCGGCTTCTTCCAAGTGGCCCTCGACACCCGAAAACGCCTTCGTGTGGAAATGGAGCGTCTCATCGGCGATATGCTCAAACCCAATGCCGTCCAAGCGCGAGGTAGTGCCGGTAAAGCACCGAGCTATCACCTCTGCACTGATACCGATTGCTTCAAAAATTTGGGCACCGCGATAACTTGATACCGTGGAGATGCCCATCTTCGCCATAATTTTCAAGATGCCTTTCTCAATGGCTTCCTTATAGTTCGCCACCGCGGCTTCAGCGGTGAGTCCGTCGAGTTCCTCCTTCTCGGCGAGTTGCGCGATGGTGGAGAAGACGAGATACGGATTGATGGCATTGGCACCATAACCGAGCAGGACAGCAAAATGGTGTTCTTCCCTCGGGTCGCCGGCTTCAGCGATGATGCTCGCTTGCATCCGCTTGCCTTCGCGAATAAGGTGATGATGCACCGCACCGACGGCGAGTGGCATCGGAATCGGCGCGAGTTCGGCACTGACTTCTTTATCGCTCAGCACGAGGAGTGTCTTACCGTCGTCAATTGCTGCCGAGGCGCGTTCGCACAGTGTCTCCAGCGCGGCTTCTAACCCCGGTGTGCAGGCTGCAACCGGGAAGAGGACAGGAAGCGTGACGGCCTGAAATGCGGACATCTGTTGTGCGCGCAGTGCGGCTAACGCTGAGTTTTCCAGCACGGGGGAGTCCAACCGAATCAGTTGCGCGTGTTCCGGCGTTTCGGTAAGCAGACTGCCGCGTCTACCGAGGTAAGTTGTCAACGACATCACCAACCGTTCCCGCAGCGAATCTATCGGCGGGTTCGTCACCTGCGCGAAGCGTTGCTTGAAATAGGTGTAGAGCATCCGCGGGTTGCGTGAGATAACGGCAGGCGGCGTATCATCGCCCATGGAACCGACAGCCTCTTTCTTCTCCGCTATCATCGGTTTAATGAAACGTTCCACATCCTCTGTCATGTAGCCGAACGCTTTCTGGTAGTTAGCGAGTTGTTCGGGGACGGTAACTTGAGGCGGCCCGCTCGCATCGGAAAACAGTTTTTTCAGCGGTGTGATGCCTTTCCGCACCCATTCGGCGTAAGGTTTCTGCTCGGCGACGCGCTGCTTAATCTCCGCATCCATCAGCAGTTGTCCTTTAGCAGTGTCAACGGCTATCATCTGCCCGGGGCCCAAGCGTCCCTTCTTCACCACGCGGCTATCGTCAAGTTCGATAATACCCACCTCGGAGCCCATGACAATAGTGCCATCTTCGGTGACTTTATACCGCGCGGGCCGCAAACCGTTCCTATCCAGACTCGCGCCGACGATGACTCCGTCCGTGAAGGCGACAGCGGCGGGACCATCCCACGGTTCACTCACACAGGAGAGGTATTCATAACACGCCTTCAACGTATCGGGCATATCCGAAATCTGCTCATACGCCTCCGGAATCAGGCACATCATGGAATGGAGGATATCCCTGCCGGCATGTTGGAGCAGTTCCAGCACGTTATCCAGACTCATAGAGTCACTGCCGTTCGGGTTGATGATAGGCACCAGTTTCCGAATCTGTTCCTTCCAGAGGGGTGAACCCAGGTCTGCCTCACGGGCGCGCATCCAATTGCAGTTCCCCATCAAGGTATTAATCTCACCGTTGTGTGCGAGCATGCGAAAGGGTTGCGCCAGCATCCACGTGGGGGAGGTATTCGTGCTATAACGTTGATGAAAAACGGCGAGTGATGCCTCAAAACCCGGGTCCTGCAGGTCTGGGTAAAATCGCGCGAGTTGCGGTGCGGCGAGCAAGCCTTTGTAGACAATCGTGCGGTGCGAGAACGAGACGATGTGAAACCCATCCTGTTCCGCTTCCGCGAGGCTGTGTTCTATCTCCTTACAGATGAGATAGAGCAGCTGTTCAAAGGTGTCATCGGAGAGATGCCCCGGTCTTCCGACGAGAACTTGCTGGATATCGGGGAGTGTCTGCAACGCTTTTTCGCCGATAGCGTTGATGTCCACGGGGACTTTGCGCCATCCGAGGAGGGGTGTGCCGTATTTCTGTAGTATTTTTTCAATGCGTGTGCGAGCGAATTCGCGTGCGTCCCGGTTCGCGCCTGGCAGGAAGAGCATGCCGACTCCCAGTTCTGCCATTGAATTGAGGTGTCGTCCAAGTGTCTCTAGTTCTCTGCGAAATAGTTTTTCCGGGAGTTGTGTTAAGATTCCCGCGCCGTCACCGGTTTTGGCATCAGCGGCGACTGCGCCGCGGTGCGTCAAGTTTGTCACCGCTTGCGTCGCCATCTGAATGATGTCGTGGTTCCGATGTCCGGCGCGGTTCGCGACAAATCCAACGCCGCAGGCATCTTTTTCGATTAAGTCTCTATACATATGTCAATTGCGTCTCCATCCTTTCTGAGCAGGATTTACAAGATTCTGAGCAGGATTTACAAGATTTTCAAGATGGACAGGATAAGAGGAACTCGTTGAGGAACGTTAACCTCTGAATCCTGCTAATCTTGTTAATCGTGAAAATCCTGCTTGGGATTAAGCACCTTTTCGCCGACGGGGGTTTCTCTTCATCCTGCAAATAGGAGCAGGATTCACAGGATTTACCAGATTGACAGGATAAGAGGTTTTCGTTCATGAACGTTTGTCTCTTCATCTTGCTAATCGGAGCAGGATTCACAGGATTTACCAGATTAGCAAGATTAAGAAAGGAACCCTTTCACCGACAGATATCTCTTAATCCTGAAAATCGTGAAAATCCTGCTTAATCGTGAAAATCCTGCTTGCTTATCCTGCTCCGAGTGCTGCTTAATAATTATACCACAATTTTTCGCGAAAGTCAAGCAGGATTTTCGCTATTCAATACCCGATGGCGCAGCCATCTCGCCTCGGGTCTGAGCCGGCGATGAGGGTGTTAAATTGCGGATGCACGAAGATTGCTTGTCCGCCGCCAAAGAAACTTGCCCCGGGCACGATGTGTTGTCCTTTTTGCGCCAACGCCGCCTGCGCGTTCATCGGGATGCCATCCTCCAGCATGATACGCGAGTCGTCTAACACCCGAAACCGGGGTGCCTCCAGTGCAGTCTGGATATCCATGTTAAAATCGACGAGGTTGCACACCAATTGCAAGTGTCCCTGCGTTTGCATCTGTCCCCCCATCACGCCGAAAGCGACTAGCGGCACGCCGTTTTGCGCAATCATACCGGGGATGATGGTGTGCAATGTCCGTTTATGCGGTGCGATGCAGTTGGCATGAGTTGCATCCAGCGAGAAGCCCGCGCCTCGGTTTTGTAACAGGATACCGGTATCACCGGCAACTAACCCGGAACCGAAGCCGGCAAAGAGGCTGTTAATGAAGGAGACGACGTTCCGCTCACTGTCCACTGCGCAGAGGTAAACGGTATCCGTGCCTATCGGTGGTGCGCCGGCAGTCGGTGCCGCGTTTGCGCGTTCGGCGGAGATGCGCGCCCGTTGCTGCACCGTGTATGCATCAGAGAGGAGTCCATCAACAGGCACATCGACAAAACCCGGGTCTGTCACGTATTCATACAGCGCGGCGAAGCCCAATTTCATCGCCTCGGTGGCGTGATGGAGATGTTCCGGCGTGTTATGCCCCATTGCGGCGATGTCAAACCCTTCCACGATATTGAGCGCGATGAGCGCGGCGATGCCTTGTCCGTTCGGCGGTATCTCGTAGATGTCGTAACCGCGGTAGTTTGCGGAGATAGGTTCCACCCAATTTGAGTTGTGTTCTTCAAAATCCTGCATCGTAAAGAGTCCGCCGTTTTCATCGGAGAACTTCACGATGTTCTCGGCGATTTCGCCGCGGTAGAAAGCGTCTCTGCCGCCTTCGGCGATGAGGCGAAACGTGCGTGCGAGGTTCGGGATGCGAAAGCGTTCGCCGGGTGCGGGGGCGCGGCCGTTGTTGAGGTAGGTGCGCGCCGAGTCGGGACAGCGCGCTAGCAGTCCCGTGCTTCCCTGCCACGAGAGCCCAATCTGTGGGCTGACCGGAAATCCGTTTTCCGCGTAGTCAATCGCGGGTTGCAGCACCTCCGCTAAAGACATTGTTCCGCATTCGTCCAGCAGCGTCGCCCATCCATCGATGGTGCCGGGCACCGTGACAGGATACATACTGCCGTTGGCAGGGATGTGGGTGAGTCCCTGCTTGGTAAAAAATTCAAGTTCGGCGGCATAGGGAGCCCTGCCGCTTGCATTCAAGCCGCGGATGCGTCCTTCTTTCGGCTGGTAAACCAGCATGAAGGCATCGCCGCCAATGCCGGTTGACATCGGTTCGACGACGTTCAGTATGGCGGCTGTCGCGACGGCTGCGTCAATGGCGTTACCACCGGCGCGCAGTATCTGTAATCCGCCTTGCGCGGCGAGCGGCTGACTGGTTGCAACTGCGCCATGTTCGCATATCACGGCGGAACGCCCGGGGCCGAAGCGGTTGGGACGGTATCCATCAAACACGCGGTTTCTCCTTATCGTTCTGTTTCGTATAGTCTAGCAGAAAGTGCGTTTTTTGTCAAATTTTATTCTGAACACATCGCGCGCTTGACATCTTCGCCGCGATGCGATATAATCGTCAAAACGCTTGAATTATCCGTAACGCGAGGGACAGGCCCTCGCGCTACATAAGCCAGTTGAATTATCCGTAGCGCGAGGAACAGGCTCTCGCGCTACATAAGCCAGGAGAAGCGACTATGTCTACCTACGACGTTGGCATTATCGGCGGCGGCCCGGGGGGATATGTCGCCGCGATAAAAGCCGCACAACTCGGCGGCACTGTCTGCCTCATCGAGAAAGGGGAGTGGGGCGGCACGTGCCTCAACCGCGGCTGCATTCCAACGAAAACACTCTTTTCTGTCGCCACGCTTGCGACGCAGATACAGGATGCCGCCGCCTTCGGGATACAAACGCGGGACACGGCAATTGATTACACCCAAGTCCTCGCGCACAAGAGTTCTGTCGTTCAGCGGTTGACAGGCGGCATCGCGCAACTGCTGAAAGGGAACGGCGTTCACACGATAAACGGCACAGCGTCTCTTGTCAACAAAAACAGGATAGCTGTCGGGAAAGAGGCGCGGTTGCAAACCGCGCCTACGGAGTCTCTTGTCAACAAAAACAGGATAGCTGTGCTGAAATCGGATGGCACAACCGAACAGGTGGATGCCAAAAACGTGATTATCGCTACCGGTTCTGAACCTGCCGAGCCGCCGATGTTTGACATTGACGAGACGCAGGTGTTGACGACGACAGGTATCCTGAACCTCTCCGAACTCCCCGAAAGTCTCATCATCGTCGGGGGCGGCGTTTCGGGGTGCGAGTTCGCCTCCATCTTCAACGCGCTCGGCTGTCGCGTCACCGTGCTGGAACTCCTCCCGACAATTTTGGCGACAGAAGACGTGCAAATCATCCGTCACATCCAACTTTTTATGAAACGAAAAGGGATTCAAATCCACACGGGCGCGAAATTGACGCAGGTGAAAAAAACGGAAACGCACGTTACCGCAGTGCTAGCATCCGGCGAAGAACTCACGGCAGAAAAGATGCTCATCTCGATTGGACGGCGTTTCAATACGGAAGGCATCGGTTTGGAACAAGTCGGCGTGCGGACAGATGCCGGCAAAATTCGCGTCGATTCGCGGATGCAGACGAACATGCCGGGCATCTACGCCGTCGGCGATGTGGCGAGCCGCTATTTATTAGCGCACGTCGCATCGGCAGAGGGAAAGGTGGCGGCGCAAAACTGCCTCGGCGAAACCGCGACAATGGATTACCAAGTTATCCCCTGGTGTGTTTTCACCCTCCCCGAAATCGGGCATGTCGGCATGACAGAAAAAGAGGCGACAGACGAAGGGTATGAAGTCAAAGTGGGACGATTTCCCTACGCCGCTAACGGCATTGCACTAGGGATGCGCGAAACCGATGGCTTCGTGAAGACTATCGCTGATGCGGAGAGCGGCGATGTCCTCGGCGTGCATATCGTAGGCGCGCACGCTTCAACGCTTATCCATGAGGCCGCCGTCGCGATTCGCGCGGGGGCCGCGGTGCAGGACATCGCGCACACCGTCCATGCACACCCGACACTCTCCGAAATGGTGATGGAATCGGCGGAGGCGGCGTTTGGAAAGGCAATTCATAGCCTGTCGAGCGGATAGGCCCTCGCCTTACGATGAAGGCGCGTTAAAACCGAACCGCCTCTTGCAATTCCGCATATCGCGCCGAGATATCGGAAAACTGCACGCTTGTCTGACGGTTAATGCTGAAATCTTCAATGGTAAAAGAAGCAACGGCGGTGCCGTATATCATCGCACGGCGGATTGCAGCCTCTGACGCGTCGTTGACAGAAGCAAGGTAGCCGATGAACGCCCCGGCGAAACTATCGCCTGCACCTGTCGCATCGGTGATGTGTGTAAGCGGATACGCGGGCGCGCTAAAGAAGGAAGACTCCGTAACGCTAATCGCCCCGTGCTCGCCTTTTTTCACAATCACCCGCTGCGGGCCGTATCGCAGCATCGCGCGGGCGGCGCGCACGACATTGGTATCACCCGTGAAGAGACGCGCCTCGCTATCGTTTAGGATGAGGATATCGACGCGCGCTAACGTCTCCTCCAACACCGCTCTCGCCGTGTTAATCCACACATCCATCGTATCGCACACCACCAATTTCGGACGCGGTATCCGGGCAATGGCATCGAGTTGCAAATGCGGCGGATTGTTCGCCAGAAAAAGATAAGGCGCGTCCATGGAACTAACATCCATCGCAGGTGGCACTTCGGCGACGACGTTCAAATGCGCAAACAGCATCTCGCGCACATTGAAGTCTTCGGCGTATTTGCAGCCCCATCGGAAGGTTTTGCCGTTCTCAACCCGCGTTAATCTGCGAAGTTCGATGCCGAAACTCTCAAGTTGCGACGCATACGTCTGCGGAAAATCGCCACCGACAACTCCGACGAGTTGCACAGGGTTATGAAAAAAACTTGCGGCGACAGCGGCGTAAACACCGGAGCCGCCAAGCACCTCTTCAACGCGCTCGCTAGGCGTTTCAATGGTATCTAGTGTAGCTGTGCCGCAGACGATAATTGCCACTGAATGAACCTATCCTTAAAAGGGCCCAGGCTTGTTTTTGTTATCTCGCATAGCACGGATGACGCGGCGGAGACGACGCACAAAAATCACGCTGAGCACAATAATAATTGGATATTGCAAGAAGCCGAGCACCTTCAGCAGCGTCGGCGAAAGGACGAGATGCCCCGAATTTACCATCCAAATCGGGAGCAAAAGCACTGCCGAGATGAGGATGATAATGCCTTCCCAGATTTCTGATTTTTTCATGAGTTTTCCTCCGCCTCAGAAACGTGAGGGTGCGTGGCGAGGGACAGGCCCTCGCCCTACGGGCTCGGTAGCTGCCTTGGGTTTAGGTGCCCATCTCCCTTGTGCGCGGTTGTAAACCGCGCCTACCGGTGGGACGGGCCTGGTAGTTGCCTTAGGTTTAGGTGCCCCTCTCCTGCGTGCGCGGTTGTAAACCGCGCCTACCGGTTGGATGGGCCTGGTAGCTGCCTTAGGTTTAGGTGTCCATCTCCCTTGTGCGCGGTTGGAAACCGCGCCTACCGGTGGGACAGGCACGTAGGTGTCCATCTTCCTCGTGCGCGGTTGTAAACTGCGCCTACTGGTTGGATGGGCCTGGTAGCTGCCTTGGGTTTAGGTGCCCATCTCCCACGAATTGAGGTATTTCTCCTGTGCTGGGGTGAGGGTATCGATTTGGATACCGAACGCCTCTAATTTCAAGCGCGCCACGTTCTCGTCAATAGCGACGGGAACATCGTAAACGCCTTTTTGGAGGGAGTCGCGATTTTTGGCGATATGCTCCACCGATAACGCTTGCGTGGCGAAACTCATGTCCATCACACTTGCGGGATGCCCTTCGGCGGCGGTTAAGTTCACCAGCCGTCCTTCGCCGATGAGGAACAACTTTCTGCCATCGGCAAGGGTGTATTCCTCGATAAACTCGCGCGCCGTGTTCTTCGCGATGCTCAACGCTTCCAACGCCGGAATATCAATCTCAACGTTAAAGTGTCCGGAATTGGCGATGAGCGCGCCGTCTTTCATCACCTCAAAATGTTCCTTGCGTAGAACATGAATGTCGCCTGTCAAGGTAATCACCAGTTCTGCTTCTTTCACCGCTTCTGTCATCGGCATGACACGGAAGCCGTCCATCACTGCCTCCAGTGCCCTTAGAGCGGTGACTTCGGTGACGATAACCTTCGCGCCGAGCCCGCGGGCACGGTTCGCGACACCTCTGCCGCACCAGCCATACCCGGCGACGACAACGGTTGTGCCTGCGAGGAGAAGGTTCGTCGCGCGGATAATGCCGTCAAGAGTGCTTTGCCCGGTGCCGTATCGGTTATCAAAAAAATGCTTAGTCTGCGCATCGTTCACGGCGATGATGGGATATTTCAGCACGCCTTCCGCCGCCATGCTCTTAAGGCGAATCACGCCAGTCGTCGTCTCTTCCGTGCCAGCGGCTACCTGCTCCACGAGTGCCGGGTTCGTCTCTTCCGAATGGAGGCGTGAAACCAGGTCTGCGCCGTCATCCATCGTTATCGTGGGATGCAATGCGAGCGTGGCATCGATGTGCTGATAGTAAGTCTCCGTATCTTCGCCGTTAATGGCGAAAACGCCGATTTGTTCATCGGCGACGAGAGATGCGGCGACATCATCCTGTGTGCTGAGCGGATTGGAGGCGCAGAGTGCCACTTCGGCACCGCCTGCCTTCAACGTCTTCATCAGATTCGCCGTTTCGGTTGTGACATGCAGGCATGCCGCAATCGTGAATCCATCAAGCGGACGCTCGGTCTCAAACCGTGCGCGGATGGATGCCAGAACCGGCATAAACCGGTCTGCCCAGTCAATGCGCTGTTTGCCGGTTAATGCCAATTCTGTGGTTTTAATGTCGTAGTTCATTCATTCTCCTGTGCTAATGCAATAACGCTTTTGGAACGTAGCGCGGGGCCTGTCCCTCGCGTTGCCGCGTTCCGATACGATAACGCTTTTGGAACGTAAACGCTTTTAGAACGTAGCGCGGGGGCCTGTCCCCCGCGAGCGTCGCCGAGTTCCGATGCGATGACGCTTTTGGAACGTAAACGCTTTTGGAACGTAGCGCGGGGGCCTGTCCCCCGCGAGCGCGGCATGACGAGAGCCCATCCCACGCTCTACAGGCACGCGAGCCGCCTATCGGAGTCTC
This sequence comes from Candidatus Poribacteria bacterium, assembly GCA_003635305.1. Taxonomy (GTDB): domain Bacteria; phylum Poribacteria; class WGA-4E; order WGA-4E; family WGA-3G; genus AGPOR5. The sequence goes on along the minus strand of PYJE01000104.1, from coordinate 18,860 downwards.
TCGGCGTAATCCGTTTTCTCCCATGTAAACCCCGGTTCCTCGCGCCCAAAGTGGCCGTAAGCCGCGGTGTTCCGATAGATAGGTTGCCGCAGTCTCAAACGTTCAATAATACCGCCCGGCGTTAAATCGAAATGTGTGTTCACCAACTTGGTGAGTGCTTCGTCATCACCGGTGCCGAATGTGTCTACCATCACGGAGACAGGCTCTTTTCTGCCAATTGCGTAAGAGAGCTGAATCTCACACCGTTCCGCGAGCCCCGCGGCGACGAGATTTTTCGCGACGTGACGTGCGGCGTAGGTAGCACTCCTGTCAACTTTCGTCGGATCCTTCCCAGAAAGGGCCCCTCCGCCGTGTCGTCCCATGCCGCCGTAAGTATCCACGATAATTTTTCGTCCCGTTAACCCTGCATCCCCCTGCGGGCCGCCTGTCACGAAGCGTCCCGTCGGGTTGATATGATATTGCACATCGGGTGCGAGGAGATGTTCGGGGATAATGTTTTTGATAACCTCCTCGATGATAGCCTCCCGCAACGTGGCATCGTCAACATCGGGATGGTGTTGCGCGGCGACGACTACGGTAGTGACAACCTTCGGTTTGCCGTCAACGTATGCCACGGTAACCTGCGATTTTCCATCGGGACGGATGAAATCGAGAATCCCCTCTTTGCGCACTTGTGCCAAGCGGCGGGTGAGTTGATGCGCGAGCGTAATCGGGAGCGGCATGAGTTCCGGGGTTTCGGTGCATGCGTATCCAAACATGATACCCTGGTCGCCTGCACCGCCGGGGTTGACACCCATCGCGATGTCGGGTGACTGCTTGTCAATGAGACTGAGGATTGCGCTGTGTTCGGCATCGAAACCGTAGGCGATATCGGTGTAGCCGATATCGCGGATAACTTGCCGTGCGATGTGTTGCGCATCGTAATGCGCGGTTGTCGTGATTTCACCGGTGATGACAGCAAGCCCGGTTGTTACCAGCGTTTCACAAGCGACTCTACCGAGCGGGTCTGCGGCGAAAACGGTATCTAACACTGCGTCGGAAACCTGGTCTGCGATTTTATCGGGGTGTCCTTCGGTGACAGATTCGGACGTAAAGAGGAAATGTTTGCTCAAGTCGGTTCTCCTGGTTTGCATGTCTATGCTTGGGTATAGCGAATCCGGTGGGCGCGTGCGTTGAAAGCGCGCGCACACCGGTTGCGTGGGCCCGAGCGGCGCGCGGTTAATTCTTCGCGTTATCAGCGTTCTCCGCCGCGTTCGATTTCCCCATCTCCTCTTTGAGCAAGGCACCCAGGGTGGTGACGGTTTCCTCATGCACCATTTGTCTGGGCCGGCGGGGTTCGCGTTCGCGTTCCCGTCGTGGCCGTGCGCGGCGTTCCTGCCGCGGGGGCCGTGCCTGTTCCTCTTCGGGTTCTGTCCCGCGTTCCTGTTCGGCGAGCGCGGCTCTCAAGCTGAGTCCGATACGCCTGTCTTGCGGTGAGAGGTTGATTACCTTCAGATCCAACTCTTGTCCGAGTGAGACGACATCGTCCGGTTTCTCAATGCGCCGGTTAGCGAGTTCGGAGATGTGAATCAACCCTTCGATGCCTTCCTCCAGTTTGGTAAACGCGCCAAAACTGGTGATATTGACAATTTTGCCGCGGACGATGGTGCCGACTTTATACTTTTCGGGGACTTCTGTCCACGGGTCTGGTTGCGTCTGCTTGAGTCCAAGGGAGACGCGCCGTTCCTCCGCATCGATGTGCAGCACGACTACCTCAATCTCCTTTCCTTCCTTCAGTTCCCGGGAGGCACTGCCGCGCTTCGTCCAAGAAAGATCGGAGGTGTGGATGAGTCCATCGATGCCGTTCTCGATTTCGACAAACGCGCCGAACGGGGTGAGGTTCCGGATGCGTCCGGTGACTTTGGTGCCGGCGGGGTATTTCTCCGCCAAGACTTCCCAGGGATTCTGTTGCAGCTGCTTGAGTCCGAGGGAGATGCGCTTGTCGGAGCGTGAAATCTCCAGCACGCGTGCCTCAATTTCCTGTCCCTTATTGACAATGCGCGAAGGCGCGACGTTGCGACGCGTCCACGCCATCTCGGAGACGTGAATCAGGCCCTCAACGCCTTCCTCTAATTGCAGAAACGCACCGTAGTTGACAATATTGACGACTTTGCCGCTGACGGTAGAACCGATGGGATACTTCTCTTCAACGTTCGCCCACGGGTCTGGTGTCTTCTGCTTGAGCCCGAGCGAGATTTTCTCCTTTTCCTTGCCGATACCGAGGACGACGACTTCCACTTCCTGTCCCGATGTAACGACTTCGGAGGGATGATGGATGCGCCGCCAGGACATATCTGTCTTGTGGAGTAAGCCGTCTACGCCGCCTAAATCGACGAACGCGCCGAAAGCGGTGATATTCTTCACTACACCGGGGACGAGCTCCCCGACTTCCAACCGGTCCAACACCTCTGCCTTCTTCCGCGCCATTTCTCCCTCAAGCCACGCACGGCGCGATAAGACGATGTTGTGCCGCCGCTTGCTGAGGCTGATAACCTTCATAGGGAAGGTTTGCCCGACATACCGCTCCAAGTTTTGAATGGGCCGGATTTCGACTTGTGACGCGGGCAGAAACCCGCGCAGGGAGCCAACACTGACGCGCAACCCACCCTTAATCCGCTCGGTAATCCTGCCGTCTACCGGGCCGCCTGACTCATAAGCAGTGGAAATCTCATCCCAGATCAGCGTCTGGTCTGCGATTTTCTTGGAGAGGACTATCTGTCCCTCCGCGTCTTCACGCCGGACGATGTAGACATCAATGACATCCCCGACGTTGACGGGTGGTGTCTCGTTGCGTTTGCCGCCGAATTCCTCTGCAGGGACATAGCCTTCCGACTTGAAGCCGATATCGATTAGCACTGCTTCGCGGGTGACACTGACGACGGTGCCTTTGACGATTTCGCCATCGGTAAACGCCTTGATTGAATTATCATACGCTTCCTCAAGTGCTTCCGGGCTCATGGGTTCCGGGGGTTCTTCCGGTGCGGCGGCCGCCACTGCTTCATCTGCAGGTGCCTCGCCTTCTGTCAAAGGCACTGCATCCGGGTCTGTCTCCAGAACCTCTGCAGCCGTTGCATCGGCAGGTGCCGGTTCATCGGTGAGTGGCACTGCATCCGGGTCAGTCTCCGTGATTGCCACCGCTGCTGCATCCGCTGCTGCCGGTTCGTCAGTCAAGTGCACCGCGTCGGCATCTGCGTCCGCGTCGGTTTCCGCGTCCGTGACAGCCACAATGTCGCTTTCGGTTTCCGCGTCGATGTCCGCGTCGGTTTCCGCGTCCGTGACAGCCACAGTGTCGCTTTCGGTTTCCGCGTCGATGTCCGCGTCGGTTTCCACGTCCGTGCCTTCTACAGTGTCGCTTGTGGTTTCCGCGTCGATGTCCGCGTCGGTTTCCACGTCCGTGCCTTCTGTAGCCTCACTCGTGGGTTCCTCTTCCTCTTCTGCTTCTTCCGCGAGGCTTTCCTCTGCCTCGGTGGAGTCTGCCGTTTCAGTGGTGGGTTCCGCTGCCATTTCCCCGCTGTCGGCT
>PYJE01000104.1:14990-15281 GCA_003635305.1 Candidatus Poribacteria bacterium | reverse complement strand
TGACGCGGGCAGAAACCCGCGCAGGGAGCCAACACTGACGCGCAACCCACCCTTAATCCGCTCGGTAATCCTGCCGTCTACCGGGCCGCCTGACTCATAAGCGGTGGAAATCTCATCCCAGATCAGCGTCTGATCTGCGATTTTCTTGGATAGGACTATCTGTCCCTCCGCGTCTTCACGCCGGACGATGTAGACATCGATGACATCCCCGACGTTGACAGGTGGCATCTCGTTGCGTTTGCCGCCGAATTCCTCTGCGGGGACATAGCCTTCCGACTTGAAGCCGATATC
>PYJE01000104.1:3112-14970 GCA_003635305.1 Candidatus Poribacteria bacterium | reverse complement strand
TTTCGCCATCGGTAAACGCCTTGATTGAATTATCATACGCTTCCTCAAGTGCTTCCGGGCTCATGGGTTCCGGGGGTTCTTCCGGTGCGGCGGCCGCTACTGCTTCATCTGCAGGTGCCTCGCCTTCTGTCAAGGGCACTGCATCCGGGTCTGTCTCCAGAACCTCTGCAGCCGCTGCATCGGCGGGTGCCGGTTCATCGGTGAGAGGCACTGCATCCGGGTCAGTTTCCGTGATTGCCACTGCTGCTGCATCCGCTGGTGCCGGTTCGTCAGTCAAGTGCACCGCGTCGGCATCTGCGTCCGCGTCGGTTTCCGCGTCCGTGACAGTCACAGTGTCGCTTTCGGTTTCCGCGTCGATGTCCGCGTCGGTTTCCACGTCCGTGCCTTCTACAGTGTCGCTTGTGGTGTCCGCGTCGGTTTCCACGTCCGCGTCCGTGCCTTCTGTAGCCTCACTCGTGGGTTCCTCTTCCTCTTCTGCTTCTTCCGCGAGGCTTTCCTCTGCCTCGGTGGAGTCTGCCGTTTCAGTGGTGGGTTCCGCTGCCATTTCCCCGCTGTCGGCTTCTTCCTGCACCGCGATGTCCGCTTCGGTGTTGACATCCGGTGTTTCTGCTTCGCTCACCGCTTCTTCTGGGTGATGCTGTTCTTCCACCTCAACGGTGGAGGCATTCGTAGTTGCCTGTTCGTTGTTCATTAAGATACCTGGTCCAGTTAAAAACGCGAGTTCGCGTTAATCCGCCAGTTCCTCCTTAGTAGTCAAAGCGCGTTTTGGCACTTTGCAAATCGGTTATGAATAGTATATCATAAATGTGCAAAGAAAATCAAGAAAAAATGTTGAAAAAGCGTTTGACATTTTTCAGGTGTTACGTTAAAATAAAATAGGATTGACGCGAATGCGATGCTTCCGTTTCTGGAAGTCTTCTATCCTCAATCGTTAATCGTTCTCATTTTTTATCGAGGGAAGGTGAATTCTATGTCTTCAACCGAATTGATGACGCTCCGGGAGAACGGCGATATCAACATTATTGAGATAAAGACAGACTTGAGTAGTTACGCCGCGTCGGATTTGCGGAGGATGCTGGAGTCACTCTTATCACAAAATATTGGGAAAGTTGTCGTAAACCTGAGTGCCGTCAACCATATTAACAGCACGGCGGTAGGCGCGCTCGTCGGGGTAGCAAAACGGCTCCGTCAAGAAGGCGGTGACCTGAAAATTTGCGGACTCGCCGAGAATTTGACGCGCACTTTTAACCTTATCGGCGCGTCCAGCGTCGTTGAAATCTACGAATCGGAAAAAAGTGCCCTCGCGGCATTCTAGTTAAAGTAGTACTTGCGTATGGAGAAAGCACATATTTCGCTCAAGATTCCGAGCGACGTTTTTTACGTAGATCTGGTCCGGGCATTTGTCGGTAAGTTAGCGGAACGTCTTAAGTTCTCGCGAAAACGCGGCGCGGATATCCAACTCGTTCTCGATGAAATCTGCACCAACGCCGTTAAGCACGGTTCTTCAGCCGTCACAGACAGCATCGGTTTATGCATCACTGTTGATAAGGATACCCTTGAGATTTTGGTGCAGGATACGGGGAGTGGGGATGCGCCCGCGGGCGGATGGATAACGCCGGAACGGCTTCGAGAGATTGAGGCGAACCGTTCGCCGGGCAGTGAAAGTGGGCACGGCATTTTCATTGTGAAAGCGATTGCTGATGTCCATGAGATGCAATGCAACGCCGCCGGTGGCACCGATGTCCGCGTCATTTTTTATCGCGAAGGTTAGGTGCGCCGTCGCGCCGCGCCCTCAATCGCGATGAGCGTCATATCATCGTCTTTCGGCACGGTTCCGGCGAAAGCATCAACTGCCTCAGAAATGCTATGGAGAAGTGCGGCTACCGGTTCGCCCGCGCCCGCGCTCACCAGTTGTTGAAACCGTTCCGCCGTGAATTCTTCGCCTTGCGCGTTCCTCACTTCATACGCGCCATCGGTATAGAGGAAGAGTTGACTGAACCGGTCGAACGGATAATGGTGCACTTCATAAGTTGAGTCGCGCCAGATGCCCAGCCCGTTGCCCGTTTTTTTATCGCCGACGACTTGACAGGTATGCTCAGCACCGTTGTAGAGGAAAGGGAAGGGATGCCCGGCATTGGCGCAGGCGAGTTCGCCCTTCTCGCAGTCAATGACACCGCAGAACGCCGTTGCAAACATAAAGACGCGGGAGCTGAGCATGTCGTTGAACCGCGTGTTGAGGATTTCGAGGATGCGCGCTGGGTTTCCGCCGATTTGCTCCTGAAATTCCGCCAGTATCGTTTTAATAAAGACTGTGACGAAGGCGGCAGATACGCCGTGTCCCATGACATCGGAGATGAAAACGCCGAGTCGGTTCGGTTGAATCTCCCAGATGTCAAAAAAATCGCCGCCGACGGCCATCTCCGGGCTACACCGCGAGGCGATGCGGCATCCGCCTAATTCCTGCAGGCCGTTTTGGGGGAGCAGGATTTCCTGAATGCTACGTGCCATTTGCAGTTCTTCTTCCAAGCGCGCGTTGTGGGCTGCTAGGGTATCGTGATACTGTTTGATGCGCAATAGGGAACGGACGCGCGCCAGCACCTCTAGGCTATCAAAAGGCTTCTCAATGAAATCGTCTGCACCTACCTCGATGGCCCGAATCCGATTTTCGCGCGTATCGCGCATCGCGGTTATCATGATTATCGGAATGAATTCTGTCGTTTTCTCCTCACGGAGATGTTCCACCACTTCAAACCCATCCATCCTGGGCATGTTGATGTCCATCAAAACCAGGTCTGGTTTTTCTGTCTTCACCCGTTCCAGTGCTTCAAGTCCATCAAGGGCGGTGCAAACGGTGTATCCTTGCGTCTGGAGTTGGATTTGGAGGATTCTGATGTTCATCGGTTCATCGTCAACGACGAGGATGTTTGCAAGGGATTCGGGATTCATGTTATCTATCCTTTGAGGTGCGCCTCAATCCGTTCCACTAGCAACTTAATATCAACGGGTTTGCTGAGATAATCGTCGCATCCGGCTTCGAGAATGCGTTCCTTATCGCCGGGCATAGCGGCGGCAGTCCAAGCGATGATAGGTATCTCTGCCCACTTCCGTTCCGCTTTAATGTGGCGCGTTAAGTCTTCACCGCTTTGTCCCGGCAGTGCGATATCCATGAGAATGAGGTTTGGTAGCACGGTTTCCAAGTTCGCGAGTGCTTCTACCGCGTCGGCGGCTTCGACGACGGTGTAGCCTTGGGTTTGCAGCACAATCCGCACGACTCTGCGGTTCATCTCCTGGTCTTCGATAACCAAGATGCGCGGTGTTTCTGGAAGCGTGTTTGCAGTGTCCACAGGTTTTCCTCGGTTTGATAAGATTTCGTTTCGCCGGTAGGCTTGCGATGAAAGCGCGCCTACGGGGACTCATCCTCGGTTTGCCGAAGGGGCAGTTTCACGGCGAAATTACTGCCTTCTCCTTCTTGGCTATGTTTCACGCAAATTTCACCGCCGTGCAAATCTACCAAGCGGCGCGTTAATGCCAATCCGAGCCCGGTGCCGCCGTATCGCCGAGATGTTGAGGTATCAATCTGCGTAAAAGGTGCGAAGAGTTTACCCTGGTCTTCCGCAGCGATGCCGATGCCGGTGTCAATGACTTCGACGGACAGGTGCGTGTCGGTAATCTCCAGATGCGTGGCGACTTTGCCGCCAGCCGGCGTAAACTTTACGGCGTTTGAGAGCAGATTGTAGAAAATCTGCTTAAATTTCACCCGGTCTGCCTCAATTAGCGCGTCGTGCTGAATCTGCAAGGTGAGTTGCAACCCCTTCTTTGCGGCGAGTGCGTTGATGATAGCGTTGACTTCCTCCATTGCGGCAATGATGGAGAAGGCTTCGAGTTGCATCACCATTTTTCCAGCCTCAATTTTGGAAAGATCGAGGATATCATTAATCATTTCAAGGAGATGCTGTCCGCTGGTATGAATGTCGTTGATGCATTCCTTCTGTTCAGTGTTAATGCTTCCGACGAGTTCGTCGCGGAGGATTTCGGCGAATCCGATGATTGCATTCAAAGGTGTGCGGAGTTCATGGCTCATGTTTGCGAGGAAATCGCTCTTTGCGTGGCTGGCATGTTCGGCGGTTTCCTTTGCGCGCCGCATCGCTTGTTCCGCCTGCTTCCGGGCGGTGATGTCGGTAGAAGTCATCATAAATCCGACCAGGTTGCCATTCCGTTGAATCGGGCCGATGCTGGAGGCATACCAATTCCCGCTGACGCGTCCCTGCACTTCATACGTAGCCACCTTCCCTGTCTCGATGACTTTAGCGCATGCCTGCCTGAACCCGGCGTGATGCTCCATATTCAGAAAATCAAACACACTTCTCCCGATGATGTCCTCCACAGCCAGCCCGATGCCGCCCGGTACGCGATTGAGAAACTCAAGTTGATACGCGAGGTTGATAGTGGAGATGATATCCGGCGCGCTTTGAACGAGCGAACGCCACCGTGCCTCGGAATCCTGCAACGCTTGAACGGTGCGATGGTATACGGTGATGTTCCGCGAGATACCGCATGTGCCTTGAATACGCCCGTTTCTATCGCGAATAGGCACTTTCGTCGTTGATACCCAGGTAGCCTCGCCGCCAGGCCAGGTCTCCTTCTCCACTTTCGCTACGATGGGGTTCCCGGTTTCAATAACCGCTTTTTCGTCTCGGTAAGCCTGCTGTGCGTGCTCGCGGGTAAAGTAATCAAAATCCGTTTTGCGAACGGCATCCGTTGGGTTTTTCAGCCCGAATTGTTCCGCTAAGGAACGGTTAATCCGAATGAACTGACTTTCGGTATCCTTGAAATAGATGTGGTCTGGGGTATTCTCCATGAGTGTATGCAACAGTTCGCTGTCTTGCGTATGCGCCACTGCGAGTTGCTTGAGGCGATGCTCATTCTCCTTCACCTTCGCTTCCAATTCCCGCTGCCGGGTAACGTCCCGTGCGACAATATAGCAAATCGGTTCGTCTGCCGTGGGCAGCGTTGCGCGCCAGCTGAACTGTCTGTAAGACGCGTCTTTGCACTGGACGCGGTTCTCAAAAGCGACGGTGGTGCGTTTACCCGTTTTAAGTGCGCCGATGGCGGCGAGTGTTTCATCCCGGTCTTCGGGGTGAATGAGGGAGAACCACGGCTGACGCTGGAGTTCAGCACGCGTGTATCCGAGCGTCTTCTCCCATGCCGGATTCAGCGGCACGAAATCGCCATCAAAGCGGAGACACGCGAACATCTCCGTGGATATGTCCAGAAAATGGCCGGTTTCAGTTGAATGTGTCATGTTCGTCTTGCTCCGTTGGATTGGCGTGGCGAGGGACAGGCCCTCGCCCTACGAAAATGGGCAGCGATGGCGAGGGACAGGCCCTCGCCCTACGAGAATAGGCAGTTATGCGAGGGACAGGCCCTCGCCCTACGAGAATGGGCAGTTATGGCGAGGGACAGGCCCTCGCCCTACGTTCTGCCTGTTACCGGCCCGTAGGCGCGGTTTGCAACCGCGCACACCGGTCAGGCCCTCGCCCTACGTTCTGCCTGTTACCGGCCCGTAGGCGCGGTTTGCAACCGCGCACACTGGACAGGCCCTCGCCCTACGTTCTAACTGTTACTTCGTCACCAGTACCGAACGGTTGGCGAGTTTGACGACGGTTTGCGTGGTGCTTTGGAAGACGAGTTCATAGAGTTTGCCGTGGTGGCTTGCGCTGAGCGCGATGAGATCGCAGTCGTTTTCCTCTGCACTTTCCAAAATATTCGTCACGGTGAACCCGCGTGCGGTGCGGTAATCGGTTTCAACATCGTAGTAGTTCAGGTATGCCTCCATCTGCTGCTTAATCTGTGTTACCTCGGCTTGCGTGTTTGCGAGTGCGAGGCCGAGGATGCCAGCTTGGGTTAATTCCCCGATTTCGGCGACGAGTCCTAACACGTGGTCCGAGTAGATATCGCCGTGATGGACGGCGAGTATTTTTCGGAGCAGTGTGCATTGCTCGTGGACGACGATGATGGGTTTCGTGATATGCGAGATTACCGTGTCAATCTGGTTTTGAATCATCTTGAGTCCGCGGGTTCGGATATCTTCGGGGAGTCCGACGACAACCAGATCAGCGGAGTGTGCTTTCTCGCAGATTGTCTCCTGTGGGTTGCCAGCGACGGCCTCGATGTGGTAATCGAGGAAGTCGTAGAGGGAGCATTCTGCTTCGGTGCGCCGCATGACAGTTTCGGCGACATCGGCACTCCCTCCGTGGCTGCTATCCTGAAAAAAGACACACGAGAGATGTGTATCCAGGAGCACGGCGAGTTGTCCGGCGTACTCAAAGGCGTTCTTCTCGTAATCTGTGTCACCGATGGCGACAAGTATGTTTTTTATCATAGCATCTTCTTCCTTCCGCAAACGTCACTGTGCTGGTTCCACCAAGGCGGCGATTGCCTCGGCTTCGCTGTCATAGTTTTGAAAGACGGTGATTAAGCGCGCCATGACAATGAGGTTTTTGACATGCTTGCTGACATTAATCACTGCGATTTTCCCGCCGCGGGGGTGTATCTCGGCGTAGATTTTCATCATGGCACCGAGCCCGGAACTGTCCATGCCGATGACTTTCTTGAAGTCAAACACCAATTTCGGCGGTTCGGTGAGCTCAGCGAGTGCTTCCGTGATGACAGCGGTAATCTTGCTGACATCGGGTGCGATGATTCGCCCGCTGAGTTTAAAAATAACAACTCCTTCTCTCTCCAACACGTTAATTTCCATCCCTGCTTGCCTCCTGCCCTGGCACCGCGCTTACAAAGCGCGCCTACCGGGCTGAGTTCGCCTACCGGACTGAGTTAATGTCCATCCCTGCTTGCCTCCTGCTATGTTCGGGCTCAGGCGAGCCCGAACTACAGAGACTTGTTAATGTCTATCCCTGCTTGCCTCCTGCCCGGCCCGGCGTGTCGTCGGGCTCAGCCGTGTCCGAATGTGGCGCGCGCGGCGCGAGTGGAGATTGGGCCCGCTAGAGCCCAATCTCCCGAAAGCGGCACTCGGTGCCACTTGTGAGAAGAGCCTTCCGAAAACGCGGGTTAACTTTCGTTGCCAAGTGCCGATACCGCGTCTGCTTCGGAGTTATAGTGTTCAAAGATACTGACGAGCCGGCTCCGGACGATGAGGTTCTTGATGTTTTTACCGACATTGATAACGCCGATACGGCCGCTCTGCCGCTTCGCGGCGACATGCGCGCCCATCAGAGTGCCAAGCCCGGAACTGTCCATCATTGAGACATTCTCAAAGTTGATGAGGAGTCTCGGTGAATCGGAAGAATCAATCTGCGCGGTAATCACATCGCGAAGCTCCGATACCGCTGTGCCCATGATTTTCCCAGTGGGTTCCAATATTGTAACACCACCGTGCTGACGAATTGTGGTTGCCATGCGTCTGCTCCTTTTTGTCAGGTTGCGGCGAATTGAATGGTTCAATTCACCTTACTCTTTTAATTTTAACCATTTTTAACCCTTTTGTCAAGTTAAAATTTAATCAGATTTGCAGGTTGATAGGAATCGGGAGAGCGGCAGCCGAGTTTTGCCTAATTCCTTCTCCTCTTCCTGTAAAGCGAGGTTCGCGGGGGACAGGCCCCCGCGCTACGTTCCTTAGGCGTTCGTGTTTGCGGGGGACGGGCCCCCGCGCTACGTTCCTGGGATGTCTTCTCGCTTGCGGGGGACAGGCCCCCGCGCTACGTTCTATTCTCCTCTTCCCGTAAGGCGAGGTTTGCGGGGGACAGGCCCCCGCGCTACGTTCTATTCTCCTCTTCCTGTAAGGCGAGGTTTGCGGGGGACAGGCCCCCGCGCTACGTTCCTCGGACGTTCTTGTTCCTGTAAGGCGAGGTTTGCGGGGGACAGGCCCCCGCGCTACGTTCCTTAGGCGTTCGTGTTTGCAAGGGACAGGCCCCCGTGCTACGTGCCCTAGGCGTTTAGGAAATTGCGAATCACGTAATCTAGGATGCCGCCGTGCTTGTAGTAGTCCACCTCGACTGGAGAATCGATGCGGATTAGCACTTCCGTTGAGACTGTCTCGCCGGTGGCGCGGACGATGTCCAACGTCGCCAACTGTCCGGGTTGCAAGTCAGCGGCGAAGCCGGTGATGCTGATTTGCTCACTGCCATCAAGGTTAAGCGTTTGCGCGTTTTCGCCCGGTTGGAATTGCAAGGGCAAAATGCCCATGCCGATGAGGTTGCTCCGATGGATACGCTCATAACTCTCAACGACAACGGCACTGACCCCGAGCAATTTCGGGCCTTTTGCTGCCCAGTCGCGGGAGCTGCCCATGCCATAATCCTTGCCGGCAAAGATGACGGTAGAGATACCGTTTTCCCGATAGTGGTTTGCGGCTTCGTAAATCGTCGTCTGCTCGCCTTCCGGATAATAGCGCGTGAACCCGCCTTCGATGTCGGGTGTCATCAGGTTGCGAACGCGGCGGTTGGCAAACGTGCCGCGGCTCATCACCCGGTCATTGCCGCGTCGCGCGCCGTAGGTATTGAAATCACGCGGCTCCACGCCGTTTTCTTGGAGGTATTCGCCAGCAGGGCTCGCGGCGGCGATGGCACCTGCGGGTGAGATGTGGTCTGTCGTGACAGAATCGCCGAATATGCCCAGGATACGCGCGTCAACGACATCTGAAATCGGCGCGGGTTCACGCGAAAACGCTTCAAAAAACGGCGGATGCTGGATGTAGGTGCTTTTCTCGTGCCAGGGATACAGCACACCGGTTGCGCCGGTGAGCGCGTCCCACTCTGGTGCCTGCGCGCCGATTTGCTGATACATCTCGCGGAACGTCTTTCTGTCAACGGAGACGCGAATCATATCGGCGATTTCTTGGCGCGTCGGCCAAATATCGCGCAGGTAAACCGCCTCACCGGTGTCGTTGTGGCCGAGGGGTTCGGTGGCGAGGTTGATGTCAATCCTCCCCGCAATCCCGTATGCGACGACGAGCGGTGGTGACATCAGGAAGTTTGCCTTTATCTCTGGATGCACGCGCGCCTCGAAGTTCCTATTGCCGCTCAGCACACTGGCAGTGACAAGGTTTTCCGTGTCAATTGCCGCTTGCACTTCTTCGTTGAGTGGCCCGCTGTTACCGATGCAGGTGGTGCATCCGTAGCCGACGACGTTGTAGCCGAGTTTCTCTAGATAGCGCAACAAGCCGGTGTTCTGCAGATATTCTGTCACGACGCGCGAACCGGGCGCGAGGCTAGTTTTGACGTAATCGGGGACGCGCAACCCTTTCTCTACCGCTTTTTTGGCGAGAAGCCCCGCGCCTATCATCACGGATGGGTTGCTGGTGTTGGTGCAACTTGTGATTGCCGAAATGGCGATGGAGCCGTGCGTGATGACGTTGGCATCGGTTTTCGCGGTGGCGGGTTCGGGAATGCCGAATCCCCCATCGGCAGTGGGGAGTGTGAGGAGTTCGCCGAACGTTCGCTTCACGTCCGATACAGCAATCCTGTCTTGGGGCCGTTTCGGTCCGGCGATACTCGGTTCAATGTCGCCCAAGTCGATTTCTAGGACATCGGAATAATGCACTTCGCCGAGGCGTGGGATACCGAAGATGCCCTGCGCTTTGAGATATGCCTCGACTAACGCGACGTGCGCTTCGGCGCGCCCGGTTAGCCGTAGGTAGTTGATTGTCTCTGCATCGGGTGGGAAGAAGCCGATGGTTGCGCCGTATTCAGGGCACATATTAGAGAGCGTCGCCCGGTCTGGGAGAGAGAGAGCCTCTACGCCTGGGCCGAAGAATTCGACAAACTTATCGACAACCTCGGCAGCTCTGAGCCGTTGCGTTACTGTTAACACCAGATCTGTGGCGGTGACACCGTCTTGAAGTTCGCCTTTTAGGTGCACGCCGAGAACTTCGGGGGTGAGGATGTAGACAGGTTGTCCGAGCATGGCGGCTTCAGCTTCGATGCCGCCGACACCCCATCCGACGATGCCGAGGCCGTTAATCATCGTCGTATGCGAATCGGTGCCGACGACGGTATCGGGATAGGCGACACCTTCTTCTGTCATAACGACTTGCGCGAGGTATTCCAGATTTACCTGATGCACGATGCCAATGGAAGGCGGGATGATGTTGAATTTTTCAAACGCCTGCTGTCCCCACTTGAGGAATTCATACCGCTCTTTGTTGCGTTCAAACTCGCGGCGGGTGTTGAATTGAAAAGCGTTTTCGGTGCCGTAGGCATCCACTTGGACGGAATGATCTATTACTAAATCAACGGGTACCAGGGGTTCTATCATGCTTGCATCGCCGCCGAGTGCTGCGACAGCGGAACGCATCGCCGCGATGTCAACGACAAGCGGCACGCCGGTGAAATCTTGTGCGACGACGCGCGCCGGTTTAAACGGAATTTCCGCTGCTTTTGGCGATGTGGCATCCCAATGTGCCAAGTTGACAACGTCTTGTTCGGTGATTTGATGGCCGTCGTAATGCCGCAAGAGTGACTCCAGCAGAATGCGGAGGCTGATGGGCAAGGTGGCTATTGAACCGATGCCGGCATCTGCTAATGCAGGTAACGCGTAATAGTTGCACGCGAGCCCATCGGTTTCAAGGGTTCGGCGTGCGTTGAAGGGGTTATGAGAAGATTGGGACATGATTTCTCCTATCAATATAGAACTGCCGCGGGCCGCGAGCCTACTGGCACCGTAGTCGCGGTTTGCAACCGCGCTTCCTATGCGGGCCGCGGGCACCGTAGTCGCGGTTTGCAACCGCGCTTCCTATGCGGGCCGCGAGCACCGTAGGCGCGGTTTTTAACCGCGCTTCCTAACATTGTGCGCGCTGCCAAAACGCGCTTATCAGGCCTGTCCATTCAATTTTGTTGCAGCTTTGCCAGTTTATTGAGTTGCTGGCGTGCATAAACGGTGATAACATCCTCCGGATAGTCAGTAATTAGCGTGGTATAAGTAGCGATGGCGTTTGCGATGTCGGTTTGCTGTTGGTAAATATCGGCGATGTGCATCAGTGCCTTCGCCGCGAGCGCGGTTTCTGTCGCGAGGATTTTTTGATACGCCGCTATCGCCGCTGTCGCTTTGCCTTGTTCACGATAGATGTTGCCGAGGAGGAGCCAGGTATCGTCAACGATGAGAGCCTGCGGGTGTGCAGTCAGTGTCAGTTCGCACTGTTGGACAGCTGAGTCTGTATCGCCGCTTCGGTAAAGTCGTTCCGCGGTGGCATACTCGGTGAGCGGTATTTTGAAGTAATCGGGGTGATTCTGAATCAGGACAACCTGTTCGAGAGCGTCGTTCGTAAGCCGGTCGGACGTTGAAGTGCGGATTGCACGTTTGTATGCTTTTTCCGCTTTCTCAAAGTCTGCGGAGAAAAAATAGGCATCGCCGATGAGTTTTTGCGCGGTGGCTTGGAACCTGTTCGCGCTTTCCGCGAGGGGTGTAAGCACCTCCTGTGCTTCGGTGTACCGTCCTAACAGGAGATTGCATTCGGCGAGGCCGAGTCGCGCTTCCATCAATTGACTGCCCATCAACCGCCGGGAGAGCAACCGTTGAAAGTTGGGATAAGCCTCTTCTGGGTTGCGGAGTCCGTGCAGTTGCATCTGCGCGAGGAGCAGTTGCGTCTCGACAGTATTGGCACTGGGTAGAGCGGCGGTTAAAAGTTCAACTGCATCGTGCCATCGTTCCGTTTTATGATAGAGCCGCGCGAGTTTGCGTTGCGCTTCTCCGCGTCGCGCGCTGTCCGTTGTGAGGCGCATCAGCGTCTGATAGAAGTCCACTGCCTCCGGGGCTCCGTTACGTTCTAGGATGCTTGCATATTTCTCAAGCGTGATGTCAATGTAAATAGGATAGCGCGCGTGGAGTTGCGTGAACGTCTCCAA
>PYJE01000104.1:0-3092 GCA_003635305.1 Candidatus Poribacteria bacterium | reverse complement strand
TGCCAAGTTGACAACGTCTTGTTCGGTGATTTGATGGCCGTCGTAATGCCGCAAGAGTGACTCCAGCAGAATGCGGAGGCTGATGGGCAAGGTGGCTATTGAACCGATGCCGGCATCTGCTAATGCGGGTAATGCGTAATAGTTGCACGCGAGCCCCTCGGTTTCAAGGGTTCGGCGTGCGTTGAAGGGGTTATGAGAAGATTGGGACATGATTTCTCCTATTAAGATAGAACTGCCGCGGGCCGCGAGCCTACTGGCACCGTAGGCGCGGTTTGTAACCGCGCTTCCTATGCGGGCCGCGGGCACCGTAGGCGCGGTTTTTAACCGTGCTTCCTAACATTGTGCGCGCTTACAAAGCGCGCTTATCAGGCCAGTCCATTCAATTTTGTTGCAGTTTTGCCAGTTTATTGAGTTGCTGGCGTGCATAAACGGTGATAACATCCTCCGGATAGTCAGTAATTAGCGTGGTATAAGTAGCGATGGCGTTTGTGATGTCGGTTTGCTGTTGGTAAATATCGGCGATGTGCATCAGTGCCTTCGCTGCGAGCGCGGTTTCTGTCGCGAGGATTTTTTGATACGCCGCTATCGCCGCTGTCGCTTTGCCTTGTTCCCGATAGATGTTGCCGAGGAGGAGCCAGGTATCGTCAACGATGAGAGCCTGCGGGTGTGCAGTCAGTGTTAGTTCGCACTGTTGGACAGCTGAGTCTGTGTTCCCGCTTCGGTAAAGCCGTTCCGCTGTGGCATACTCGGTGAGCGGTATTTTGAAGTAATCGGGGTGATTCTGAATCAGGACAACCCGTTCGAGAGCGTCGTTCGTAAGCCGGTCTGACGTTGAAGTGCGGATTGCACGTTTGTATGCTTTTTCCGCTTTCTCAAAGTCTGCGGAGAAAAAATGGGCATCGCCGATGAGTTTTTGCGCGGTGGCTTGGAACCTGTTCGCGCTTTCCGCGAGGGGTGTAAGCACCTCCTGTGCTTCGGTGTACCGTCCTAACAGGAGATTGCATTCGGCGAGGCCGAGTCGCGCTTCCATCAATTGACTGCCCATCAACCGCCGGGAGAGCAACCGTTGAAAGTTGGGATAAGCCTCTTTTGGGTTGCGGAGTCTGTGCAGTTGCATCTGCGCGAGGAGCAGTTGCGTCTCGACAGTATTGGCACTGGGTAGTGCGGCGGTTAAAAGTTCAACGGCATCGTGCCATCGTTCCGTTTTATGATAGAGCCGTGCGAGTTTGCGCTGCGCTTCTCCGCGTCGCGCGCTGTCCGTTGCGAGGCGTATCAGCGTCTGATAGAAGTCCACTGCCTCCGGGGCTCCGTTACGTTCTAGGATGCTTGCATATTTCTCAAGCGTGATGTCAATGTAAATAGGATAGCGCGCGTGGAGTTGCGTGAACGTCTCCAATGCCTTCTGGCGTTGTCCATCGTAAAAGCGGAGTTCCGCCAGTGTGAGGGTGATATTTGCGTTTGTCGGTTGCTGTTGCAACTCTTTTTGCGTGTGGGCAATCAGTTTCGTCATCAGCGGTTTTTGTGATGGATTCTCGTAGATGTCTTGCATCGCGAGCAGAATTGCTTCGCGTTCATAATGCGTCATGCCGACGTTTTGCAGTGCTTGCAGGTATACCCTTCCTGCTTCTTCAAGGTTTCCTTGGATTTTGTAAGCGGCGGCGAGTTGCGTGTAGAGGGCTCCGTTCTGCGGGTTGAACCGAATCGCCTGTCGATAGGCGGCAATCGCCTCCGGATACATCTTATGTGAGAGATAGAGCGCGCCAAGTTCCTGCTGCCTGTCCGCGCTGTTTGTCTCGTTAGCTACCAATTTTCTCCATTCTGCCACTGCCTGCTTAGTTTTGCCGAGTTCAACGTAGAGTGTGCCAAGTTTTCTGCGGAGGCTGATATTTCCCGGGTTCTGTTCCAACGCATTGCGGTAGAGTTCCAGTGCTTTGGGCTGCGCGCCCTGCTGTTGATAAAGTGCCGCCAACTTCTCCAACAACGTGACATCACCCGGATTCCTCTCGAGCTGCGCTGCAATGAGTTTCTCAGCCGCCGCGTAACGTTTGTTCTCAATGTAGAGTTGAATGAGGCTATTCACCGCCGAGAACGCGTAGGGCGAATGCGGGAAGGTGTCCAAGAAATACCGATAGCTCTTCATTGCGTCCTCGTGTTGTCCGGCGGTGTATTCGTATTGTCCGACGAGATAAGCGGCGGTAGCGGCGGCGCTGGAATGAGGGTGCTGCTTCAGAATCTGCTTGCAGTGCAGAATTGCCTCGCGAAATTGGTATCGTTGCAGATAGAGGTTGCCGAGGCGGTGAACCGCTTGCGTTGCGTAGGAACCGTCCGGCTGTTCGTCAATAATTTCCTTAAAGACACGGTGTGCATCGGTATCGTCGCCGAGTTTCGCGTGACTCTGTCCGAGCATCAGGCGGATGTTGTCGCGTTGGCTCTGCTGCAGTTCGGTTTGGAGCAGTGCCTGGTATGCCTGCACGGCTTCTGTGTATCGGCGTTCGTGGAAAAGTTCGTGAGCCGCTTCTATTGCGTCTAATCCGAATGCTGGCGACGCGCAGAGAGTTATCATCACCAAGGCGAGTGCTGCGCGTTGCAGCATTGGGAACGATTTTTTCATGGGTTTCTCCTAGGAGAGTTCAACTAACTTTTCAAGGACGAGCGAAAATTGTTCGCTGACTTCCTTGTGTCGGCCGCCGAGTTCAGCGTAGACAGCCTTGAGTGCCTCGTGGTCCTTCTGGACTGTATCTAACCGTACGTGAAGTGTAGCGATTTCCTGTTGCGCGTTGATTTCGCGTTCTTTCGCTTCGCGTTGCGCGGCGGCGAACTCCTGCTGAAGTGCGCGGTTGCGTTTTTGCTCTCCAGCGAGTGCGTCTTGCGTCTCGGCAAGTTCTTGGCGTACGGTGGCGAGTTCGCTTTGCGCATCGGCAAGTTCGTCTTGCGCCTTGACGAGTTCTTGGCGTACGGTAGCGAGTTCATCTTGCGTATCGGCGAGTTCGTCTTGCGCCTTGACAAGTTCTTGGCGTACGGTGGTGAGTTCGGCTTGCGTCTCGGCAAGTTCCTGGCGCACGGTAGCGAGTTCATCTTGCGTTGTGATGAGT
>PYJE01000103.1:2824-3034 GCA_003635305.1 Candidatus Poribacteria bacterium | reverse complement strand
TTGGGGTAGTGGCGTTCACACGGCTGCTCAACTATCTGCTACACCGATACCGCAACCTGACTATCGCCTTTCTGATAGGGTTGATGGTAGGTTCACTTTACGGGCTGTGGCCGTTTCGCGCATTTACGATAGTTGACGGCGAACGCGTGGATACGGCGCACATTCTCCCGCAGTTCGATGCGAGCCTGCTCATCACACTAGTGCTGTTTT
>PYJE01000103.1:0-2705 GCA_003635305.1 Candidatus Poribacteria bacterium | reverse complement strand
CGTCCCTCTACGTAACCCGAAAACGACGTTGTCGTTTTCTTAGTTTTTGATAGAAAGTAGAAATCGTCAACGTCGTTTTCGGCTTTACGAGGTGATACCACCTCGCACCAAGAACATTCGCCGAACGCCTTGCGAACAACAAAAAATGCGAATAACAGAAATTGGGCTTTTTGTCAACACCTCTAAAGCGAACGCCGCCGAGATTGTCGCGGAAGTGGCGCAGTGGCTGCAGCAGCGAGATGTCACGCCGCTCCTCGCCGATGAACACGCCGCTGCACTCGGACACCCGAAGAGCGGGATGCAGACATCGGCACTCGTCACGCATGCCGACATGCTCCTCGTCCTCGGCGGAGATGGCACGTTGCTCAGCGCAGCGCATACGCCCGGCATCGAGGACGTGCCGCTCCTCGCCATTAATATCGGAACACTCGGTTTTCTTACCGACGCTTCGCTAGCGGAACTCTACCCAACGTTAGAGGCAGTCCTGCGAGGTGACTATCGCGTTGAGCACCGGATGATGTTAGAGGTGATTGTGAACGGTATGTTCCGCGCCTTCGCGCTCAACGATGTCGTCATTCGTCACTATACGCGGCTCATCGAATTAGATGCTTATATTGATGGAGAATTGTTTATTCCATATACCGCCGATGGACTCATCATCGCAACGCCGAGCGGCTCCACCGGGTATTCGTTGTCATGTGCCGGGACGATTGTCGCGCCGCAGCTGGAAGCGATATTGTTGACACCCATCGCGCCGCATAGCCTCACCGTGCGGCCTTTCATCGCACACGGCGACGCGGAGATTACCGTCAAAATGCGTTCCGCTTACGAAAGCGTTGATGTCTTCGTTGACGGGCAGCGCGAGACGCACAGCCTTGAAGCAGAAGCAGTGATTCACGTGCGGAAGGCGGAACGGACTATTCAACTCATCCGTTCACCGCAGCATAACTATTACCAGACCCTACGTGAAAAATTAATGTTTTTTTGTCCTGGCGCAAAGCGAACGGATAAGTCGCCCGTAACTGAACATCCCTCTGCGTAACCCGAAATTGACGTTGTCAATTTCTACTTTTTTTGATAGAATATAGAAAACGAGCATCTTTTTGTCCCCGCGCAAAGCGAACCGACACGTTGCTCGTAACTGAACATCCCTCTGCGTAACCCGAAAAAGACGTTGTCTTTTTCTACTTTTCCATCAAAAACCAAGAAAACGACAACGTCGATTTCGGCTTTACGAGGAGATACGTCCTCGCACCAGGAATATTCGCCGAACGCCTTGCGAACAACAAAAAGAAAAAAATGATAGAGGCACTTTCTATTCGCAATATTGCCTTGATTGACGAACTAGAGTTGGAGTTCGCACCAGGGTTGAATATCTTCACCGGAGAAACCGGTGCCGGCAAATCTGTCATCCTCAAGTCGATGGGCATCGTTCTCGGCGAGCGCGCCGCTGCCGACATCGTCCGGGAAGGGACAGCCGCTGCGACAGTGGAAATCGGTGTCGCGCCATCGCCAGAACATCCGTTTTGGGAGGCAGACGCTGCCGCCGTGCTTGATGCTGACGATACCGCCATTCTCACGCGACAGATAAGCGCGAACGGCCGAAGCCGGTGCCGCCTCAATGGACATATCGCGAATTTAAGACAACTTCAGACACTCGGAACCTTGCTCGTTGATATCCACGGGCAACATGAACACCAATCGTTGTTCCGCACCGAGACGCATCTCCAACTCCTTGATGATTTCGGCGATTGTCGTGAACTGCGGCGACAGGCTGGGAAGCTCTATCAGCACCGACAACAGTTAAAACACGAATTAAGCGAGTTAACGCAGGCAGTGCGAACCTCCGAACGCGAGAAGGAAC
This sequence comes from Candidatus Poribacteria bacterium, assembly GCA_003635305.1. GTDB lineage: Bacteria > Poribacteria > WGA-4E > WGA-4E > WGA-3G > AGPOR5. The sequence goes on along the minus strand of PYJE01000103.1, from coordinate 841 downwards.
GCCTTGAATTTGAGTGCGCCGAATTGGAATCGGCGAACCTCGTCGATGGCGAGGACGAAACACTCGCCGCTGAAGCGCGGGTACTCAGCAATGCCGAGACGTTGTTTGAAACCGCAAATCTCGTCACCACACAATTGGAGAGAGGAAGGCGCGCGCGGCAAGCGTCATCGGCAGTGTCAGTGTTGGAGCTCCTGAAAACCGTATCCAAGTCCCTCGGCAAGTTGTGCGCGATGGACGCGAGTCTATCGGATGTGCATGAACGGTTAGATGCCTCGCTCTATGAAATAGAGGATATCGCCGCGCACCTCAGGCATTATGCAAACACGGTGGAGTTTAATCCGATGCGCCTCGCCGAAATCACCGAACGCTTGGAGCTCATCTCAAAACTCCGGCGACGCTACGGCAACACTATCGAAGAGATAGTGGCATACCACGCCGAGGCATCGCAGCAGTTGCAAGCGTTACACTTCGGCACCGAGAAGATTGAGAAACTGAACGCACAGATTGACGAAGTAACACAGGAAGCGCAGCAGGTATGTGCCTCGCTCTCCGCCAAACGGACACAAGTCGCCAAACGCCTATCCCTCCTCATTGAACAGGAACTGCGGACACTTGGAATGGACAAGGCGAGATTCATTGTGTCTGTTCAACCTAAGGCAGACGAAAACGGCGCGCTGCAGATTAACGGAAAACGCTACGCCTTCGGAACGGATGGCATGGACGCGGTGGAATTCTTAATCGCGCCGAACGTTGGTTCGGAACCGCGTCCTATCGCCAAGATTGCCTCCGGCGGCGAGATTTCGCGCGTCATGCTCGCGCTCAAGACGGTGCTTGTCCAAGT
>PYJE01000102.1:7486-33915 GCA_003635305.1 Candidatus Poribacteria bacterium | reverse complement strand
CAAACGAACGCTTTGTGGAATAACAAAAAATGCCAAAAAAAATCGCCATTTTCCCTGCCAGCTTCGATCCGGTTACCAACGGACACGCAGACCTCATCGACAGAATCTGCAGCCTTGGCGTATTCGATCAGCTCATCGTTGCCATCGGCATCAACCCGGCGAAGCCGGCACGCTTCACACTAGAAGAACGCATTCAGATGTTAGAAGCCGTCATTCAACCCTACCCGCAAGCCGAACTCGACTGGTATACCGGGCTAACGGCGCATTATGCACAGACACGCGGGGCTCGCGCCATCATCCGCGGGTTACGCGAAGTCTCCGATTTTGAATGGGAATTCAAAATGGCACGCATGAATCAGCACATCGCCCCGGATATTGACACCCTCTTTATGATGGCGAATACGCAATACGCGCATATTAGCTCCACCCTCGTAATGGAAGTCGTGCAGATGGGACAGGGGAAGGTAAGCGAGGAAAAATTGCAGGAGATGGTCCCGCCGATTGTAGTGGAGTTTATCAAACGGAAATTTGAAGGGCAGCTCTGAACGACATCCGCCCCTGCAACGGACAAGGAAAGCAATCCACGCCGGGCCCCGAAGCCGCGCGGATTAAAACCGATTGTCCAGACTGATGCTGACATTAAACCCCGGCGCGTTAATACCGGAACCGTGCTCCCGATACCGCCGGTTCAGCAGATTCTCAAGCACTATCATCACGCTATTGTCCTTCGTGAGTTTGAGCCCGCCGCGGAGGTTGAGCGTCCACCAACCGGGAGTGCCTGCATCGAGCGCGTTCCCATCCGAATCAAATGTGACTTCCGCCGCATCCCGCGTTTTCCCCTGAATCCGCGCATCGCGGATATCGCTCCGATTGAGCCGTCTCTGTTCCGCCGCACCGCGCACAAACACACCTGCCCAAAATCGCGTATGTAACGGTTCCCATGCCACACCGAGGACACCGTTCAAAGGCGGTTCGCGACGGATATGTGCTTCCCACGGCTTCGTCGAATCTGGCGGTGCACCATTAAGTAGCAACACCCGCCCGCGCATCCAGGCAACATTTCCATAGAGTGATAACGCAGAGGACAGCGGCACGACACCTGCAAGTTCAACGCCTTGGAGTTGCGCCTCATCGACGTTGTCAAAGACATACACACCGACACCTTCTTCGCCGCCGTAAGTAGCTAACAAGTCGTGATAGAGCCGCGGCATGGTTTCACCCGCATACGCCTCTTCTACCGGCACCCGCGTGACAAGCCCATTGATACGGCTATGAAATAGCGTGAGCGCGCCTCGGAAGTAAGCATGCTTCGCCTTGAGCCCACCCTCAATTGTCCATGAGGTTTCAGCCTCCAAATCAGGGCTCGGTGCGGTGACACCGGCATTCGTCACCTCAACCGCTGTCGTATCGTTCAACGAAGGCGCGCGGAATGCAGTGGCGAAACTGCTCACGAAGTTCAGCGACTCCGTTACTCCAACGACAATGCCCGCACTCCCGGTCAGGCTGTTATCCGCATCATCAAATTCATCAAAACTCTCATCGCGAAGCGAGAGGAGAGCGTTCGTCTGATAAAACGTTGCGCGGCCGCCGAGTGTAAGCGCGACACGTTCGTGGATGTCAATCTCATCTTGCAGGAACAGACTCGCATCCCAGAACTGCGAACCGTTGATAAAACGCCCCAGATTCTCGTCAATTGTCTCAACGTTTGTGTCCAGAGCTGTCCTCACCGTGCGGCTCTGCACAGTATCCAAATAAAATTCACCGCCGCCCACGAGGCGTTGCCGTGGCAGCACGCTACTGATTGCCTGCGCGCTGAATCCCACCGTGTTAACGGTATCAAATCGTTGCCGGCGGGTTGTCGCTTGATGTTGCACCTCGTTGCGTCCCTCTTTTTGGCGGTGGTAAGAGGCGGTGAGTCGGACAGTGTCAATTCCGCTGCCTCCCGCATCCATCACGTAGTTGGCATAAACCAAGTCGCGGTTTTGCGGTTCAAAGTAAAATTCATCAAACTCGCGCGGTGCGATTTTATCGTAGCGCGGCGTTTGCGGCTGCCGCCACATTTGGTATGCCACGTTAAGAGTGCTGGTATCCGTGAGTTGATAGGCAATTTTGGCATCGGCATCGTAGGCGCGCCAGCCCAACGGCGTTTCGGTGTCAATGAGCCACCGGTCTGGCGGCGTATCGGGCAAGCCGTCAAAGAGCTGAACGCCGCTCGGTTTTTCGTTTTCGTTGACGATTTCAAACTTGCGGTTTTTATAGTGTAAATCATAGCCGCTGCCGGCGTTCAAATCGCCATACAACCGCGCGCCGCCGCCGATAAGAAACCCGAAGCGTCCCTGCGCGCCGAGCACTTCTGCTCGCGCGAGGCGTTCCTGCGTCGCCGCCGTATAGCGCGCGAACACCCGCGGCTGAATATCCCAACGCTGATGAGGCGGATTGAGCGGCACCTCTTTGGAAAAGAGACTAATGACACCTCCCATCGCACCGCTCCCGTATAACACCGAACTAGAACCGCGGAGCACCTCTGCCCGGCTGAGCGTCTCCGGCGCAATCGTTGACAGATATTGATTCGGGCCAGACCGGAAGGTTGAATTGTTGAGACGCACCCAGTCTACCTGCATCAGCGTCTGATACCCAGTCAGACTCCGTAACATCGGTGAACCTTGCCCGACGGTAGTCTGCTGTGCGATAACTCCGACGACATCTCGAAGCAGGTTCGGTGTAATATCGGCGTTGGCGCGCACCAACTGTTTCAAATTCACCACCGAGATAGACGTAGGGGTGTGAAAAGGTTCTTTCTCGGCGCGGAGTGCTGTCACGGTGACTTCCTCCACCTCCACAACCGCAGATGTCTCCGCGCCTGCACTCTCTGCCCCCGCTAAGGAAAGAGAGGAAACCCAAATCACGAACAGACTCAGCCCGAGTCCAAACCACTGTAATTTTTGCATTATTATTCTCCTCAAGATGTCGCACATGCATCATGCTTTCACTAGTCTGCGCGGTTGAAAACCGCGCCTACCAGGTTCGTTGGTTCGTTGTTTCCCTTTCGTGCCACAACAGCATCTCATAAGGTATATAAGCAAATTGTATGCCAAACTTTTCCGGCGTGAAGAATTCGGAAACAAGCGATGTGTGCCATCTTTTCACCCCGTTTTTTTTGTATAAAACGTGCGGTGGATTGTTCACTTTTTGAACAGGTAGGAGAGCCCTCCCGCGTCTCGATGCAGCTCGCAGTCTCGGAAAAAGGATGTCCCGCCTAAGGAGAAAAATTACACACAAAACAAACCCGGTAGGCACCGTTTGCGTCTGTCATAATTAAAATTATCTTGCCATAACAACCGAATTCTGATAAACTACGCGCAAGTTCTTTTTCGAGGAGAAATTGATGCAACGCAACAACGAAACCCAGCCGCTGCAACTTTCAATTCGCCGGCAAGAAGCGCGGACTGTCGGACGCAACGGATGGCGTGTTATTGAGGAAGAAGTAGTATGGAAGGCTTCCGAAACCGCTATTATCGTGGTGGATATGTGGGACCGGCACTGGGCATGGGGGGCCACAGAACGTGTGAACGTGATGGCCCCGCGGATGGACATCGTGCTTGGGCGCGCGCGAGAACGCGGGGTGCAGATTATCCACGCGCCTTCCGATACGATGGATTTTTACGAAGAACATGCGGCGCGAAAATGGGTATTGGAACTTCCGCACGCGGCACCGCCCGCAGAACGCAAACTCCCAGACGCGCCGCTGCCCGTCGATGCATCCGATGGCGGTTCTGACACCGGCGAAACGGACACTTACAAAGCGTGGCATCGCCAACACCCAGTGATTGAAATCTGCGACACGGATGCCATTAGCGACAACGGACAGGAAGTTTACAACCTGCTCCACCACAAAGGCATCCGGAACCTCATCTTCATGGGTGTTCATACGAATATGTGCGTCTTGGGACGTTCGTTCGCGATTAAGCAGATGGTGCGGTGGAGCTTTAACGCCGTGCTAGCCCGCGATCTCACCGATGCAATGTATAACCCGTTTAAACCGCCTTATGTGAGCCATGAAGAGGGGACGCAGCTCATTATTGAGTATATCGAGAAATTCTGGTGTCCGACAATTTTGAGCGGCGACTTAACGCCGCCAATCGCGGAATAGCCTAAAAATCGGCCGAATAATCCCGTAGGCGCGCTTTCCAAGCGCGCCTACCGATAACGTGTCTTACTGCCGATTCCCCTTCAGCGCGCCCCACGTCGTGGCGAGTTTCGCCTTCGCATCAACCGCCGTGCTGACAGCAGGTAGCACCTCTAAGGCACTGAACATAGCATTGAGATCGCCGGCACCGGTTTCCGCATTCCCTGCGAAATCAAAATCGAGCGTGCCATCGGTAACTTCAATGCTTTCGTAAGTTCTGATGTCTATCTCGTCTTTGCCGGGTGTCACGTAGAGTGCCTCCACCACCTCGCCTTCAATGATAATATCAAAGCCGCGATTATTCGGAGACCAGTGCTCTCCCACGAGATAGATAACGTCGAAAGTGCCATCGCCGGTTTTGAACTGATACTTCACGGTGTCGGGGAACTGTGCCCAACTGACAGCGTAGAAGAGTTCCACATCGTAGCCGGCTTCTGCCGCTTGTGCTTGCGCATCCGCTGTCAAGGTTGCGACTTCGGCGGTGCGGGGTTCTTTCTCAAGCCAGCCGCCCCACGCCTGATCTTCCTGTTGCGCGCCGTGCCAGACGCGCCCCTGAGAATCGGTGAAGTCGTCCGCTGCGCCACCTTTGACGCGGAAGGCATCTTGTGCTAGCACAACCGGCACCGCAACGGCGGTAAAAACAATCATTAAGGTTAAAAACGTGAAAAGTTTCATAAAATGTCTCCTTTCGGGACAGGAATGTCCCGCCTACAATATCGCAATCCAGAGATTGCTCTGAGTCCGTAGGCGCGGTTTTCAACCGCACCTACGGGGCTAGTCTGCATCTATCCTATTCGTTTTGCCGTTCTCCTTTCAGCGCGCCCCACGTCGTCGTGAGTTTCTGCTGCGGTTCTACGGCGAGCGCGGGAATCACTTCTATCCCGCTGAACATGGCATTCAAGTCACCGGCACCCGTTTTCGGATTCCCGGCGAATTCAAGGCTCATCACCTTGTCCTTCACCACAATGCCTTCAGAGCGTTTAATGTCTATCTCGTGGTTGCCGGGGGTGACATACTCCTCCTCTACAACCTCATCTTCGATGATAATATCAAAGCCGCGATTGTTCGGAGACCAGTGTTCCCCGACGAGATACGTTACGTTAAAGGTGCCTTTCCCGGTGTTCAAATCCATTTTGACGGTATCCGGGAATTGCGCCCAGCTGACAGCATAGAAGAGTTCTTTATCGTATCCTTCCTGCTTGGCGAGTTTCTCGGCATCTTTGGTGAGTTGCACCACTTCTGCCGTGCGCGGCAGCTTCTCTATCCAGCCGCCCCACGCCTTCTTCTCGTTCTGTCCGCCGTGCCAAATGCGGCCATCGGAATCTTTGAAATCTTCCAATTTACCACCCCACACCCGAATTTCTTCGGCCGGCACAGCATCGTGAACGCTAACACCTGCTACAAAGGTAGCAAGCAAAATGAGGGATAATAGCGTTCGTTGCATGCGTTTCCTCCTTTTTTCGTTAAGTCTAGCATATTTCGTTTCTCATTGCAACCATTTTTTAGGGGTGCACTACTCCCCCTTTTCAACTATAGTGAGCCGCTGATTCACGCGCACATCTCTCACCGTTTGGATAATCCCACTCGGCCACTGGATGACAAGGCTGTCAACCTTTTCATGATGCCCAAGCCCGAATTCCACAGCCGGACTGCTCTGCGAGAGATAACTGTCCCCAGCCGCAACCTGCTGGACCTGGCGGAGTTCTCCCGACTGCACCGTTACTAGCGCGCCAATTCCATCGCGGTTGCTCACCGTGCCGATAGTGCGGATATGCAGCCAATTCTGCCGACTTTCGACAGCAGGGGCACCCTCGTTGCGGAGCAACATCGGTTTGCCGCCGCTGTTGACAATCACCAAGTCCAGAGCACCATCGGCATCGTAGTCGCCCACGGCGACACCGCGGCCAACGCCAGGCGACTCAAATTGGTGCAGCCCCGCGGCCTCGGAGATATCGGTGAACGTGCCATCACCGTTGTTACGAAGCATGACATCGTGCTGCCCAGGCACTTCCCATGAGGCCGCATCGATGTGTCCGCACGCAAAAAAGACATCCAAGTCACCATCGTTATCGGCATCAAATAGCGCAGTGCCCCAACACGTTTTGCCGAGCCCAGACGCAAAGATGCCGCTCTCCGCCGAAACATCGAGGAAAGTGCCATCGCCGTTATTTTCATACAGAACGTTGTTTTCGTCCAGCCAATTCGTAACGAATAAATCCAAGTCGCCATCGTTATCGTAATCGCCCCAGGCAACCCCCATCCCGCTGCGGATATCGCCTGTCCGACTTCTAGCATCCGGTTTATTGGTATTCGTGAACGTCACCTCGCCATCATTTCGATAGAGGATATTCTGGTCTGTGTCGTTCGCAAGGTAGATATCCAAATCGCCATCGGCATCGTAGTCCGCTGCGGCGACACCGAGGGTGAGATGAAACCCGCCGGTAACCCTGGCGGCATCGGTGACATTGATGAAACCGCCATCGCCTTTGTTGAGATAAAGCACGTTCGCTTGCCCGAAAAAGTCGTAAGGAAAAAATACCTCCTCACCTTGCGGGATTTTGGTATATTCGATATAGTTGCCGACATAAAGATCTAGGCAGCCATCAGCATCGTAATCGCCCCAGGCGATCCCAGAACCGAAGCCTGCGTGTCCAATGCCTCCTGCACCCGCCGAAAACTTCTTGAACCGGCCCTCACCGTCGTTCCGATAAAAGACGTTCGTCTTGTAGTTGGTAACGTAAAGGTCTGCGTCGCCATCGTTATCGTAATCGGCGAAGGCGCAGCCCATCCCCCACCCCGTATCGCCAACGCCGGCAGTCTCGGTGACATCGGTGAACGTGCCATCGCCGTTGTTGCGATAAAGCGCGTTCTGCGGGAGGACAGTCCCCGGTTCCGGCCTCACCGAAGCACTATTAACCAGATAAAGATCCAAGTTGCCATCGTTATCGTAGTCACGCCACGCAACCCCAGAGCCGACGAGTGCAGGGACGACGCGCAAGTCAATGCCGCCCGCGTGTTTAAAGTGGATGCCGGCTTGTTCCGTAACATCTACAAATTGGATACCCGCGGGGTGCAAGACGTTCGTGAGACTCACCATTGCGAATAGGGTTAAAGCCAAAAGCCGATTTTTGGGGATTTCGTAATGCATGATTTGGCTGCGTTTGTTCATCCGAGGTAGCCTGATGCTAAATGATTTTGATTTGCCTTGTCTCTGTAGAATGAATCGCTGCAGCAAGCACCGTCTGTAGGTTGAGCTCGCCTGAGCTCAACGTTTTCCAGCCAAGCAATGAATCGCTGCAATTCTTCAGAGACGCTGTCAAATACTTCGCTTGCCAGCCGTGCATTTTCCAACGTTCGTTTGTAATCTAACTCTTCCGCATAGATATAGACGAATCGGAACTCTAAAAGTTCTTGCAGACGCGCGAAAGTCTTTTTGGAAATCACGGGTGGCCGTTCCGCTTTTGGTGCAGCCATCTGCTCCAGCAACTGCTTATGCCACCGTTCGCCCTGAGGCATGTCAACATCGACATCAAGCGCGATGCGCTTAAAAATGTTCTCTATGCCCTGGTAGCAATCTGCGAGATTTTTGGCAATCGCAATTTCGGTTTCCTCCCTGTATTCAGGCGGGGCAGTCACGATTTTCTGCAACCGTGCGTTGATTTTTTGGACGGTATTGCCTATTTTTGCGCGCTCGTCGAAGATACGCTGTATCAATGGACGCCGGTCCATGTGATAAATTTCCCCCTTCTCAATGCCGATAATTTGACTTTGGATTCGCTCGCGGAAACGCCCTTTGCATCTGTCAAAATCGACAAGATCGACTTTAAACTCGGAACTAAAGTAGTAGACATCGTAGGCAGCCTTAAGATACGCGCTATCGGAAATCCCCCAAACCGCGATGTCAATATCCGAACGGGACGAAAACCACTCCCGCTCAGCCAGCGAACCGAACACCGCAACGCGCGTCGCACCGAAGTCTTCATAGAGCATCGATGCCACACGATACGCCGTCTGCCACGCACGATGCAATAACGCCTCATCCACTTGCCGCCCGCGAAAATGTGCGTCAAGCCGCACGCGAGATGCCGCGAGTTCGGCCGGCGATAACTCTTTTAGAGTGCGATGGGTTTCTGTTGATTGATGCACGGTAAAATCTCCTTGGAAATAGGATACCATGAAAACGGTTGCAATTGCAAATCGGGCTCTATTCATCCAGAACGACTGAGTTATCCGATTTCTGTCGTTTGAGTTTCCTGAGAAACAGCCCAATTTTGAACAGTTCAGGCTCTGGCGAACTTGAACTACAGAGCGGGCCCAGTGTGGCTTTTCGCGCGGTGGTAGCGAAAACGAAAAACTAAATGCCGCTGCTATCCATCAGCATCCCGCTTCTCCAGCCACGCGATGAATATCCGCAGTTCCTCAGAGACGCTATCAAATACCTTGCTTGCCAACGTTGCGTTTTCCAACGTTCGTGCGTAATCTAACTCTTCCGCATAGATATAGACGAAGACATGGCGAAACCCTAAAAGTTCCCGGAGGACTTCGCTCGTTTTTTGAGAAATCACCGGCGGCCGCTTTCCTCTTGGTTCCGCCATTTGCCGAAGGAGCGCGCGGTGCCACTCGGAGTCGCGAGGTAGATGTCCATCAACTTCGCCCGCAATTCGGGAGAAGATGTTTTCCAACCCCCTATAGAAATCATAAAGGTGGCGCGCAACAAACGCCTCTAGGCTTTCCCGATATGCCGGCGGTGCCGCTCCAATTTTTTGCAAGTCATCCCGAATTCTCGCAACTTTCCCCGCGATTTTTGTATGTTCCTCGGAGATGCGTTGTATGAGTTCTGGCGTGTTCACTTCGTCCGCTCCCTCTTTTCCTCTGATAACGGGGCGTGCCGCGCCGTTAACGCCTGTTTCCCCGATTTGAATCGGCACGGCTTGGCTCTCCACCCGCTTGCGAAAATCCCCTTTGCAACGCTCAAAGTCAACCAAATCGATTTTGAATTCTGTGCTAAACCCGATAGTTTCGGATACGGCGCGAAAATACGCACGATTGGGCAGCCCCCAAACCGCGATGTCAATATCCGAACGGGACGAAAACCACTCCCGCTCAGCCAGCGAACCGAACACCGCAACGCGCGTCGCACCGAAGTCTTCATAGAGCATCGATGCCACACGATACGCCGTCTGCCACGCACGATGCAATAACGCCTCATCCACCTGCCGCGCGCGAAAATGTGCGTCAAGCCGCACGCGGGATGCCGCCAGTTCTGCCGGCGATAACTCTTTGATGGTGCGATGGGTTTCTGTTGGTTGATACACGGTAAAATCTCCTTGGGAAATAGGATACCATGAAAACAGTTGGAAATGCAAGAAAAAAGAGCAGGGCTCGCAGCGTTGCGAGCCTCTCTATCGGGCCCCGAGGGCCCTCCAATCCTACGGCCAAAAATTATACATCGGCTGCTGCGTCACAACACTGATGAGACTCCAAATCCCGCCTACCGTGAAATCGCCGAGCATCAACCCAATTGCAAACATCACCAAACGTTGCGAAGCACGCGGGCCAGCGATTTTCAAAACTGCCCACTTGACAACCGAACTCACTAACATACAACTCCAGAGATACCGCATCCCCCAATCGCTACAGACGACAAACCCGAGCGGATGGAAGGGCCACCAGAAGAAACGCGCCCGCATGAACATTAATAGCGTCGAAAAGCACAACCCGAAAACGATACCGCCGGTGGCATAGACATTCGGTTCCGTCGGATAATAGAGCCAGCGTTGCAACCCGTTGAAGACGCGCCCACCAAACCCGGTCGCCCAGCTACTGGTGCCGCTCATATTCAACGCGCCGTAGGTATAAAACAGATACAGGATAACGCCGAATACCATCACGGCGGCGAACGCGGAAATACCGAGCATCGCGAAGAATAATCGCCTCGGCGCGATAGCGGAACGTTCCGAGAGTTTGAAGCCTTCTAATTGATGCGGCATCGGATTGCTGGTGTAACTCCGATTGAACCAGCGATAGAGCGTCAACGCAACGAGGTTGTTCGTGCCTAATGCCCGCGTGCCGAAACTGTCAACGAGGATGTGATGATTCGGCATATTCTCCATCGCATGCACGGGAAATCCTTGCTCGGCGCGCATCCGCGTCAGCACGAAGACGATGATGAAGTAAATCGCGAAAAAGAGCGGCATCAGCCAGAACGACATGCCGATACGTCTGGAGAAGAGGAAGAGTAGCCCGAGCCCACCGACGATACCCCACAGCGCGAATCGATAGGAGACAGGCTCGTCTGCATCTTCTCCTGTCCGGTGCCGCGCAATGCGGAATACGTCTCGGAAATGCCGCAGGTTCAACACAAAAACGGAGATGAAAATCCCCACTGCGGCACCGAAGCACTGCCTATCAATATAAGGAAACCCCGGCAGACTGGAGAGCCCGGCGGCACTAGCGATTACCAATTGCGCCTTATAGAAGAGGAAGAAGAACCAACTCGAAAACGCCAAATCCAGCGGCATCAACAGCCCCAGCCCGATGACAAACGGATAATAGGACATGCTGATTCCGCCGATAGCGTTCCACGGCTTTTCTGTGAAGAGATGTCCAAACCCCTGCCATCCGCCGATACGCTTAATCGGCAGACTCGGAATTGTCGGATAGAGGAAACTGAGCCCGTTCAGCACGGCGATTGAGGCGGCAATCCCGAAGCCGAGCCATGTAATCCGGTGCGAAAACAGCGATTTTGTATTATGGGTGACGTGAAAGGCGATTTGCGTAATCGGATAGGCGAGCCGCTCGCGTTCTATCCACTGCTTCCGCAAGATGACGTTCATGCACAGCATCACGAGGACGATGGCCGTCATGAACGCCGCCCACGCCAGCGTCGGCCCGAGCCAGGCAGTGATAATCTCTAGCGTGGTAAGGCTCGATTCGCCTGTGTAATATCCGGCGAGCACTTTCTGTTCATCGACGAGCAGCCACCTCGGCAGGTAGTCCCAAAAGAGTTGCTGCCATTCGTTTTCGGGTGTGGCGAACCAGAAGGCGTGCCCAATGGTAGTGACGAGAAGCGTCATCAGCGTAATAGACGGGAACGCGCACGCCGTGCTAAGTAGGATGTATATCGTGAGGAGTTCCGCATTGTCAAGCAGCCGGTGGCGCGCTGTCCGATTGAGCAGCGTCAACGCGAAGACGACGAAAACGACATTGTAAAACGGAACGGCGTAGGTATTCAGCGCATACCCGACGAGCCCGACTTCGCCCGCGATAATCCAATAGAAATTGAACGGAATCAGCACCAACGTGATGGCGATAGATTTCCACGTTACGCCCACAGTCGCAACCCGAGCTTGATTTGGGGAGAGCCTCAAGCGACGTTCGGCACGCGAACGGAGGATGACAGGTTCATCTTGTTCCCGACGAAAAGGATTTGCGAAAATAGGTTGCATTTTGTGGAAATTCATGTTATACTTTTTTCAGCGGGGAAAACACAAATACCGCGGTTCAGAACTGAATCATGGCGACTGACAACCCAGGGAATAAACGTGAGAAAAAGCAGGATTCTCCAGTTAATTCGGCAAAAAATCGTTAGGAATCGCTATCAGGTAACCGCACATGCCTTGGATGAAATGCGTCAGGATGCACTCGCAATAGTTGACATGAAACACGCAATTCGGCGAGGGCGGATACGCCAGCGGTTCACCCACGACTCGAGAGGCACCCGATATCGCATCCAAGGGCCGGCCCGCGATGGAAGGGTTGTCAACGTCATTTGTCGGGTTTTAGATTCGGAGGAATTGCGGATTATCACCGTTTACGCGGAGGAGTAACGAACTATGAAAGCCCAAGAATGTGAATTTTGCAGCGGCAACATTTGCCAACAAAAGGTTACCGTCAATCACTGGTATGAAGGCAACCTGGTGATTATCAAAGCTGTGCCTGTCGGAGTCTGCCGAGAATGTGGACAGCAGTATTATGCGGCGGAAACGCTGGACGCACTAGACACCCTCGCGCGGAACAGTGAAACGGCACAAGAAAGAATTTCTGTCCCGGTGATGGTGATGCACTCTTAAGTAGGTTTCTGTTACCTTGCGCATTATGCACCTCTACGGGTTCTGATTGTTGTGACATCGCGGAAGACAGGCACCCGCGCTACGTCACCGCAAGACAGAATCAGCACCAACGTGATGGCGATAGATTTCCACGTTACGCCTTGTGCGCGATGTCGGTGTTCATCATCCTGCATGCAGCGAGTTCCTCTTCAATGTTGTAGGAGAGCCTTCCCGCGTCTCGATGCAGTAGGAGAGCCCTCCCGCGTCTTGATATCGTCCGCGCACTCCAACACTCGCGGGGGACAGGCCCCCGCACTACGGGAAAAAAACGGCACGTCACCGTAGGGCGAGGGCCTGTCCCTCGCCATCGTCTGTGCAATCCAACGCTCGCGGGGGACAGGCCCCCGCACTACGATGAAAAAACGTCTCTTAGGTCCTAAAGGACCTAAAAACATAACTTGACGATGGAGATCGCGGGGGAAACCCGCTCGGATGCGCGTATCGCATCCGAGGGCCCCGCACTACGGGAACATCGAGACCGGGAGGGCTCTCCTACCCGGCGGGCATCGATTTATGAAACATCCTCATGGAACTTCTAACCTGAGTTGTGTTTCTTCCTCTTCGCGAACGGCCCGCGGCACCTCGCTTCGCGCATAACTCGGAATTTGCGGTTGCCGGTTCTCCATCAAATCGCTCACACTCCAGAATTGGAATTCGGGCCACGCGCGCCCATCCAGCGGATGCACAAATGCCCGCTCCTGAAGCAATTCAACGCGTTCCTTCGCCTCTCGACTCAACACCTCTTCATAGCCGTTGGCGCGGTGCCCATAGAGGCTGATGAAAATCCCCATCGCCGCCGCCTCTGCCTTCATCACACCGTAGAATTCGTCAATCTCGCGCCGGCCAATCCGTTTGCTCGTTTTCACTTGGACGAGGATAAGCCCCTCCTTGTCCTCCCCTTTTTCGTCAACGCCGAGATAGAGCGTCCCCCACCCATCGATGCCCCCATCGCGACTCAGACTTTGACTCGGTTGCAACAATAATCTGCCGCGTGCATCGCGAATCTGACCGAGGATGAAGTTCTGGAAATCATATCGCGCCTGATGCTTTTTCCGGCGACTCCCTTTGTTCTTATCCTCAACCTGTTGCACCTCTTCCGCTTCCAGATGTGCTAATTGAACCGCGGCGGCGTAAGAGTCCGGCGCGTTGTAGACAGTAAACCCGTGGCCCGGTTGTAGATTGTCATCAGGAAATGCATCCTGCAACCGTTCCTTGACGACGTTAATCGCGCCGTAACTGATGTCCATCCCTAGCCAACGTCGGTTAAGTTTCTGTGCGGCATGCAGCGTCGTGCCGCAACCACAAAACGGATCCAAAATTACGTCACCTTCATTTGAGCACGCTTTAATAATGCGCTCAAGGAGTGCCAACGGCTTCTGGGTAGGATACCCCAATTTTTCAGTGGAGAGACTCTTGATCATAATGGAGTCCAGTCTATCCCCTGAATGGCAATTCCAGGTGTCTTCCAGCGGGATACCCTTGCCCCTCGGTTTCGACCCGTCTCGTCGGACATAATCCGGCGGATACGGCAAATACTCCTTGTTGAACACCTTCTGTGCCGCTGGCGTTTTCGTATAGTAAAGCAACGTATCGTGATTGCGGATCCAACCGCGCTTCTGCGTCTTAAACCCGCTCACCCATCCGATTCGCCAGATAACTTCATTCCGGAAGTTTTTCTCCCCGAAAATCGCGTCCATTATCACCTTGAGATAATGACTCGCTGTCGGATCACAGTGGAGATAAACACTCCCTGTCGGTTTCAGAACGCGGTGAATCTCAAGGAGCCGTTCCGCCATATAGAAGCAATACGCTGTCATCGGTTTCTCACCGAGGATGAGATACAACCCGCGCGCCATGTCCGAAATCTCGGCACGCGGCGACGCGCACAACCTTTCGTAAGCGCGCCGCGATGCCTCGTCCCAATGCCACATATCGTGAAACGCCATCGCTGGTGCCTTCGTCTGTTTGCCCTGCTCTTTACGCCGGAACGGCCGGTTATAGGTAGCATCAGAATTAAACGGCGGATCGAGGTAGCATCCATCAACCGTTTCATCGCCTACATATTCCCGCAGGTTATCCAAACAATCCCCGTAAAAGAGCGCGTTCTGTCCTTCTTGAAGGGAATCCCTGCAGGAACCCTGCAAAGATTGCTTTTCTATAGACGTGTCCATGATGAGTCCTCCGTGACATGCTGCTTACGGTTGGAGAGTGCCGGCATACAAATCTTCCAACGCATCTTCGGGACGCGGCTCAGGACTGCTTTTGGCGAACGCGAGTGCCTCTTCCAAATCCTTCGCAAGTTCGGCTTCAATCGCCGAGAGTTCCTCTTCGGTAACGCCTTCCTCCTCGGTGAGAACCGTTGCGAGCCGCCGAATCGGATCGCGTTTGCGTTCCTGCTCTTGCACTTCTTCCCTGTCACGGTAGGAAGTACCCGGGTCGCCGATGTGATGCCCTCGGAATCGATAGGTATCGCAATTGAGAAGCGTCGGCCCGCCGCCTTCGCGTGCACGCGTGACTGCCGCCTGTGCCGCCGCGTAAACCTTCAGCACATCGTTTCCATCAACGGTGACACCCGGCATATCGTAGGCAGGCGCGCGAACGGCGATATCCTCTACGCGTTGATGCTCGCGCTGCGGCGTGCCCATCCCGAAGCGGTTGTTCTCACAGACAAACACCACCGGCAAATCCCACACGGCGGCGAGATTGAGCGTTTCGTGGAAGACACCCTGGTTCGTCGCGCCATCGCCGAAAAAAGACACCGCGACTTGCTGCGTGCCACGGAGTTTGGCGGAGAGCCCAGCACCGGCGGCGAGGGGAATGCCCGCGCCGACAACGCCGTTGGCACCCAAAATCCCCGTTGCTTTATCCGCGATGTGCATGGAGCCACCCTTGCCTTTGCAGTAGCCTGTCGTGCGCGCGAACAACTCCGCCATCATCCGAGCGCGCTTGCCACCCTTCGCGATGAGATGGCCGTGGCCGCGATGTGTGCTCGTAATGTAATCGGCATCTTCAAGATGCGCGCAAACCCCCACGGCTGTCGCCTCCTCACCGATATAGAGGTGCAAGAAGCCGGGAAGCTGCCCACTCTGATACAGCGTCCCGGCGGCCTCTTCAAACTGACGGATTTCTACCATCTTGCGATACATCCAAAGCATCTGCTCTTTGCTCGGTTTTAACATGATTTTTCCTCCAACGTCTCTCTGACATATTTTCTATAGGATATGATACAAAAATCGCGGCGAAATGTCAACCTATTTTATTTTTCAGTCCCGACAAGAAATCTCGTCAGAAAAACCTTAGCCAAGAAGGCGACGTTCCATCCGCAAGGGACGTTTTCCTGCCAAACCACCGGCTTTACCGAACGCTTTGCACCGATAGAAAAAATTATTGCATTTTAACGGAAAATGTGGTAAAATATATACATATCCTAAAACGCGGCGGTATTTTGAGGAAACGAACTGGCTCTGTGAGGGGAAATTCAATGGAAACATCCGTCTTAGTTCTCAACGCCAGTTATGAGGCGATTAACATTTGCAATATGCGGCGCGCCTTGAAGATGGTTTTTAAGGGGACAGCGCAGACAGAGGAGGCATCAGAGGCAGTCATCCACTCGCCGAGCGCGGTGATGCACGTGCCACACGTCATTCGGCTGGTAAACTACGTTAACGTGCCGCGCAGCGTCGTCAAATTCTCGCGAAAGAACGTTCTCGTCCGGGACCGGCACCGATGCCAATACTGTCGGCAGGAATTCCCAACGGCACTGCTCACGTTGGACCACGTCGTGCCACTCTCCCGCGGCGGTGCTACGACATGGGAGAACGTCGTCACGGCATGCAAAAAGTGCAATAACAAAAAGGGCAACCGGCTCGTCTCGGAATCCAAGATGTGGTTGGAGCGGCAGCCGAAAACCCCCTCCATCCTTACCTATTTGCAGCTGAACCGTTCCGGCAGCTATCACGGACGCGGTTACCACCCATCGTGGAAGAAATATCTGTATCTCAACCACGACTATTCGGGATGACTGAGGTGAGGAGGGGAGATCGCGAGGGACAGGCCCTCGCGCTACGGTGGCATGGGAGAAAACGGCGATGACGGGCCTGGTGAGGAGATAGCCACCGAACGCATTATTGCAACAGAAACGGAGATCGAAGGCATTGCGAACAACAAAAATACTGCATCCAGACCGGCTCAAAAAACGGTGGGAATTCCAGCGTGCCTATCAGAAAGGTAGGAAATACCTGAATCGCTATTTTGTGATATACGTCTTCGCGCGCTTGCAAGACACACCGGCTTCCGGTGCGCGCTTGGGCATCACCGCCAGCAAAAAAGTCGGCAAAAGCGTCCAACGCAACCGGGTCAAACGGCTCATCCGTGAAGCGTTCCGCGCGCTGCGCCCACGGATACATCCGCACTACGATGTGGTGGTTGTCGGAAGAACGCCTGCCTGCACGCTCACGTGTCAGGCGGCACAACGGGGATTGTCCAGTCTTTTCCGTAGAGCCGCTATTTTGAAATGTGAGGGGCGATGCTAATGATACTTCAACACGCCATTCGCTTTTATCGCCGGTTTATCTCGCCGCTGCTGCCGCCCGCCTGCCGGTTCTATCCTACCTGCTCGCAGTATGCACTGGAGGCACTGGAACGCTACGGCACCGTCAAAGGCAGCTGGCTAACGCTGAAACGACTTTCAAAATGCCACCCGTATCACCCCGGGGGCTTCGATCCGCTCGATTAGAAGAGGAGCACCTTAACGCAATGGGAGCACGTTACATTCTTGCCATGGTTCTCATGATTGCAGTCATGCTCACGTGGAGCTTGCTGTTCGGCAAACGTTTTGCACCGCAACCTGAAGAACCGGCAACTACCGAACAAACCGAAACACCTGACACACAGGAAATCATCCCGCCGACAGGAGGTGTGGAGACATCACCGCTCAGTCCCGACTCCTTCACCCCGATTCAGGAGAGTCCCGATGACGCGAAGGTGCATGTCCAAACCGGCAACTACCACGTCACCTTTAACGAAAAATTCGCGATTGCAAAGCAGTGGGAACTCGCACACTTCGCCGACCGGGCTGGCACAACGGAGGCACCGTTGAACCTGATTCCGGCGGATGCGCTTGACTGCCTCGCGCTGCGGTTCGGAAATGCACAACTGCAACTTGACTCACTCCGCGCTATATGGCAGGCGGATAAATCGGAAATCGACATCGCGAACGCTCAGGCACCAGAGACGCTCACCTTCACGACGATAATCGGCGAGAAGTTGCATGTCGCAAAGCAGTTCACCTTCTACCCCGATACCTACACCGCCGAACTGGTGTTGAAGTTCCGGAACGTCTCCGATGCACCACTGCTCATGGGCAATGCGGAACCGGGCAGCGGCTATGAACTCCGCTGGGGCGCGGGCATCAACGCCGATTTACTGCGACACGAAAAAAAGAGCGGGAAACGCGGCAGACACGGCAAGGAAGGCGCGAAAACCATCCTTGAAGAAGGAAATCCGATACGCGAACTGAAGGAAGAACAAGCGTTAGCCACAGTCCTCTGGGCGGCACTGGATAGCCAATACTTCAGCGCAGTCATGATTCCAGACCCGGGATTGGAAGCAACCTACCTATTGGATGCCGATAAAAAGGCGGATAAGAATGACATCCAGACCGCGGCACCGACAGAGACAGCGGTGTTAGCTATCCCGCGGTTTCAACTCGCCTCGCAGCAAGAGGCGACGCACGCTTTTCGGCTCTATGTAGGCCCGAAGGACGACGCGCTCCTCAAACAGGTAACTGCACCTAACGCCCCGGACAAATCAGTGCGCCTCTCCAAAATCATCGACTTCGGGTTCTTCTGGTTTGTCGCCTGGGGGATGCTCTGGATTTTTGAAGGCTTGCACGCCATCTTTCAAAATTACGGCATTGCGATTATCCTGCTCACCGCGCTGATGAAAGTCGCCTCCTATCCGCTCACGCGTAAGGCGCATTTCTCAATGAAGAAGATGCAGAATCTGCAACCGCAACTCGCTGAACTCAAGGAGAAATACCGCGATGACCCGCAGAAATTGAACCGCGCCACTATGCGTCTCTATAAAGAGGAAGGGGTGAACCCGTTAGGCGGCTGTATGCCGATGCTCCCGCAACTCCCAATCTTCTGGGCACTCTTCTCGCTCCTCGGCAGTGCGGTTGAATTACGCGGCGCGCCGTTCTTACTCTGGATAGACGATTTGTCTGCACCCGATGTCTTATTTGAGCTCCCGTTTACGATACCGCTCATTTTCACGGAAATCGATGCAGTCCGGTTCCTGCCGTTGCTGAACGGGCTGACGACATGGCTCCAGCAGAAGGTAGGCGCGGGAATGACACCCGCACCTACCGGCGATAACATGCAGGCGAAATTGATGCAGTTCATGCCGCTCCTCTTCGTCTTTCTCTTTTACAACTGGGCATCCGGATTTGTGTTATACTGGCTGTGCAACAACGTCTTCACGATGGCGCAGCAATATTTACAGACGCGGTATTCGGACGACGAGGCGCAACCGGCACCCGCATCAAACAAAAGAACTAACACCCCAAGGCGGAAACGGAATTAACCGCAGACAAGGAGAACCTCACTGTGCAAAACTATATTGAAACCGAGGGCACGACTGTCGATGAGGCGATTGAACGTGCCCTCACCCAATTGAATGTGGCGCGCGAGGAAGTCACGATTGACATCCTGAGCGAACCGACGAAGGGCATCCTGAAATTCGGAGCCAAGCCCGCGAAAGTCCGTGCCACACGCCGCGAAGATGCCGACTCCGCTCCTGACACCATCCTGAAGGAGTTGCTGAACCGGATGGGCATCAATGCCGATATTGAAGCGGAAGAGATTGAAGGCAACACGCAACTCAACATGCTCACCGACGTGCCAGCCCTGCTCATCGGGAGACATGGACAGACGCTTGATGCCCTTGAACGCCTACTCAACTGCATTCTTAACAAAGAATCGGATGCCAGAAACCGCGTGTTTATTGACGCGGCGGGTTACCGGGTGCGCCGAGAACAATCCATCGTGGAACTCGCGCACCAGGTCGCGGCGAAAGTGCGGCATACCGGCCGCGAAGTCGTCCTCGCACCGATGTCACCTCGCGACAGGCGCATCATTCATCTCACGTTGAAAACCGACAACGTTGTGCATACCTACAGCCAAGGGGAAGGCGATACGCGCCGCGTTGTCGTCACAACAGAGGAACCTTAGTTGAGGGTGTTTCATAAATCGCCCAACGTCGCGGGGGAAACCCGCTCGGATGCGCGTGTGGCATCCGAGGGGCCCCGCGCTACGATGAAAAAAACGCCACCCCTTTACGTAGGGCGAGGGCCTGTCCCTCGCCATCGTTCGCGCGCCAGGCCTGTAGGGCAAGAGCACCTGATCTTCACCCGTTCGGGCTCGGGCGAGCCCGAACTACAGCGTTGGGCCCGATGCGCCCTCCCCTCAAGGGTGGATAAATTTATGAAACACCCTCAGAGGAACCTCAGTGACTGTATTATGGACTGCGTTATGGGATTTGACGATACTATTGCAGCCATCGCAACGCCGCGCGGTGAAGGCGGCATCGGCATCGTCCGGGTGAGCGGTTCGCGCGCGCTTGACATCGCCGGTAAGGTGTTTCGCTCCCCACGCCGCGTTTCACCCGCCGAACTGCCAACGCATACATTGACATACGGGCACGTCGTAGCAGGCAATGCGAGTTCAGTGGAAATCCTAGATGAAGTCCTGCTCGGCATCATGCGGGCCCCCAAAACCTACACCGCCGAGGACATCGTCGAATTCAATTGCCACGGCGGCATTGTCCCACTCACAGCCGTGCTGGAAGTCGTCGTGAAGGCAGGCGCGCGCCTCGCAGAACCGGGCGAATTTACCAAACGCGCCTTCCTCAACGGCCGCATCGATTTGGCGCAAGCAGAGGCTGTCGCGGAACTTATCGGTTCAAAGACAGAACTCAGCCGGAAAATCGCCCTCAACGCGCTGGAAGGTAACCTCTCGGATAACGTCAATCACCTCAGCGACAAACTAGCAGGATTATTGGCAGAAATCGAGGCATCGATTGACTTCCCGGAGGAAGAATTGGATTTTATGAAGGTGGAGGTGCAACATCAAACGGCGCGCGCTATTCAGGCAGACTTAACGCGCCTGCTTGAAACCGCCGAGGAAGGACGACTCATCAAGGCCGGTATCACCGTCGCCATTCTAGGCAAACCGAACGTTGGAAAATCGAGTCTGCTCAATGCCCTCGTGCAGCGTGAGCGCGCGATTGTCACCGACATCCCCGGCACCACGCGCGATACGATTGAGGAAACAATTAACCTGAGCGGCATCCCGATGCACCTCATTGATACCGCTGGCATCCGACAAACAGCGGACCTCGTCGAACAGCAAGGCGTGCGCCGCAGCAAAGCAGCTATGGATAAAGCGGAATTCCTGCTACTGATGTTCGATGCTTCGCAAGCGTTAACGGAAGCAGATGTGGAACTCTTGGAAACGGCGAACTCGCACAAGGCCATCTTAATCTTAAATAAGACAGATTTGCCTTGCGTCACGCAGCCCGATGCATTGCGGGCCCACTGCCCGAAAAAACGGGTTGTGCAGACTGCCATTCCGGAAGGGAAAGGGTTAGAGGCGTTGAAAGCCGCTATCCGTGAGGAATTACTCGGCGATGCATTTGTGATGGGCGACTCGCCGATTGTCACTAATGCGCGGCATCAAGCCGCGATGCGGCGTGCCGACGCGGCCCTGAACAATGCGATAGAGAGTTTGTCCAACGCGATGCCACCAGAACTGGTTGCTGTCGATTTACACATTAGCCTTGATGCCCTCGGCGACATCGTCGGAAAAACAACAACGGAAGACATTCTGGACAGGATTTTCTCGCAGTTCTGCATCGGCAAGTAATTTGAAACTCGGTAGGCGCGGTTTAAAACCGCGCCTACGGCGTGTGTTCCGCGAAAGGACTCACATTTTTATGGAACTTTTATCAACACAGGGTGTGTTTAATCACACAGGCGGGCTTCATGGATAGAAACCGCAAAGGAGGTTTCCATCTTTTCAACCGTAGGGCGAGGGCCTGTCCCTCGCCAGCGTCCGGACGCGCGTGAGCCTGGCGGGGGACAGGCCCCCGCGCTACGTTCGCGGGGCAGGGCTGGTAGGCGCGGTTTGAAACCGCGCCTACCGCAGACGGGCCCTCGTCCTACGCTTCGTGAGCAGTAACCTATGTTAGCAACGAAACAACAGTGGTGTCCGCGCTGCCAACGGTATGTATTAACTGAGCAGAAGCAGTCCCACGTTGGTAGACAGAAAACCCTGGTGAAAACGATTATCACTTGCCTCAAGTGTCGGACAACGCTGTCAAGCAAAACTACCAGCGCATCGGTGCTTGAGGAATTAACCGAGAATTAACTGAGAGTGTTTCATAAATCCGTTGGCGCGCCGTCCCGGTCTCGATGCGAGCGATGTCCCCGTAGGAGAAACCTCCTGGTCTTGATTTTCCCGTAGCGCGGGGGCCTGTCCCCCGCGAGCATTGGATTGCGCGGACGATGGCGAGGGACAGGCCCTCGCCCTACGGGAAAAAACGCCGTTTTTTTCCTACGCATCGTTCTTAGGTCCTTTAGGACCTACATGTCTATAGAAACACGTGTCGGCTCACGGCAAGGTCCATTAGGACCTTAATAGGAAACCACGCTGCGCAGCAAAGCATATTAAGGACCTAAAGGACCTTAGAGCTCTTCAGGTCGCCGAGTGCTATAGACATTCAGGTCCGTAGGACCTGAAGAGAACAAGAGACGTTTTTTCACCGTAGCGCGGGAGACAGGCCACCGCGCTACGGTAACAACTAAGAAATCGTCCCCATTCACCGTAGGGCGAGGGCCTGTCCCTCGCCATGCTTGATTGCCGCTTGCACCGTAGGGCGAGGGCCTGTCCCTCGCCATGCCTAAGGTCTGTAAGTCCTTAATGTCTATAGCATCCTGCACTACAGAGCACCCTAAGGTCCGTAGGACCTTAATGTGCCGCTGCGCACCTCGCTGCCGCTGGATTAAGGACCTAAAGCACCTTGAAAACGGAACGACACGTGCTGCTATAGACATATAGGACCTAAAGGACCTAAAAATATAACTTGCCGATGGCCATCGCGGGGGACAGGCCCCCGCGCTACGATAAAAAAAACGGTGCTTGAGCCATCGCGGGGGACAGGCCCCCGCGCTACGGAAAAATCGAGACCGGGAGGTCTCTCCTACGGGTGTGCATCGAAATATGAAACACCCTCAATTAACTAACCCGAAAGACGAACGGGAAATGCGAACCTTAGGTTCGTTCTACCCAAAGAGGAGAAAAGAAATGTTTAAATCCGTTTTGTTCCATCTCTCACTCGCGATGCTTTTGCTGATGGCAGTCGTAATTCCTGCGCACATCGCAGACGCGGAAATCCAGTGGGAGAAGTCACTTGAAGAGGGGATGAAAGCCGCGGCGGAAGCCGACAAACCGCTCATGCTCGACTTCTACACCAATACGTGAGGCGCGTGTGCTCGGCTGGATGCCGAAACGTTCACAGACGCAAACATCGCCGCCATCGCCGGAAAGTTCGTGCCAGTCAAAATCAATCTGAGTTATCCAGATGATATGGAGGCACAGAACGCCGCGAGACGGTATGGGATTAGAAGCATCCCGACAATCACGTTCCTCAGCAAAGACGGCGGACTCATCGCCGAAAGCATCGGGTTCCTCCCGCCGGAACCATTCGCGTCAGTAATGGAAGGTGCTTTGCAAGCCGAAGCGGCGTTCCAAGAAAAATTGGCGAAACTGAAGGAGATGCCCGACGATGTCAAACTGAACGGCGAAGTCGCGCTCACCTATCTGGAGCGGATGCAGCTGGAAAAGGCGATTCCATACAGCGAGAAAACGCTTAAAGGGGACGCGGACAATACAACGGGACTCCTGCCCAACCTGCACACCGCCTTGGGTGCCGCCTACGGCATGACACCGGACGAGGATGAAAACGCGGAAGCGTATCGTGACAAGGCTGTCACGCATTTCCGCACCGTCATCGACTCCTACCCGGAAAGCGATGTGTATGAACCGGCTCAGTTCTATCTCGGCGTGGTGTATGCCATCCAAGAGAAGTATGACAAATCCATCGAGGTGCTTGAGAAACTGGTGCAGCACGCTACCGATGACAACATTCGGATGGCTGCGGAAGCTCAGCTTGAACAAGTGCGGGATTTGAGCCAACACAGCGACTAATCACGTATTCGGTAGGCGCGGTTTGAAACCGCGCCTACCGGTTCCTCGCAAACAGGCAATTTCCGTCGGGGTTAGCAATCGATGCTGCCCCGGCGGCAGATTGCCCAGTCTCAATTCACCCACCTGAATTCGCTTTAAGCGGACAACGCGGTGCCCTACCGCTTTAAACATCAGGCGCACCTGCCGTTTCTTCCCTTCGTGGATAATCACCTTGAACTGCGAACCCGTCCCATCAGTATCGGCGCGAACTCCTAAGCGCGACACCGTTGCCTGTGCAGTTTTCCCACTGGGAATCGTGACCCCTTCGCGCAGCTGTCGGACTGCCTTTTCACTCGGAACGCCATCAACCCATACCAAATAGGTTTTCGGTATTTCGTGACTCGGATGCGTGAGTCGATAGGCGAAGTCGCCGTCGTTTGTCAACAGCAGCAGCCCCTCTGTCTCTAAATCCAAACGGCCGACAGGATAGATATTTTCAGAGATGTCTTGGACTAAATCCATGACAGTCGGGCGGCCCCGTTCATCTCGGCGCGTCGTCACATAGCCTGCTGGCTTATGGAGCATTACATAGAGGCGTTCCGCTGTTGAGGTGACGCGTTTCCCCTCAAATGCAACGCAATCGGCGTTCGTGTCAATCGGATGTCCCGGCACGAAAACCGGCGTGCCGTTGACGGTGACGCGGCCTTCATGGATGGCTCTCTTCGCTGCTCGCCGCGAGGCGATGCCTGCTGTAGCGATATATTTTTCAAGCCTCATTTCTTTGTTCTTCGTAATCAGACCGCCTCACCCCTGTAGGTCAAGTTCGCCTGCTCTTGACCCGTTTGTGATCAGGCGATCACAAACTACAGAGTGGGGAGAACGAAAAAACGTCTCTTGTTCTCTTCAGGTCCGTAGGACCTGAATGTCTATAGCACGCGCGAACGCGAAGAACCCTAAGGTCCTTTAGGTCCTTAATAGTTTTTGCCAGATCCGCGCGTTTTTTATTAAGGTCCTAAAGGACCTTGCCGTGGGCTGACACGTGTTGCTATAGACATGTAGGTCCTAAAGGACCTAAAACGCCACCGCTTGACGATGGCCAACGCGGGGAACAGGCAACCGCGCTGCGGGATGCATCGAGACCGGGAGGGCTCTCCTACCATCCACCCTTACTGTTGTGGAAGACTTCATGCAAGCCCGAACTCCCGATGAAACCGTTGGACTTCCCACCCTCTTTCGGTGGCGATTTGCTGTAACCGCCGGTCTGGATTCACGGCGACAGGATGCCCGAAGAGCTGCAATTTATGCACATCGGTGTGATGATTGCCGTAGGCGTAAGAACCTGCCAAGTCAAACCCGTGCGCCTCCGCCAACTGCAGTGCCAATTTTCCTTTGTTTTGCGCGTAGGGATGCAACCCAACCCGTTTTCCTGTCAACCTGCCATCTACCACTTCCAATTTATGGGCTATCATCATATCGGTTTGAAAATGCTCATGAAACGGCTTGACGAGAAGTTCCAACGAACCGGACATCAGCACTAGCGTTCTGCCTTCTTCGCGGTGGAAGCGCATTAATTCGGGGATACGCGGCGAAATGCTAGCCCGAAGCGGTTTCACAAAACAGGCACGCGCGATGTCGCGGAGACGCGCTTCTTCCAATCCGCGGAGATACACCTTGTTGGACTTCGCCGCCGCCAGCTGGCGCACCTTCAAGAAATTGGCTGTCCACGCCAACAGATTCGGAATCGGAATTTCGCCGCGCGCTAAGAGGTGCATCAGGAAAACTTGCTCCGAAGAGAGGCGGATGATAGTTCCATCCAAATCGAAAACAGCACACGTTTTCGTCATATTTTTTGTCCTAACGCAACGCGATACGCCTTCACCGCCGCCGCCATACCGATATAGAGCGCGTCTGCCATCAAATGGTGTCCGATGGAGACTTCCAGGAGCCCAGGCACTTTCTGCATCCGTGGGAGGTTTTCCAGATTCAAATCATGCCCGGCGTTGACTCCCATGCCGAGGCTGGTGGCTTTCTCCGCCGCCGTGATAAGCAGCCCCAACTCACGTTCAATCTCCGCTTCCGTTTTTGCCATCGCGTAAGGTGCGGTGTAGAGTTCAATTCTGTCTGCACCGATATCGCGCGTCATGGCAATCTGCTCGCAATTCGTGCCGCTAAACAGACTCACGCGGATGCCAGCATCCTGCAGCGAGGCGATGATAGGTTTCAGCATGTCGCCATCTTTGCGGATATCCCAGACGGTGTGGCTCGTAATTTCGCCCGTGACAACGGGGACAAGGGTGCATTGTGTCGGCCGAGTGCAAAGCACCATGTCAATCAGTTCTGGCCTCGGGTCGCCCTCAATATTATATTCAATTTTTTGATGTAAATGCGCGGCGATGTCGCGGACATCTGCCGGTGTGATGTGGCGTTGATCTTCGCGAGGATGCACCGTGATGCCTTGCGCACCCGCGGCGATACAGGTATCTACCGCTTTGATGAGATTTGGAATGTCGCCGCCACGCGAATTTCGCAACGTGGCGACTTTGTTGACGTTGACGCTTAATGCTATCATCTTTTTCTCCTAAGGAAAAATGCCCGCTTGCCGATACGATGCCGCAATTTTATCAATGGCGGTAATAAACGAAGCCGTGCGAAGATCTTCGGTAGGACAGCGTTGTTTGTGTGTCTCACGAATTTCATGATACGCGTTAATCATCGTATCCTCAAGTCCCGAATTCACCAGGTCATTCTCGTCGGCCCCGTGCCCAATCAGTTCAACCTCTTCCGATGAGAACCGATACCCTGTCGCTTTTTCGACGGCACTGAGCATAATTTTATGCCGATTTTCCTCAAATCGCCTGCCAAGTCTCCCAAACCGCACATGCGATA
>PYJE01000102.1:0-7466 GCA_003635305.1 Candidatus Poribacteria bacterium | reverse complement strand
GTAGAGTTCAATTCTGTCTGCACCGATATCGCGCGTCATGGCAATCTGCTCGCAATCCGTGCCGCTAAACAGACTCACGCGGATGCCAGCATCCTGCAGCGAGGCGATGATAGGTTTCAGCATGTCGCCATCTTTCCGGATATCCCAGACAGTGTGGCTCGTAATCTCGCCTGTGACGACAGGGACGAGGGTGCATTGCGTCGGCAGAGTGCAAAGCACCATGTCAATCAGTTCTGGCCTCGGGTCTCCCTCAATATTATATTCGATTTTTTGATGTAAATGCGCGGCGATGTCGCGGACATCTGCCGGTGTGATGTGGCGTTGATCTTCGCGAGGATGCACCGTGATGCCTTGCGCACCCGCGGCGATACAGGTATCTACCGCTTTGATGAGATTTGGAATGTCGCCGCCACGCGAATTTCGCAACGTGGCGACTTTGTTGACGTTGACACTTAATGCAGTCATTTTCGTCCTTCCTTTCGGTTGTTTAGCTGCCGCTTGACAAGGGATGTCCTGCCAAGGAACCGTTGCGGCACACTTGGCGACAATACCAAATTATGGAAAAATGCCCGCTTGCCGATACGATGCCGCAATTTTATCAATGGCGGTAATAAAGGAAGCAGTGCGAAGATCTTCGGTAGGACAGCGTTGTTTGTGTATCTCACGCATTTCATGATACGCGTTAATCATCGTATCCTCAAGTCCCGAATTCACCAGGTCATTCTCGTCGGCACCGTGTCCAATCAGTTCAACCTCTTCCGATGAGAACCGATACCCTGTCGCTTTTTCGACGGCACTGAGCATAATTTTATGCCGATTTTCCTCAAATCGCCTGCCAAGTCTCCCAAACCGCACATGCGATAGATTACGCAGCCACTCAAAATAGGAGACGGTGACACCGCCGGCGTTGAGATAGGTATCGGGAAGAATCAGCATGTTTCGCTGTTTGAGGAGTTCGTCTGCTGCTGCGGTTGCTGGGCCGTTTGCGGCTTCGGCGAGGATGCGCGCTTTGAGACGCGGTGCGTTCTCCGCCGTAATCTGATTTTCCACCGCCGCTGGCACGAGGATATCGCACTCCAACTCTAACCCGTCCTGCGGATTATCAATGAGCGTGGCATCGGGATAATTGCGAATGGTGCCGTTCTCCTCACGCCATGCGGCAACCGCTTCGACATCAATGCCTTTCGGGTGATAGAGTCCACCCTCTACCTCAAGGATACCTGTCACAACTGCCTCGCCTTCGCGGAGGAACTTGGCGGCATGGTATCCGACGTTGCCGAACCCCTGTATCACGACGGTTTTGCCGGGCAGTCCGGGCGACAGGCCAAGCGATTTCATATCTTCGACAACCGTGCATGCCTCGCGAATCCCGAAGAAAACGCCTCTCCCGGTGGCTTCCCGCCGCCCGCGAATCCCGTTCAGTTCAATCGGTTTCCCTGTCACACAGGCAATCGCATCGAGTTTATCCGGTGCCATGCTCCGATAGGTATCCAGTATCCATGCCATTTCGGTTTCGCTGGTGCCGAAGTCAGGAGCCGGCACGTCTACGCCGGGGCCGATGTAGTTTTTCTGAATGAGCTCGTAGGTGTAGCGGCGCGTGATGCGTTCCAATTCGCTTGCGGAGTAGTCAGCCCGGTCCAACTGAATCCCACCTTTCGCGCCGCCAAACGGCACATCGACAAGCGCGCATTTGTAAGTCATCAACGCCGCCAATGCCATAATCTCGTCTTCATTCACGAGGGTACTGTAGCGGATACCGCCTTTCGTCGGCAGTTTATGATGGCTATGTTCGGCGCGCCAACCGTGCAACGTCTCAATCGTGCCATCGTCACGTTTAATGGGAAACGTCACATGACAGATGCTATTGCAAATCTTAATCTGCTCTAACATCCCGCGCGGGTGTGTTGTAAAACGCGCCGCGCTCTCAAAATGTTGGTTCACCTTTTGAAAAAAGGATTTTTCGTCGTGGCGCGAGGCGTTTGATAAGGGTGGTTTGTGCAATGACATCTCTCTGCGTCATCCGTCATCGACGTTGTCGATGACTCGGTTTTTGATGCTGCCCTATCTGAGGCGGAGCAGTTGGTATGAAGTGCGCTACCTAAAGACATTGGCTTTTCTTGCAATTTCTTCGGTTCGGTAGGCGCGCTCGGTTCGGTAGGCGCGCTTTGAAAGCGCGCCTATCGTGTTCCTTTATCTACTGTTGCCGGACGAACTTCTGTAACCGCGCATCCGCCTGCACCTCGCCGACGTAGATGTCGCCGCGCGAATCGCACCAGATGCCGTGCGGACAGGCGAGGAATTCGCCGGGGACGGTGCTGCCACGCTCACTACCCCATTGCGAGACTATCTCCCCATCCAGTGTCAGGATAGTGACGCGCTGATCCAACTCCGCGACGTAGATGAACTCATCCTCGTCAATATAGATAGTGTCCGGATGCAAGAAATCGCGCCATTCTTCAATGTATTCGCCATCAAGCGTGAAAAATTGGATGCGATTATTCTCCCGGTCTGCCACTAGGAGCCGATTGCGCGCATCAACTCTGACGCAGTGCGGCAAGTCAAATTCGCCGGGGCCACTTCCCGGTTGTCCCCAAGACTTAATCAACTCTCCATCAGGGGAGTATTTGTGAATGCGGGCATTGCCGTATCCATCGCAGATAAACATCTCGCCATCGGGGCCGAGAGCCAGATCGGTTGGCTGGTTGAAAGGTTCGCCTTCGGCACCCGGTGTGTCGGGTGTGCCGAGTGTCATCAGCAGTTCGCCTTCGGTGGTAAACTTGCGCATGACGTGGGTGTCGCGCTCAACGCAGTAGACGTGGTCTTCGGCATCAATGAATATGCCGTGTGCGTCCTTGAGGATGTCCTCACCCCAAGAGGCAAGGAAGTTGCCATCCCGGTCGAAGACTATCATCGGACGTTCGCTGCGGCTGTAGACATAAATCCGGTCTTGCGAATCTACGGCGACGGCGGGAATCCAGCCAAATTCCCAGCCTTCCGGCAGCGTCCACCAATTTTCTTGCACCGTGTATTGATGCGAGCCGTGTCCAAAAATCATGAGTTCTCTCCCTATCAGAACGATTTCGTGGACATTTTAGCAGGTTTCCTGCAATTTTGCAAGCGAGATTCTTCGTTGTTCGCAAGGCGTGGTTTAGCATAGCGTGGGACAGGCTCTCGCTACGTTAACATTAACGTTTCATCGGTTCGTGACGGTAGGCTTCCTCTTCTTCCGCAAGATCTGACGGCCGCGCTTGCACTACCGGAATCACATAACTCCGAATGCGCGCACCGTCCACTGCTTCTGTCTCCGTGCGCGGCTCAGGGGTTTCACGATGATCGAACACAACGTAGTAACCTTCCGAGGCACTTTCCGAGTGGAGATAGGCAGCCAACTGTTTCTTGCCGCCCTGATATTCCCGCTCACTCCGCCATATCTTGAACTCAACGATATACTTCCGGTCGCGGTGCAGCACCACCAGATCCATCCGGCCCCGCCCTGTCGGCAGTTCCAAATACATGTTGCCTCGCGTCGTCCGCACGAACGCATCGAGATATGTCGCCAGCAGATGTTGTCCAATCGATTCCCTGGGGAGGTCTGGTTCTTGGAGAATCCGGAATCCGATGCGCGCGATGAAGTCACGGAAGTTATCCAGTAATGGCTCCATGGCGAGATGCCCATCAGCGGTGAGGTAATCCGAGAACTGGATGCCGCTGTCTTTCGGGAAGTAGTCCCGCCGCAGACCGTTAATCGCCGGTTGGAAGGCTTTCAGGACTCGGTGCTGATAAATCGGGTTGACAATCTGACACATCCCCTCAGCGTCTTCTGCGAGCACCCCGTAGGTGACGAGTTCGTTCATCACGTCGCTGCCTGGATTGAAAGGGACATCCTCTTCTGAAGTGGCAATTTCCATGAGCACGCGTTCAAAGTGCGGATGCCGCTGGACATTGGTAATCAGGTGATGAAAATTGACGTTTTGTTCCCGCAGGAGTGCAGTTTGTGCCTGGGTAAAGTGCGCGAGGGTAATCGTTTCGGTTTTCGGGATATCCATCTCCGCGGTGAGGAGCTGCGCGAGCCTGTTTACGAGGAACGGCTGTCCCGCTGTCTGCCGATGCAGCAGTTCTATGACATCCGGCGCAAACGCTTGTCCGACTTCCGCGGTATACTGCCCCAGGAGCTCCGCCACTTGTGCCATCGTGAAATTCGGCAGCGCGAACTCATCTTGAATATTGAACGGCGAGATAGTCCTGTCGTAATTCAGTTGCGTGATGCTTTTCACGCCGACGATGCCAACGCTATAAGGACACCGCGCGCGGGTGCTGTCTTCAAGGTAGATATCGCGAAGCGTGTAAAGAAAATCGCTCAGGACATCTTGCGGAATGCCATCAAATTCGTCAATCACCAGCACCACTTGCCGCCCCTCAAGCGCGCCCGGCAGTTCCTGAAAAAACCTTCTCAGCGAGAAGTGGTCTGTGAGGGTTACGTTGTCTAAGAACTGCGTCAAAAGGTCTGGCGGCACACGTCCCCATCGCTGAAAAACCCGCGCGATTGACAAGCGGATGTCTCCGTAAAGGTTCTCGTAAAAAACGGGAGGCGTGGCGTGGCGGTAGATTTGGAAACTCAACGCCAGAGGGAAATACTCGGAATCTTCGGTAGCCAGCATCTCCAGGGCGCGACGGAAAAATGTCGTCTTGCCCGTTTGTCGAGGCGCGAAGATAACGATATAGCGTCCCTCTTCCACGCGGTGGATGAAATCGGCGAGCTCCTCGGTGCGCGCGACGACATAGTTGCGTTCGGGTTTCACGGGCCCGCGGGTTTCAAAAGTTTTTGTTTGTCGGTGCAGCATTTTTTGTTGTTCCTAGCAGCTGTTTTGCATTCCAAAGGACGGGCCCTCGCGCTAATGGCGCGCGGGGGACAGGCCCCCGCGCTACGTTACAAGCGGAAACTGGGACTACTGAACTAAGAGCTCATTAAACAGCGAGCGCGTCATTTCTGTCCACTTGCCGTAATCCTCCAAAAACGCTGCATCCGCCGGATTCTCCTCGGTATGCGCATACCCAAGTCGCCGCGCCAATTGCTCCAATTCGGAACGATTCGTCGGCAGGGCATCCAACGGCCGGTCATGCACAATCCGCAGTGCGTTCTCAACGCGCCGCAGGTATTGATACGCTTCCGACAATGCTTCTCGTTGTGCGGCTGTCAGCACGCCGATATCGTGCAATCTGTCGGCTGCAAGGAGCGTGTTTTGCTCCCGAATGGCGGGCGCGCCGCTGCCGTGGACGAGCTGCAGCGTCTGCACGGCGAATTCAATGTCAACGAGTCCGCCATAACCGGACTTCACATTGGGCGCGGGCGTCCTCGTTTGTCCGCGTCGTCTGCGGCGTGTCGTCGGCTTCCGGGTGGCTTGCGCTTCCTTCCGTTGGCGCGTCCGCACAATTTCGGCGATGCCTTCCGGCGTGAGCGGTTGTCCGTATGCGAACCCGTGCGCGATATCCAAAAACCGCGCGCCCACGCCTTCCGCGTCCCCCGCGACAGGTCTGGCGCGTGTCAATGCCTGCCGCTCCCAAATCAGCGCGGTGTTATCGTAGTAGTGCTGATACCCCTCTAATGGCATCGCAATCGCGCCGCCCTTGCCGTGCGGGCGAAGCCGCAGATCGAGTTCATAGATACTCATCCCTTTGTCACCGGCGAGTTGCTTTACCAACTCCAACCCGAGTGCGGAGAAATAGTTCGCGTTCGGCGTGCCTTTCGTCGTCTCGCCATCTTCCGAATAGACGAACAAGATATCCAAATCGGAACTGAAGTTGAGCTCCCTGCCGCCAAACTTGCCGAGGCCGATGACGGCGAACGTCACGGGGTTACCTTCGGCATTAAGAGGGATGCCGTGCTCGTCGCGAATCTGTGCTTCCACTTGCGGGTAGAGTGCCTGCGTGACCGCTTCAGCCAGGTCAGACAGTTCGGTTGTTGTCGTCGGCAGCGAGGCGTTGCCGAGGATATTCCGCAAGGCGATGCGCCAGATTTCGTCGTTCTTATACCGCCGCAACAAGGGTAGCATCTTGTCGGATGGCGCGGTTTCGACAATCTTGAGTGCCTCCGCCTGTTTCTCGTCCAGCGTCTTGGCGCGTTCTACCAAGTCTGGCACCGTGAGTAAATCGAAGAGTTCGGGGCTGGTGACGAGCAGTTCGGCGAGGTAAAGACTGGTGCCGCAGACACCGGTGAGGGCCTCTAGCGTTGACGGCTTCTCAAGGAACATCGTGTAGTAACTGCTCCGCGCGCCTACTTTATCGGCAAAGGCGGAGAGGTACCGGAGTGCCATGTCCGGATTCGGCGAATCGCGCAAGACGTTCAGGAGCGTCGGTGCGAGGGTAAAGAAGGAACGCCGCACGCCGGGTGAAAACTGGACACCATCGCCGCCGTTGGCGAGCCGTCTCAGCAACCGCTGCGCTTCCTTCACATTCTCAAACCCGTAAGAACGGAGGAGTTCGTCAAGTTCCTGCGTCTCGTCTTCGGCGAGCAACACGCCGATATCTACCCCGGTCTCTTCATGTTGCAGCGCGGTGGAGGTTACTTCTTCAAAGATGGCGCGGACGCGCTCGGTGTGGGCACGGTGCTGCCGCCGAAACGCCTCTAATTCATCGCCATCTTTGGTGCTTCGGTAGCCGGCGCGCCGAGCGAGTTCGCGTTCTTCTTCCTCTTTATCGGGAATGGAGTAACGCTGCTGGTCTGCCTCAATTTGGATGCGGTGTTCTACCGTGCGTAGGAACCGATACGCGCTTGCGAGTGCTTCCACGTCGTCCGGACTGAGCAACTCGTTCTCTTCCAATGCGGCGAGCGTCTGCAACGTATTCTGTGAGCAGAGCGACTTGCGCTTCCCACCGTGAATCATCTGGAGACATTGGCAGGTGAACTCAATATCCCGAATTGCCCCGGGGCCGAGTTTGATGTGCTTCTGCAAATCGCCTTTCTCACTGACGATGCGTTCTTCAATGCGCGCTTTCGTGCCGCGAATGTCGGCCTTAATTTCGCTCAGTGTCACGCCGTCTAAATAGCGTTGATAGACAAACGGTTGGATCATCCGGATAAACTCTTCGCCGAGGGTGTCAACATCGCCGGCAACGGGCCGTGCTTTAATCAACGCCTGCCGTTCCCAAAGTTCGCCCCAGCCTTCGTAATAACTCTCATAACTTTCCATGGAACGGGCAATGACACCGGCGCTGCTTTCGGGGCGTAAGCGGATATCGACGCGGAAGACGTATCCCTCGGATTTTATCTCGCTCATCGCCTTGATGATAAACTCGCACAACCGAGCGTAATACTGATAATTCGGGGTGCCAGTATCGGTGAAGCCGTCGTCGGAATAGACGAAGAGTAAATCGATGTCGGAACTAAAGTTGAGTTCGGAACCGCCAAGTTTCCCCATGCCGATGACGACGAACTCGGCGGGTGCGTCGCCGTCTTCGTTCAGGGGTGT
>PYJE01000101.1:18370-35479 GCA_003635305.1 Candidatus Poribacteria bacterium | reverse complement strand
CCCTTCATACCGTAGGGCGAGGGCCTGTCCCTCGCCACCATCGGTCTCACAGAAAGCCCCCGCGCTACGGGGCCGCGAGCCGTTTATCCCTTCGCTTAGCGCGCCTTAATCTTACCCCAAGCCGTCGTCAATTTCCCACGCGCATCAACGTCCTGAGGAGTCTCCATCACCTTCTGGATTTCCGCCTCGGTTAAGGTTTTTTCATAGAGACGCACTTCGTCAATGGTGCCGGGGAAAAAGTCGGTGGGGCGGCCGAAGTCATCACCGCCAATCCAGAGCTCAAGGTCTGACGGAGCGATAGGGACGTTGTTCGCCGCCTCGCCTTCTAACTTTCCGTTCACATAGACCTTCATCGTTTTTCCATCGAATGTGCCAGCGAAATGATACCATTCGCCGACTTTCCAATCAGTTGTGGTAGATTCCGCAAACGTATTGTCCGGTTTGACAAGGAAATCGATGCTGTCCTTGTTGCCGAAGTCGAAGATGACGAAGATGGAGTTGTTCTTTACCATCAAGCGGCGGCTCGTCAGCACGTCGCCGGGGCTGAACCACGCCATGAAGGTGATATTCTCCTCAATCGCGAGTGCGGCATCGTCTGCAACGACGACATGGGCCTCCTCACCATCAAATTCAAGTGCGGTGCCGAATTTGCCGTCCACCCACTTAGGCGCGCCAGCGAATTTGCCATCATGGCCATTGCCGGTGACATCCTCAGCCTTTTTGCCGGTGCCTTCGTCAAAGGGCCAGTATGCGACAAGGCCCTCTTCGGCGATATTGGCAACGCCGAGGTTTGCAATGATGAGCAGTGACGCAAGTAAAACCAAAAAACTAACTTTGTGCATTGTTATTTCTCCTTTATGAGATTTGGGCTCGGATCTGGTAATCTCGTTAATATGATACCATATTTCCAAATCTGGCGGTTATCAATTAACCCGCGCGTTCGACCGACCAGTGTCTATCAGTGCTTTGAACGACAACTGCCCTCGGCAAATCCATCTCTTCCAACATCTCGTTCACTTCAGCGATAGTGAAGGCGGCGAGGAAAGAATCGTAATAGAGTTTCTGTTGGTAAGGCGTATCCTCGGCGGCATATTTATCAACGAACGCCTGCGCCTCCTCTGGTGTTTCGGGACGAACCAGATCGCGGATTAAAACCAGTCCTCCCGGTTTGACGACACGGCTCATCTCTTGGAGCGCGCGCAACGAATCGTGGATATGATGCACAATGCTGTTGGAAATGAGTCCGTCAAACGTGTTATCGGGATAAGGGAGAGCCTTCGCATCGACATGCTCAAGCGTTATCCGAGCGGCGAGTTCGGCGGCTGCGACGTGGCGTTTCGCGATGTTGAGCATCTCTTTGGAAAGATCGATTGCGGTAATGCGAATATCGGGACACCGCTGCGCGAGGAGAATGGGTATCTGCGCCGGTCCGGTGCCGACATCAAGGAAGTGGCCATCTTTCGCGCCGAGAGCGAGGACCCGTTCCACGAAGGCGTTGTCCACCTCGCCGTGCGCCATTGCGTCATAAGCCTCGGCGGCTTCCGCCGTGTCCATGACTTCTTGTTCAACAATTCGGTTCATGATTTGAGTTCCTATTTACAAACCAAGCGTAGTCCTTATCGCGTAAGCGCGGTTGGAAACAGCACCTACCGGAAAGAGAAAACGGTATTGCGCAGGCACAGTTGAAAATCGCGCCTACCGGAAAAAGAAAACGGTACCGCGCAGGCGCAGTTGAAAACAGCACCTACCGGAAAGAGAAAACGGTATCGCCGAAACGCAGTTGAAAACCGCGCCTACCGCAAAGAGAAAACGGTATCACGTAGGCACGATTGAAAACAGTCCCTACCGGAAAGGGAAAACGGCATCGCGGAGACGCGGTTGGAAACCGCGCCTACCGGAAAGGGAAAACGGTACCGCGTAGGCGCGGTTGGAAACCGCGCCTACCGGAAAGGGAAAACAGTTTTGAGAAGTTCCGCAACAACCCGCGCGTTTTGGCGAATCTGGTCTGGCTGAAATTGCGTGCACATGCCGACTGCCATCGCGTCGGTGCGTTTCAAGTTTTCTAGGGCAAATTGAAATGCCTCGCGCGGTTTGTTCCTTCCCGCCGCCAACACCTTGATAGCAATGACAGGCACCGGAATCGCTTGGATAGCAGCGAGTGCCTGCTCCCGGTCCTTCGGCAGATACAACTCTCGGTGACGTGTATGATTATACAACGCGCACACATAAAAGTCAACGTCATATCCTTCGGCGTAACAGTGCTTGAGGATGCTCGCGTCGTGCGTGCCGATGCCGACTGCACAGCCGAGTCCTCGGATGCGCTTGAGATGCTCGCGCAGTGAGGGAAGTCTGCCTTGCGCGTAAAGTTTATCGGTTGTCCCACCGTGATGGTAGATGGCAATCGGCTTGTAGCGCGCGATAATCTCAAGGTAAGCACCGAGTTCTGCGTATTCGGTATCCTTTGGCGTTTGCGCTATCCACTGGAGTGTCCCGCCAGCGTTGCGATATTCGTTGAAGGTTCGCATGATATGCCTATCGGCGCGGGCGAGGAGCGTGTTAATGCCGCAGGCCTCTGCTTGTCGCAAATCAGCGATGATTTGGCGGGTGGTGTAGTAATCCTCCATCTCCTTCGATTTCGCCGGGGAGTGGTGCGAGATACCGCTGTAGGGATTGCCGCCGATGATGAGGCGCGTCACGCGATGTGATGCGATGGAGATTGTGGGTATGCACTGCACGGGTGTCATTTCCTTTTCAATAGGTTTGCTTTTAAAGTGAATAGCAATTTCTATGCCAGAAAAAGAGAGGCGTGCGGTGCAGTCCAAGGGGTAATTTGCACGATAAGGGGCAAAAGAGGAGAAGGAACTGCACGAATTTGTGCAGTGGACAGGAGGACTCCGTTGCCTACTATACCAGCCCTTGTAGGAAAAAGTCTCTTTCGATGCGATTTTCAACATTGGCATAAAAATTGCTACCAACTTTCGTGACGAACCGTCATTTGTTTTCTTATGCGCGCAACGCGCGCTGCCAAATTGCACATCTCTGTTAGAAAGTCTTCGTGAAACATTTGGAGGTATTTCGCATGGTATCCAACATGTCCCACAAATTTTTAATCGGTTTTCTCGCGCTTTTTTCGCTTTTCATCGTTGAATTTTCACATTCAAACGCGGCGGAGAAGATCGAATACAGCGTCAAGTCGTTTTCCACGCAATCTGACGATGGCGGCTGGGTTGAGTTTCTCATAACGCTCTCTGAGCCGCTGATTGACGCATCGCGGCTCTACACCGAATTGCCTCGGCAGGCAGTTCAAATAACGCCCGCGGTTCAAGGAAAAACCAGATGGTTAGACGTGGATAAAATCGGGTTCTTCCCGGAAAATGCTCTGCCACCATCGGTTGAGTACACGGTTGAACTTTCCGACTCACTGAGCCCCACCGCGGATGTCGTCCTCGTAGGGCAACGCAAGTTCACCCATTTGACAAAACCTTTTCAGGTGGAGCGGGCTGAACTGACATTTCAATATGATGAGTCGCGGAAAAAAGCGATGGCAATCGGATCGGTAGCGTTTAACTATCCTGTTAAGGTTGCAGATGTGAAAAACGCCCTGTCGATTCTAACGGCAGGCGGGGTTGAAATTCCTTATCTGCTCCAAACCGAGGACACAATTGCAAAGACGCTTACCGTGGAGGTGGCAGATGTTTCAAGCGTGCTTGCGGCGCGCCAACTCCAAGTCCAAGTCGCATCAGGATTCAAGTGTGCAGGCGCGGAAACCGGGATTTCAGCTGCAAGCGTCGCATCGTTCGTCGTAAGAGCGGCAGAAGCACTTACAATCAACAACGCGGATGTTCATCATAACGACGAAAAACCGTCGATTCGACTGATGTTCAGTTCAATAATCGCGGTTGAAGCCCTGCGAGAACATATCAGCATTGAACCCGCGCTTCCGTATCGGTTAGTCTCAAATAACAGCAACAGGCTAGAGATTCAAGCTGATTTCAAGCACCGTTCCGATTATATCGTCCGCATCCAGCGCGGGGTGGCAGCCACAAACGGTGCCCTGCTAAAAGAGGATTATGCTGTCACATTGTCCATGCCTGACCTGCGTCCGCGTGTCCGTTTCGCCGACAACGACTTGTTCCTACCCCGCACGGGGCCGCTAGACTTCAATCTTGCAACGGTGAATGTAGAGCAGGTCACGTTCGGCATTGTGCAGGTTTATCTTTCTCGTCTACCGAGACTGATTCACACCGGCGTGCTTGACGTTTCGTCGCGCCTCAACGAAGAGGTTATCACGCCGCTCCCGTTAAGAGACTATCTTACCGATAAACACGCTGGCATCTTTAAAGTGGTAGCGTATGGAAACGCTCAACTATTTGTCATGACAGACCTTGGCATTGTTTCCAAGAGAGCCGGTGGTGAGTTATGGGTTTGGATCCACTCTCTAACCTCTTTAGCACCGATTCCGCAGGCAACAGTGCAACTGATGGATGAACTTCACCGGGCACAGTTCACCGGCGAAACCGACTCGGCTGGGTTTGTCAAGTTTTCTACGGAGGCTGAGGAACTGGAAGAGTTCCCACTGCTGACTGTCACTAAAGGCGATGATTTCTCCTTCATCAAATTGGATGGGCAGTCCATTTCAGCAGGCGATTTTGCCTATGAAGGCGAACCTTATTTAGTTGAGGGATACGAGGCGTTTCTTTATACCGACCGGGGCATCTATCGGCCCGGCGAGACTGTTAATCTTGTCGGCATCATCCGCGGGAAAAACAACGAAATTCCATCAGATCTTGCGGTAAAGACCGCGTTTGTCGGCCCGCCTAATGAACGAACGTTGCGGACGTTTTGGGAGCAGACCGGCACAGAAGGGGACTGCGAAATCCAAATTCCACTGCCAACTTCTGCACCTACAGGCATCTATGCTATCCGGATGTCCGTGGCCGGCAAAGAAATTGGACGCATTTCATTTCAGGTCGAGGAGTTTATGCCCGACCGGATGAAAGTCTCCTTGAAAACGGACAACGACAGTTACGCGTTAGGGGACGAAATCGGCATAGAAGTGACTGCGGAAAACCTGTTCGGCACGCCGGCAGTCGGACGGAAAGTGGAGGCTTCTTACATGCTAGAGGCGGCACCCTATATGCCACCTGACGAGTGGCGTTCATTTCATTTCGCCGACGCAACGCGCACTTTTGGGAGACAGCGGGGCGAACTTGGGAATGCCACAACCGGTGCTGATGGAAAGACTACCTACCACTTCACGCTTCCAGACAATCTGGAGTCGCCCTCTCTGCTAAACGGCGTTATCTATGCAACGGTTCAGGAGAGTGGCGGCCGGGCTGTCACTGCCTCTCACCAGGTTGCTATTCATCCCTACTCGCACTATGTCGGCATCAAACGCCTCACATCGGGAACGGTGAAACCCCATGAAGAAGTTGTGTTCAACTACGTTGTGGTTGATAACGGTGGAAATGCAGCGGCCGGCCGGACTTTGCAGTTAACGGTATCCGCTCTTTCAGGAGCGCAAATTACTGAGTTAACGGCTCAGACGTTGACATCAACCACAGAAGTAAGCAGTTTCAGTTTTATGCCATCAGCCTATGGGAGGCATCGCGTAGAAATTGTGGACATCGCCTCGGGCGCGAAGACTGCAATGCCGTTTTATGTCTCCGAGTGGGCCGGTGTGCCGTGGAGTATGAATGCTCCAGACCGCCTTGACATAACGCTTGATAAGAACGCCTATCAACCGGGGGAAACGGCGATGCTGCATATCAACGCGCCTTTCCCCGGCAAATTGCTGCTGACGGTTGAACGCGAAAAAATCCTGAGTTACCAGACGTTCACGCTGACAGAGAGCTCGGCGCGCCTCAAAATTCCTGTGAAGCACGACTATGCACCCAATGTCTATCTCTCGGCGATGCTGATTCGTTCCGTAGAAGCGTTGGCGAAAGATGCACCGGCGCGCGCGTTTGGCACCATCCCACTGAAACTTGATGCGGAACAACACCGACTGACAGTTGAAATTGACGCACCCGAACAAATTCGCCCGAACCGTGAGGTGGACATCAAGTTTCGCGTGCGCGGCGGACTCGCCGAACAATCCTACCGCGTTAGTATTGCGGCCGTTGACGAGGGCGTTCTTCAACTGATAGACTCCCGAACGCCCGCGCCACACGCCTTTTTTTATCGGCAGAGAAGGCTGGAGACTGATGCCTATGAATTTTACACCGCGCTCAACCAAGGCGGTGATTTTCCTATCCACCCCATAGAATCGCTGTCAGAACTCATGATTTTACAACTCAATCAGCGGGATGCCATGAAAAGTCGCTATATGACTGCATTCCTCCTAGCCGCCGGAACTCCCCCACCTGCCCCAATTAACGGCGTGATGCGTGTGAAACCTTTGTCACGCTGGTCTGGTTTAATGACAACCGATGCGAACGGACAGGGGAATGTCCGCTTTCACATTCCGCAGTTCAACGGCACTTTGCGGGTGACAGCCGTCGCTTTTTCCGGTGCGGATTACGGTTCATCGTCGGCACAAATTGTGGTGCGCGAGCCCCTCGTGCTAACGCCAACGTTCCCGCGCTTCCTCTCCAGCGGCGACAAGATGCGTGTGCCTGTCACCCTCTTTAACGGCACAGGAGCCGCTGGCGAGTTTACCGTGACATTGCAGGCGCACGGCCCCGTCCGATTGGATGTTCCGTCCCAGGAGCCACGTTCCCTCTATGCCGCCGACAAAGTCCAAAAGCCGCTTACGGTTGCAGCGGAGAACGAGGGCGAACTCTTTTTTGACGTTGTCACGCACGATGCGATTGGCGCAGCTACTTTTGAGCTCTCAGCCACTGGCAACGGTGAAAGCACACGCGTCGCTGTGGAACTCCCGATTCGTTCGGCTATCCCGCCTGTCGTTACAGCGACAGGACAGGGAGTTGTGCGAGCAGGCGAACCAGCCGAATTCAATTTACCTGCAAATTTACGAGAGGATTCTTCTGAGTTTATGGTTACTGTTTCGCCGTTCCCCGCGCTGAAATTCGCGAACGGCCTGCGCTATCTGATACAGTACCCGCACGGATGCCTTGAGCAGACAACGAGCCGGGTGTTTCCACTGCTCTATTTCAGCGAATTGGCGCGCCTCATTGAACCGACGCTCGCCGAAGACGGAAAAGTGGCGCACTACATTAACGCGGGCATCAGCAAACTGGAAAGCCTAATAATGCCCTACTACCACGATTTTGCATACTGGCCCAATGGCACTTCTGTCAATAATTGGAGCAGTATTTACGCCACGCACTTTCTTGTTGAGGCGAGGAAAGTTGGTTACGAAGTCACCAACCAAGTTTACAACAGGATGTTGGAAGGGTTGAGACAGCAAGCAAAGCAGGGCAGAAACCTCAACGCGCAAGGCACAGATGCAGATAGATACAGCCTTGCCCAGGCCGTTTATGCATGTTACGTCTTGGCCCTGGCAGGACAACCCGAAAGAGGCGTGATGAACTTTTTGAGAGACAGCGGCTTGAGTCGTCTCCCCGATTATAGCCAGATCCAACTCGCCGGCGCGTTCGCGCTCAGCGGGGATGTGGAGAAGGCACACACAACGATTCCGGCCTCCATTGCCACGGCGCAAATAGGAGAACGGGAAACCTCGGGGAACTTTGATTCTCCGACTCGCGCGCAAGCCATTATGTTGGACGTGCTCACAGCGTTCACAGCAAACCATCCGGCTATCCCGACACTTATTGAAAGTCTCAGCGACGCAGCGACAGGAATAAATGGGTGGGGCACAACGCAAGAGAACGCCTTCGCGTTCCTCGCGCTAGGCAAACTTCTGAGAAAACAGCACCATCAAGGATATGCAGGCAGGCTTATACGCGATGGACAACACGTCGCCGATTTTGACGAGACCGGCGCGCAATACACGCTCTCAGACTGGGATGGCGCGCGCGTCAGACTGACCTTGGAAGGTAACGGGCTCTGCTACTATTATTGGGTGGCTTCCGGTATCAAACGAGATTCCGACATAGCTGAATATGGCCACGGCTTACGGGTAAACCGCCGCTATTTCAATCAAGATGGAACAGAAGTGAAGACTGTCTTCCAGCAAGGAGAGTTAGTTATCGCAGAAATAACCGTTGAAGCACTGACAAACA
The DNA here is from genome assembly GCA_003635305.1 of Candidatus Poribacteria bacterium. Classification (GTDB taxonomy): domain Bacteria; phylum Poribacteria; class WGA-4E; order WGA-4E; family WGA-3G; genus AGPOR5. The sequence goes on along the minus strand of PYJE01000101.1, from coordinate 27,332 downwards.
CCCTAGCAAACGTAGCGGTTGTGGATATGCTACCGGCAGGTTTTGAAATTGAAAATCCCCGGTTGCAGTCTCGTGCCAATGTCCCGGAGTTGTGGGCATATAACTTCCGTCCGGATTATCTTGATATTCGCGATGATAGGCTGGTATTCTTCGGGCATTTCCCGATGCAACAGGCGAGGAAGTTCTATTACGCGCTACGCGCCGTAACACCGGGAATATTCACGGTGCCGCCTATCAAGGCGGAAGCGATGTATGATCCGACAAAATCGGCGGTGGCAGCAGGGGGGACAATCCGGGTGGTGAAGTAATTCCAAAACGATTTTTGCTTATGCCATAATTCCGGTAGGCACGCTTGCAAAGCACGCCTACCGGACTCGTTTTGCATCAGTTATGCTATTTCCGCCGAACCGCCCCCTACTTATCCACCCAAACCTTAACCTCGCCATCTTCCACAATAACCGGATATGTCCTGATGTGGAGGCCCGGGTCGGTGGGGCACTCGCCGGTTCTTGTATCGTAGGTGTAGCCGTGAACCGGACACACCGCAATGCCGTTCCGAATTCTGCCCCTGCCCAGAGAGCCCAACGCATGCGGACAAGTGTTGTCAACTGCGCAGAATTCGCCGTTCTCGTTGAAGATAGCGACGCGCCTGCCGTTGACTGTAAACGCTTTGCCGCGTCCTTCGCGAATCGCTGACGTTTTTGTGACGGTGATGTAGTCTGACATCATGTTACTCCTTAACGCTGCCGAGGGTAATTCCCTGCACGAATTCACGTTGCATCGCTAAAAATAGGATAACGATGGGCATCAATGACAGGAGTGTGCCCGCCATCAACATCCCGTAATCTTGGCGATAGATACCGACGAGGTTCGCCAAACCAATCGGCAGTGTATACTTTGACTCATCGCGCAGGATGATGAGCGGCCAAAGATAGCCGTTCCACGAACCGAGAAAAGAATAGATAGTCAACGCACCGAGCGCGGGTTTGATAATCGGCAGCACGATGCGGTAGTAAATGCCGAACTCAGAACAGCCGTCAATGCGGGCGGCATCGAGAAGTTCGGTTGGGATAGTGACGATGAACTGACGCATCAAAAACACACCGAACGCACCCACCGAAAACGGAATGATGATCGCTTTGTAACTGTTCAACCAGCCGATGTCATACATGAGTCCGAACAGCGGCACGAGCAGCACCTGAAACGGCACCATCATCGAGGCAAGCAGAATGCCAAACAAAATCTTTTGTCCGCGGAACTGGTACTTGGCAAACGCATAGCCGCCGAGTGAACAGAAGAATAGCGTGAGCAGCGTTGACGCAGTCGCTATGAAAATGCTGTTGATAAAATACCGATTGAACGGCACCGTTTTCCACAAATTCCGATAGTTGGAGGTAAACTTGTCCCACACAATTGCAAGGTAAGGCGGCTGGCTGAGCGTCAATTCCAATTTCAAGGTTTGCAGCGCGGAAGTCGGCGTGCTTTGCGAACGCGCACCGATTTGATGCATCGAGATATGCGACGACTCTAGTTCACCGGGGATGCCTTGCAACCGCCACACTGCATTCTTCCACAACGCGCTCTCTAATACAAAAGGACGCGTCGGTTCATAAGTCATATCTTCAACGGACACTGTTAGCGAGAGACGATGATATGACGCATCGCCACGCACGGGAAGCGTTATCAGCCGAATCCGCTCTATCGGGATGGGAGACGTAACCGTCGCCGTCAGCCGTGCGCTGTCGCCGTTCTGAAAATTGTATGAGAGACTGGCGTGCGTCTGTGCATCATCAGAACCCCGAATGCTTTTGAGGGTATCCGATGCCGTTTCCCACTTTACATCGGCAACCGAGGTGCGATTGAATTCAACATCTTCTATTTCAAGCGTGCCAACCGCCGCTTCTCGGTAGACTGCATCCCAGATAGTGTCAACTGCTTCGGGGATAATCGCGCGTTGCACTTCGGCGATGAGGGATGCCGGTTCTGCAACCGGGAGCGCGTCTCTATCGGGTAGCCCGTGCCAAATCCCTTCTGTTATCTCGATGCGCAATTCTGTAGACGGAACGTGATTGGCAAGTCGTGCATTTGCGGAGAGATATGCCGGCACTTTTTCCCAAACCGCCTCTTCAAGGTGAGGTTGGAGGGTGTCCCATGTCGCCGCGTCCATCGCTTTCGGTTTCTCCATCATCGGATAGGCATCCGTGACGATGTAGGGTGAAGTTTCAACGCGCGGCGGGAACTTCGGAAACACCTGAATCGGAACGGCGAAAATCTCGTTGGCGGTTTTAAAAGAGGAGGACAACAGCCATAGGAGCGGAATCATCGTGCAAAAGGCGGCTGCTACCAAGAGGAGATAGCCGATTCCCCGGAATACCGGTAGAGCCGCGCGCGAACTGCGTCCCGTCTTCCGTTCAACCCGTTGGTTTTTATCGTCTCGGTTCATCAATTCCGTTCCCTTCAGACAAGACGTTCAGTTCCACGCTGCGTGCGCGTTGGATATCGTCCTGATATTTGAAAATGCACCCCAGCGTCTCCGCGACGACTTCCGCGTCCAGCTGCGCCTTGCCGAGCGCGACGAGTGCCAATCCCCAATCCAGCGTCTCTGCGACACCCGGCTTCTTGTAGTAGTCCCCCTCGCGCCAGAATTGCATCATTTCGCACAGCTGCACGGCGAGTTGTTCATTGATTCGGGGCAATTTTGCCTGAACGATGGCCAACTCCTTCGCTACGGTGGGATAATCGAGCCACTGATAGAGGCAGCGGCGTTTGAGTGCTTCATGCACCTCCCGTGTCCGATTAGAGGTGAGGACGACATAGGGGATGTGTTTTGCGCGAATCGTGCCGATTTCCGGGATAGTAATCTGGAAATCGGATAGAATTTCCAGCAGAAATGCCTCAAATTCGCTGTCACTCCTGTCGACTTCGTCGATGAGCAGGACAGGAGGCACATCGCCATCGCTTTGAATGGCTTCAAGCAGGGGCCGCTTCAACAAAAACGCCTCGCTGAAGAGGTCTGCGCCGAGCTCCGTTTTATCGCGCCCGCGCGCTTCGTCAATGCGGAGCTGCAAGATTTGCCGCGGGTAGTTCCACTCATACAACGCGCTGTTTGCGTCTAAGCCTTCGTAACATTGCAGGCGGATCAGTTTTGCCCCGGTTGCCTCGGCGAGGACTTTGGCAACTTCGGTTTTACCAACACCGGGCTCGCCTTCCAAAAAAATCGGCTTTTTAAGATGATGCGCGAGGTAGAGGGTTGTCGCTAACCCCTTATCGGCGATGTATGCATATTCTTGGCATACGGCTTGGACGTTTTCGATGGATTTGAACATAATCAGCCCGGCATTGCCGTTGCAAACGATGCAAAGGAGTTATTCGCCCCAGATAATTGCTTCAACTCGGTTGGAAACCGCGGTGACTGTCGCCTCAGGCAGATATGTCAAGAACCTTGCATTTCGCTCACGCCAGTCCACGCTCCTCACCTAATCTGCGCGGATAGCACCGTCGACAACGAGCCCATCAGGGATAGGGACTTCAACGGCAAGTCCTCTGACGGTACGCGTAATCGGACAGATAACGGCTACGTTGGACCGGAGATTAAAATCTACGGAGGAAAGGACAAGCGCGGGACGACGTTTGCGGATTTCAGCACCTTTTTGCGGATCCAAGTTAATTTCCACTACGTCGCCCCGAATCGGAACGTATGCGGCCTCATATCGGTTGGGCTCTCTCATATCAGTTCATGGCCCACGGGCGGGCCTGCATCCCATTCGCCATCCAGTCCATCATCAAGCTCGTCTGCGAGCAGGGCTGCCAATTTCAAGCGGGGCAGCCCCGGCGGGCGTCCCCTCTTTTCCTCTCGATGCGGCTTGAACCCTGAGGCTTTCAAGGCCGCGACGTGCTCGGCATGGCCCGGGTCCTGGGCCATCAACTCCGACAGTTTTAAGCGAGGTAGCCCCGGGGGGCGTCCCGTCTTTTCCTCTCGATGCAGTTTGAGAGGGACTTCCGCCTTTCTCGGTTCCTGCTGTTCTGGTTTCCCACTCATCGTGGTAATAACATTCAGGTAGGCGAAAATCGTCAGGCATTCTTGTGGTGACATCATAATATGAATCTCTGTTCCGTTTCAGCGCGCAAGACGAAGTGCGCGCTCGTAATCTTCGCGGTAATCCATGTCCCGTAGCACCCTGTCGGTATCCACGGTGACGTAGTGAATGTCGTCCGTATAGGTTTTAAAAAGCGTTCGCACGCCGCCGCTGTCTGCACCGAGCGCGAGAATATCGTCGGCATACCGCCGATGGAAAATGACAGGATGGCCGCGGCGATAGTTGTAACTCGGCACGGCAATGCCTTTTTCGGTTTGCACGTAGGCATTTACCACCGTATCAATGAGCGTAGGCGTAATGAACGGCTGATCTACGAGCATGAGCGCGAAGGCATCTGTCGTCTCATTGAGTGCGCGCACGCCGCACTGCGCAGAGGATAACATCCCCTCGCGATAATCGGGATTAAAAACGATTTGAATCGGCCGCGTCCCCAGTTTTTCGCGAACCTGCTGTGCGCAATGCCCGACGACGACGATAACGCTGTCAAGTTTGGACATCAGCATGCTGTCGACAACCGTTTCAACGATGGTGCTTTCGCCGAACGGGAGCAGCTGCTTCGGTTCACCCATCCGAGTAGAGAGTCCCGCGGCGAGCAGAATGCCTGTTAGCCTCGGTTTTAGATGCTGTGTCATCTTATCAATAGCGGATGCCAAAGGATTTATATTCTCCGGTGAAGGGACGTTCGTCAATTTCAAGCGAATCAACCCTTGCGTAGCGAGGGCCCTGCCTTAGCAACGCCACCAATGCGTCAAGTTGCGCCTTATCCGCTTCCGCGACAACTTCCACCTTACCGTTCGCCAAATTTTTGGCATAGCCGTTCACGCCGAGTTGCGTCGCGTTGCGTTGCGTGAAATTGCGGAAGCCGACACCTTGCACCTTCCCGCTGATAAGAACGTAAAATTGCATTTTTTGATTCACCTTAATCGTCACCTTAACGGGCGTTCCAAGCGGTGGCAGTATCGCGTCGTTCTTTTGATAGAGATTTCCAGCTGCGGCTTCAGGTAAAGGGTTTTGGAAAAGCGCGCTTCCATCGAGATGATTCAAGGCGACAATATCGTTGCTCATGAACGCTTGCGGCAGCATCGCATCTTCGTCGTCGCTCCCCAGGTCTGGGACGATGCGCGAACCGGTGTAAATCCAAGCAACGTGTTGCATCGGTTTCTGCGTCTTCACGTTGAATAGCAGTTCCTCCGCGCGCACGTTCTGCGTTTTACCCGCTGCTGTCCACGCCACAGAGATGACAACCGTTTGCCCCTTCGGCGGAGTCGGCTCATCGGTTTCCATGTCATAGCCGGGCGGCGTGCCGGGTTCAACGCCGAGTGTGCCGAAGGCAGCGTGAATTTCCTTTGCTGTCGCGTCGACAACGACAATGCTTTCGTATTCCTTGCCGCCGCGCGCACAGAGGAGGTATTCCACTGCCCCCCGTAAATGCGCATCGTATTCGCCGAGGGCTTTGGATATTTCGCCGGTTAAGACGAGCTGTTTCTCTGTCTCCTGAATCTGAAGATGCCCATCTGTCCACGCGAGATTCTGTGTCGCGATGAGACATAGAAGGATGCAGACAATGTTCGTTATCGATTTCATCGGATTCCCTCCTTTTGCGTCAGGTTTAGAAAGTATAACGCAATCCGTTAAAAATTTCCACATCATATTTTTCAATGCTGGCTGGCGGTTCGTTATCATATCGGAAGTTGAGGCGCAGTGGAAATGCGAGCCGCGTTGTCAACTGAAAGGTGACGTTGCCCTCCAAAAGGATGCGGTAATCTACGACGCGATTAACATGCACCTGATAATAGCCGGTTGCGCTGCTAGTGAGGCGTTCACCGAGTTGCCCGCTCCAATTGATATAGTTGGTTGCCCGAACGATGCGAGTGTTCATTTCGTCAATCTTCGCGGCGTTCAGCAGTTCATGCTCCCACATCGCACCGATGCCGAGGTAGAGATTCAATCGTGGATTGGAAGGGATTACCGCGAAGCGAGCACCGCCACCGGCTAAATTCCTGTCGCTCAGCAGAATGGAGGTGTTGAATTGCTTCTGAACAAATGCCTCCACTGCGAAGTGCCGCGTCAGTTTTCGGATGATGCGCCCGTGTGCCATGCCTTTGTTCGTGAAAAACGTGCCACTTTTTCTGCCGAGTTGCAGACTGCCGAAAACGAACCCGTGATACGTTTTTGCGAGGTAATCCGAGCGGCACCGCGTTATCAGCGTCAACAATTCCGTATTGCCAGCGAGATAGGTTGAATCAAGCGAGACGCTGTTATACCACCCCGCATCCAACCGCATCTGCTTCATCGTTTCACCCGTGAAAATGTTCACTTGTGCAACGGCAGAACCCGACAAAGCGAAGCAGAGTGGCATCAGCAAAAGTGGATGCCACTTCCATCGGAAATAGTGCATTAGACTCAACCTGCAAGTCAAAAGAAGTTTGTCCCGCCGAGGGGGTGATTCGGGATATAGCGAAAATCATTGTAATCATCAGGCCGGAGCATCATCGGGATAACGAGTTCTGGCATCTTCAGTTCCGCGAGTTTGTCCTGCTGCGTTGCTGTTAACGCCGCCGCTATCTCCTCTACCAATTTCTCGATTTCTCTGAGAAACAGTTCGCGCTGCCGCATGAATTTCTGCGCTTCTTCCCGGAAGGCAGTCAATTCACGTCGTCTGCCCGGGTCGAAGTAGCCTTCGGAATACCGGTCGAACTGCCGCTGCCTGATGCCGGAACGTAGCACCTGATAGTCTGTCTCCAGCTGCTTCTTCTCAAAATTGTAGTCCTCAACGATGTCGTTAATGAGCTGCAATTTCGGTTGAATCGCCTGCTTTTGGCTTTCGGTGAGTTCCAGCGCGGCGGTGCTTTTGGGGATGTCTGTCAGTTTGAATCCGCCGCACGCCTGCAAGAGACAGCAGAGCGTCAGGATGCTGAACATCAATCTGTTGTTCATGAGCGGTTCTCCTTTTTAATCGCCTAACTCATACAACTCCCCGTATTTCGTGCGGAGATAGGCGATATAGGGTTCAATTGACAAAGACGTTCCCGTCGCGCGTTCAATGATTTCCGGCGCGGTATACTTCGAGCCGTGTTGGTAGAGGTTCTCCTTCAACCACGTGTGCAGCGAGCCAAACTCGCCGCTCTCAATTTCTGCAGGAATCTCCGAATGCGCGGCGAGCGCAGCCGCGAAAAATTGCGAGCCCAAGATATTGCCCAACGTGTAACCTTGGAACCCACCGCCGATGAGACTGAAATACCAATGCACGTCTTGCAAAACACCGTCCTTGTCGTCTGGCGGCACGATGCCGAAATCTGCCTCGAATCGTTCGCGCCATGCATCCGGCAGGTTGCAAATTTCAAGGTTTCCCTCAAGCATCGCTAACTCAAAATCGAAACGCAACATGACATGCAGGTTGTAGGTAACCTCGTCTGCATCCGTGCGGATGAGCGAACGTTCTACTTTGTTAATCGCACGGTAGAACTCGTCTAGCGAGACATCGCCGAGCTGCATCGGAAAAATGCTTTGCAACCTCGGATAAAAACAGTGCCAGAACCCGCGGCTCCGTCCAACGATGTTCTCCCACAACCGCGATTGACTTTCATGGACACCGGACGATGTGCCTCTGGCGAGCGGCGTGCCTTCCAACTCCATCCGGATGCCTTGCTCATAAAGCGCGTGCCCAGTCTCGTGCAACGTCGTAAACAACGCATCGCTTAACTTGTTCTCTCTGGAACGGGTTGTAATCCGGACATCGCCGAGGGAGAATTTCGTCATGAAGGGGTGATGCGTCTGGTCCCGCCTGCCACGCTGGAGTTCATAGCCGAACCGCTGCGCGACATCCATGCTGAACTCAAACTGCTTCGCCTCCGGAAAATTCTTGAACAGACAGGCATCATCGGCAGGAGGCTGCGCCGTAATCGCCCGCGCAATGGGGACAAGTTCTTCGCGCAAGTTGGCAAAGATACGGCTGATATCAGCAGCCTTCATGCCGTAATCGCGCGGTTCAATCAGCGGGTCAGCGATGTGTTCATAACCCGGAAAGAAGTTGGCGGCTTGCCGACTATAGTCCAGCGTTTTCTCCAAGTACGGACGCACGCGCGCAAAGTCGTTTGCCGGACGCGCCTCCGTCCAAACTTGGTAGGATTCGGAAGTGTGATTCGCTACCTCTGCTGTGAATTCCAGCGGAATTTTTATCGCGCGCTCATATTTGCGCCGCGTGACGCGCAGCAGGCTCGCCTCATCGGAATCGTAAGGGAGACTCTCTTCATAAGGCCCTAACTCGTCTAACAACTTTCCGACACCCGGGTCGGTAAATTTCTCGTGTGCCAAGCGGGTAAGCGTCGCGGTTTGGCGGGCACGGGCGGCGGCACCGCCAGGCGGCATATAAGTGGATTGATCCCAGTAAAGCAACCCCGCCGCTGACGACAAGTCATCAACTTCCATCAAACGGGACTTGAGTGCTTGAAATTTTGATTCCATAGTTGTTTCCCTGCTCTTACATGAACGTTTGACTCTTAATCTTGAAAATCTTGAAAATCCTGCTCGGTTTTGATGATTTTATCATAACTCATTTTTCAATGCAAGTTTTTCGTATTGGCACGCAGAGCGTTTCTGATAGGCAGAACCTCTCCTAATCCTGGAAATCCCAAGCAGGATTTTCACGATTCGCAAGATTTCCAAGATGAAGAGGAAAACGTTCATGAACGGAACCCTCTTATCCTGTTCATCGTGTTAATCTTGCAAATCCTGCTCGAATTTGTCACATTTATGCAACAGAAAAACCGAAAAGATGGTATATTATATTTAATAACAAAAACAGCGAGAAAATTCATCAATTTTACCATTTCAGCCAGGAAGGCAAACATTATGCAAAAAGCGAA
>PYJE01000101.1:0-18350 GCA_003635305.1 Candidatus Poribacteria bacterium | reverse complement strand
GCGCCGCGTGACGCGCAGCAGGCTCGCCTCATCGGAATCGTAAGGGAGACTCTCTTCATAAGGCCCTAACTCGTCTAACAACTTTCCGACACCCGGGTCGGTAAATTTCTCGTGTGCCAAGCGGGTAAGTGTCGCGGTCTGGCGAGCACGGGCGGCGGCACCGCCGGGCGGCATATAAGTGGATTGATCCCAGTAGAGCAACCCCGCCGCTGACGACAAGTCATCAACTTCCATCAAACGGGTTTTGAGTGCTTGAAATTTTGATTCCATAGTTGTTTCCCTGCTCTTACATGAACGTTTGACTCTTAATCTTGAAAATCTTGTAAATCTTGTAAATCCTGCTCGGTTTTGATGATTTTATCACAATTCATTTTTCAATGCAAGTTTTTCGTATTGGCGCGCAGAGCGTTTCTGATAGGCAGAACCTCTCCTAATCCCGAGCAGGATTATCACGATTAGCAAGATTAGCAAGATTAAGAAGGTTTCCCTTCAACGGAAACCTAATCCTGGAAATCGTGTTAATCTTGAAAATCCTGCTCGAATTTGTCACATTTATGCAACAGAAAAACCGAAAAGATGGTATATTATATTTAATAACAAAAACAGCGAGAAAATTCATCAATTTAACCATTTCAGCCAGGAAGGCAAACATTATGCAAAAAGCGAATATAGCCGTCTTTACGACGAGAGATGTCATCGCACCAACCAACCTATCCGAACGCCTTGCGAACAACAAAAAAACGTTTTTAACCTTCATTGTCCTCTTATCGGCGTTTGGCTGCGCGCCAAGCGACGATGCAACCGGCACTGCAAGACCGGGCAAGCCAGTAGTCATCAAAAATAAAGGCTCCGACACTATGGTAAATCTGGCGCAGGCGTGGGCAGAGGCCTACATCGGTGTCAGCACTACCGCGTCCGTGGAGGTATCGGGCGGCGGCTCCGGTACCGGTGTCGCGGCACTCATCAACGGCACCGTCGATATTGCCAATTGTAGTCGGCAAATTAGGCCGAAGGAGTTAGAGCAGGCAACCAAAAATACGGGCAAGGTTCCGCGGGAATTTATAGTGGGGTATGATGCCCTCGCCGTTTATGTGCATCCTGATAACCCGTTGACTCGGATTAGTATCCCCCAACTCGCCGAAATTTACGGGGAGCAGGGGACGCTAAAGAAATGGAGCGAACTGGGTATTGCGCACGCGGCGTGTCCCAGTGACAAGATTATCCGCATCAGCCGGCAGTCAAACTCAGGCACCTACTTCTATTTCCGGGAGGCGTTGCTCGGCAAAGCGCGCGACTTCGCCCTCGGTTCACTGGATTTACACGGATCCAAGGATGTCGTCGAGGTGATAGAACGCACCCCGTGTGCCATCGGCTATAGCGGGATGGGATACGCCACGGCGCACGTCAAAATGTTGGATGTCGCTGTAGAATCCGGCGCGCCCTACTATGCGCCGAACCTCCAAAACGTGCTGGATAAAACGTATCCGATTGCGCGGCCGTTGTACATGTATTCCCTCGGTGAACCGACCGGGGAGGTGAAAATCTATCTCGATTGGCTCTTGTCACCGGTGGGACAAAAGATTGTGGAGAGGCTCGGCTTCGTGCCGCTCAAAAGCGAGGGGAGCCCGTGAAGATGCTAGGAAAAAACAAGGGGGCGAACGTCCCTTTTTCTGAGACTGTTATTGAGTTGTTCATCCGCTTGTGCGGCATCAGCGCAATCATTTTCGTGTTCGGCATCTTCTTTTTCGTGTTTCGGGAGGGAGCCGGGTTCCTCTTCGGCGGCTTGGATCTGGGGCAGTTTTTGACGAGTCCCGAGTGGTACCCTACCTCGCTGAGTCACAAGAGGTACGGAACGTTTGCCCTGATTCTCGGCACTTTCAGCGTCACCGCCTTGGCGATGCTGCTCGCTGTGCCATTCGGACTTGGCGCGGCCATCTTCGTGTCGGAATTCTGTAGTCCGAAACTGCGCGAAACGTTTAAAATTATCATTGAACTGCTCGCCGCCATCCCCTCTGTCGTCTGGGGGTTTATCGGTTTGACATTGATGAATCAGTTGATTATCAAACTGTTTAACGCGCCCATCGGGCTGACGATGTTGAACGGCAGCATCATGCTGGCGTTGATGAGTGTCCCTATCATCGTTTCCATCGCGGAGGATGCACTGAAAGCGGTGCCGGATTCCTATCGCGAGGCGGCGGAGGCACTAGGGGCAACACGGTGGCAGGTGATTTACCGCGTGCTGTTACCGGCAGCGAAAAACGGCTTGTTAGCGGCGGTGCTCCTCGGCGCGGCGCGCTCCATCGGCGAGACAATGGCGGTGCTCATGGCGACAGGACATTCGGTGAATATTCCGGAAGGACCACTCTCTTGGATTCGCACGCTTACGGCAACAATTGCGGCGGAATTAGGCGAAGTCGCAAGAGGCAGTGAGCATTATCAGGTGCTTTTCATCATCGGCATTCTGTTGTTTACGATTACGTTCGTGGTGAATCTCATCGCGGATTTGGTTATCAAGGGGATTCGGCAGGCATAAACTGAGAAACTATGAACAACACTACACACACGGAACCGGGAAGCGCGAGGGCCGATGGCGGCTCTCTGTTTACGGAAACCGCCATCGGCAGACGGAAGCGGTGGACAGAAAACGGCGTGCGGATTTTCTTCTTCCTGATGTGCTGTTTTATGATTCTGCCGCTGCTCCTGATTATCGGGTACCTGCTATATAAGGCACTGCCCGTGCTCTCCTTTGACTTTCTATTTACGAATCCAAAGGACAACATGCGCGCAGGCGGGCTCTGGGCCCCCTTCCTCGGCACCATCTATCTCGTCATCGTATCGCTGCTGGTTTCCGCGCCCATCGGCGTATTCGCCGCCGTTTACCTCAACGAATATGCTCGCGACACTTGGTTCACGCGCATCGTTAACCTTGCCGTCGTGAATCTCGCTGGCGTGCCCAGCATCGTGCATGCACTGTTTGGTGTCGGCGCGTTCGTGCTGTTCGCAGGATTAGGCGAATCGATTTTGGCGGCATCGTTGACGTTGGCAATCATGACACTTCCAGTTATCATTGCCAGCACAAAAGAGGCACTCAACGCCGTGCCGATGGCGTTTCGGGAAGCGTGTTGGAACCTCGGCGCGACACGATGGCAAACGATTCGCCGCATCGTCATCCCGAACTCTATCAGCGGCATTTTGACCGGGGTGATTCTACAGGTGTCGCGCGCCGCCGGAGAAACCGCGCCGATTATGTTCACCGGTGCCGTTTTCTATAAAGCTATTGCAGAAGGGGACGTTTTCGCGTATAATCTCATGGAGCAGTGCATGGCGTTGTCGCTCCATCTTTTTACCATTTCAACGCAGGTGCCGGACGTAACGGCGGGTATCCCGGACGGCACGGCAATTGTGCTAGTGGGCAGCGTGCTCCTAGTCAATGCGGCGGCAATTGTCGTAAGAGTCTATCTCCGAACACGGAAAAAGTGGTAATTTTCTGTCCTGGCGCAAAGCGAACGGATAGGGTTTGTAGGAGTTGACAAATCCTCTGCGTAACCCGAAAAAGACGTTGTCTTTTTCTACGTTTTTGATAGAATATAGAAATCGTCAACGACGATTTCGGCTTTACGAGGTGAAAAGTCATCGCACCAACCACCCTCGACGAACGCCTTGCGAACAACAGAAAATGTAGAAATCATCAACGATGATTTCGGATTACGAGGAGAGATGTTCAAGCACCAACCACATCCGACGAACGCCTTGCGAACAACAAAAAACTATGCAAGAGAAAATAAGCACCATTATAGAGAGCCGCGGGTTCAGCATCCTCATTCAGCTGTTCATCCTCGCCTCCGCTGTCGTCTTTGCTTTTGATTCCGGGCGGCCGACACCAGACCCGTACGAACGATATTTTGAAGTTCTCGACATAGGGTTTCTTATCCTATTTACGGTTGAATACATTTTGCGGATTTGGGGCGCGCCGAAAAAACGGGAGTTCGTTTTCAGCTTCTTCGGCATCGTAGATCTACTGGCCATTTTGCCTGCGATGCTGTTCCTACTCCCGCAATTCCGCATGCTTCGCATCTTGAGATTCCTGCGCATCTTCAGAATCCTCAAGGCGACGCGGTTTATTCTCGCAGTGGATAGGCTGACAACGGCGTTGGATGACGTGAAAAGAGAACTCGCCGCCCTCGTGATTTTGTCACTGATGCTTGTCTATTTAGCGGCGTGTGGGATTCACTATTTTGAAAAAGATACGCAGCCGGAGGCGTTCGGTTCGATTTTCGGTTCAATGTGGTGGGCCATCGTAACGTTAACCACGATAGGCTATGGTGATGTTTACCCTGTCACCGTGGGCGGCAAAATTTTTGCAACACTTGTCGCGCTTGTCGGCGTGGGGATTATCGCTATTCCATCGGGACTGCTCGCCTCGGTTTTAACGGAGGCGCGCGCAGAACGCCGAAAATCAGAAGAGACAGAAACGCATGGAAAAGAAGAAGATTGAAATATCGGAACTTAGAGTGCGCTACGGCAATAAACCTGCCTTGAACGGCGTTTCGTTTGATGTCTACGCAAACGAAATCCTCGGTATCATCGGACCGGCGCAATCTGGGAAAACGACGCTGTTGAAGGTTATTAACAGAACACTGGAATTCACGCCCGGGACAACCCTCGAAGGCACGGTGAAACTTGACGGTGAGGATGTCCACACTATCGGTGATGTTTACGGATTACGCCGACGCATCGGCATGGTGCTGCCGTTGCCGGTAGGTTTACCTTTGTCTATCTACGACAACGTCGCCTTCGCACCGCGCACCGCCGGACTTCGCAAAAAATCGGAATTGGACGAGATTGTTGAACGGTGCCTGCAGCAGGCCGCCTTGTGGGACGAAGTGAAGGACCGGCTCAATAGCCTCGGCACCAAACTATCCGGTGGACAGCAGCAGCGGCTCACTATTGCCCGCGCGCTCTCGCATCAACCGGAAATTCTATGTCTTGACGAATTCTCTATCGCCGTAGATCCGGTGACGACGATGCGCATTGAGGAGGTGCTGAAAACACTCCGCACCGAAATGACAATCCTGCTCGTCACGAATCTCGTGCAGCAGGCGAAACGGCTGGCGAATCGCACCGCTTTTTTTCTCAACGGCGAACTGGTGGAAATTGACGCGACCGATGTGATTTTCTCCGATAACCCGACGCATCAGTCCACTTACGACTATGTCAACGGAAACTTTGGGTAATTTCGTCTTTTTGTCCTGGCGCAAAGCGAACGGATAGGTTGGTTCGTGATCGAACGTCTCTCTGCGTAACCCGATATCGGCGTTGCCGATATCTACTTTCTCCGTCTAAAATCAAGAAAACGACAACGTCGAAAACCAAGTCATCGACAACGTCGATGACGGATAACGCAGAGAGATGTTCAAGCACCAACCATCCTCTCCGAACGCCTTGCGAACAACAGAAATAGGAACAACAGAAAAATGGGTTCCTCAACGAAAAATTACAGCATTGAGGCAGAGCACCTCAGCCTTTGGTATGGCGATTTTCAGGCACTCATTGATGTCAGCGTAAAGATTCCAGATGGGCAAATTACCGCGCTGATCGGTCCTTCCGGGTGCGGTAAGACGACGCTGCTGCGCTGCTTCAATCGCGCGAATGAACGCTACGGCAACGTTACGACAAAGGGTAAGATTAAGGTGTTAGGGAAAAATATCTACGATGCGGATGTCTCGTTGCCGGAACTTCGCAAGACAGTCGGCATGGTATTCCAGCGTCCGAACCCGTTGCCGATTTCGGTTTACGAAAATATCTTGTTCGGATTGCGGATTCATTCCCCGCTGCGCAGTCTCTCGCGAAGCGAAGCGGACGAGATTGTGGAAGAAGCACTCAAATCTGTCTTCCTGTGGGAAGACTTGAAGGATAAGTTGAAGGCGCGTGCTACGTCGCTGCAATTGGAGCAGCAGCAGAAGTTGTGCATCGCGCGGTTGCTGCCGCTCAAACCGAAGATTATCCTGATGGACGAACCGTGCTCTGCGCTGGATGCAAAAGGCACGCTGGCTGTGGAAGAATTGATGTCGGTGTTGTCCGGCGCGTATACCTTTCTCATCGTGACGCATAACATGGCACAAGCGCGCCGCGTCAGCGATGAGTGTATTTTCATGTTCCTCGGTGAACTGATGGAACACCGAGAGACGCAGGCTCTGTTTCAAACGCCAGCGCATCCGAAAACCGCGGACTACGTGCAAATGCGTTACGGTTAATTTGTTTTTTGTCCTGGCGCAAAGCGAACGGATAGGTTGGTTGGTGGCTGAACGTCTCTCTGCGTAACCCGATATCGGCGTTGCCGATATCTACTTTCTCCGTCTAAAATCAAGAAAACGACAACGTCGTTTTCGGATTACGCCAAGAAATATCTCAGTTACGAAGAGCCTTATTGAACGCCTTGCGAACAACAGAAACAGAAAAATGCAAGCATCAAACCCCCTTTCCGGCCTGCAAGGAGAGCTCACGCTGATGCTACCTGTCGTCCTGCTCTCGCTTTTTGTCGGGGTGATATGTGGCATTTACATAGCGGAATGGCTTCCGAAACCGCATTGGGCTCGGCGTGTGGTTGAGGCTAAAGTTGCCATTTTCGCCGGGATGCCGTCGCTTTTATACGGGCTGTTGGCACTTGAGGTTTTCGTGTTTCGGGATGTCGGGTTTAGTGTGCAGGCGTTAGCGTTCGTGCTGCTCGTCATGCCTATCACAATTCAGGCGACGCAGCGGGCGGTGCAACGCGTTGCAGTGCCGCTCCGGGAAGCAGCGTATGCCCTTGGCACGAACAGATGGCGCGTACTGGCAGACCACGTCTTCCCCCTCGCTTTACCGAGTATTCTTGCGGGGAGCTGCCGGGCCCTGTCCCGCGCGCTCGCTGTGGCGGGGCTGCTCATCGTCGTGCATGCAGTGATGCTAACGCGCTTGCAAGGAACTATAGGCGACATCGGCGTGATTTTAGGCGGCGCGGTGGGGTTGAGTCTCCTCGGCAGCATTTTGGAACAGCGTTCACAACTCAATTTTTAAGAAGGACCATGGAACAACAGAAAATGTAGAAAACGACAACGTCGTTTTCGGATTACGTAGAGAGATATTCATTTGCTATTATGACCCCCGACGAACGCCTTGCGAACAACAAAAATCCGATTTTAAGCATCCGTAACCTCAGCGTCTGGTACGGCAACCGTGCGCCGATTTTGCGCGCGCTCTCCTTTGAAGTGAAGCGGCGGCAAGTCACGGCACTCATCGGTCCGTCGAACTGTGGCAAAAGCACCCTCGTGCGGTGTCTCAACCGTTTAAACGACCTCACGCCGCATTTCAGACTCACCGGCGAAATTCTTTTTAACGGGCAAGACCTTTACGCGTCGCAGGTGGATGCCACCGAGATTCGGAAGCAGATCGGGATGGTTTTCGGGAAACCGGTGCCGTTCCACAAATCGATTTATGAGAACGTCGCGTATGGCGCGCGGATTTCAGGTGTGAACCAGTCCGCGCAACTTGATGCCATTGTGGAGAAAAGCCTCCGCATCGCGAACTTGTGGGACGAAGTGGAGAACATCCTGAGCCAAACGCCGGAGGAGCTCTCTATTGGGCAGCAGCAGCGGCTCTGCATCGCCCGTGCATTGGCAACCGGGCCCGAAGTGCTTATTTTTGACGAACCGTGTGGCGAACTCGATCCGATGGAAACGCCTAAGATTGAGGCACTCGTTCGGAATCTGAAGCGGGACCACACGCTTATCTTCGTTACGAACAAGCGGCGGCAAGCGGCGCGCGTCTCCGATTACGCAGGGTTTCTCTATTGCGGCGAGCTCATCGAATTTGGCGCGACAGAAAAGATATTCACGAACCCGCAAGATGTCAGGACTGAGCAGTATGTGACAGGAAGACTCGGTTAATTACGTTTAAGACGGTAGGCGCGGTTGCAAACCGCGCCTACGGGTGGATGCAGCCGAACACATTCCGAAAGACAAAAGCATGTTAGAAATGGAACTGAGGGTGCTACAGCACCAACTTTTAGAAATGGCAGGGATTGCCGAACGGATGCTACACCAGGCCGTGGAATCGGTCCTCGCGCGGGATGAGGTTTTGGCGCGCGCCGTTATCGCAACCGATGATACAGTCGACTCGTTTGAGAACCAGATCGAGGCTACCTGTATTCAACTCATCGCGCTCCATCAACCGGTGGCATTTGAGCTCCGGTTTCTGACCTCGGCGATGAAAATCTGTCGTCATATTGAACGGTTGGCAGACAAAAGCGTCTCAATTGCCAGACGGAGTCTTGAGTTATTGGAACATCCGCCTTTTCCGCCGTTCGTGGATTTGCCGTATATTGCGCGCTTGATTCAGGAGATGGTAAAGGATGCGCTGGATGCGTTTGTCAATCGAAATGCGGGATTAGCAAGCGAGATTCGAGGACGCGATGAGAAAGTTGATGCTATCTACGCGCGCCTCCTCCCAGAAATCTACTCGGTTCTCAGTGAACGTCCGAAGTTGATTGAACCGGGCATCAGCATTCTGCTTCTCTACCGGCATTTGGAGCGGGTGGGTGATTTATCGGCGAATATCGGTGAGGAGGTGTATTATCTGGTGAAAGGGGATGTGATTCGGCATCATAATGCTTCGTAGGGAAAAATAATGGAGCTCAAGTATCGAGAGCGGGGTTGTCGAGACTGGGGAACATCGAGACCGGGAAGTCGCTCCTACCGGCGGACATCGAGACCGGGAGGGCTCTCCTACCGGGATACCGATGTGTGGAAATTGTCCGTTTTCATACCGAAACTTCATATTTTTCCTTGACAAATCTGTTTGTATGAGGTATTCTATTTACAAGAAGTCCGCTCTCAATTTCGGAGTCAGGATTTCATAAAATGAAAGAGCGAAAAAGGAGATTGAATGGCATCTTTTGACAGCGCATCGAAAAGATTAGTGCAGCAGAACCCCAGAGATTTCGTGGCGTTCTGCTTCAATCTACGAAATATGACTGGGGTAGAGTTTAGCGACGTGGAACTCATCACGCCGGAGCAGCCTACCGTTGAAATGCGTCAGGCGGATGTCCTGATTCAGGTGAAACTCCGAGGAAAATATGTCTTGGTGCATTTTGAGTTTCAAACTACTGATAGTTTCGATCCGTCGATGGCTCTCCGGATGGCGAATTACATCCTCTGGCTGGTGAGAACATATCGGATGGATGTCTACTCCAACGTGATTTACCTGCGTCCGGATGCCGGCCGAAACGACCCGGGGAAGTTTGAACAGAAGATTCCTGGGAACGAAATCTTGGTGGAATACCGAGTGATTCGTCTAGCAGACATGGATGGCCAGGCAGTGCTTGACGCGCAGCCGACCGGATTGCTGCCGTTCACACCGCTGATGAAACCGCCTGTCGGCGTAGATGCGGATGAATGGTTGCACCGGTGTATTCAAACGGCGGATACTGTTGATATGCCGAACAAGCTGGATACCCTCGGGGTGATGGCTGTGTTGGGTAATCTGATTTATGACAAGGAACACATTCTGGATATCGTAAGGAGGCTCACCATGCACGAAGCACCTATCGTCCAATACTTTGGCGCGCACGCCGCACGCGAGGCGCGCCGTGAAGACATCCTGAAGGTGTTGGAACTCCGGCTGCACCCGGAGGCAACGCGCCTATTCAAGCCAACACTGGAGGCCATTGACGACGCACAACGCCTTAAGGAGTTGCATCAGGCGGCAGTCCTAGCCGACTCTGTCGAAGACTTTCGGCGAACTTTGGACGCGGGCGGCAGCTGACTCACCGAGAGCGCGGCTCATCACCGCGCCGCCCCGTCTTTGCCAGTGGAGGCTCACCATGCACGAAGCACCTATCGTCCAATACTTTGGCGCGCACGCCGCACGCGAGGCGTGCCGTAAATCCATCCTGAAGGTGTTGGAACTCCGGCTGCACCCGGAGGCAACGCGCGATTTTCAGTCAACTCTGGAAGCCATTGACGACGCACAAGGACTCGACGAATTGTTGAGTGCCGCTGTCCTCGCCGATACCCTCGAAGACTTTCAAAACGCTTTAGACGCAGTCCGAAAATGACTCGCGCCGACTCGCATCTCCCACGGGAGGTCAACCATGCACGAAGCACCTATCGTCCAACACTTTGCCGCGGCCGCGCGCCGTGAAGACATCCTGAAGGTGTTGGAACTCCGGCTGCACCCAGAAGCAGCGCGCCTATTCAAGCCAACGCTGGAGGCCATTGACGACGCACAACGCCTTAAGGAGTTGCTTCAGGCAGCAGTCCTAGCGGACTCTCTCGAAGACTTTCGGCGAACTTTAGATGCGAACGGCGAATGAACTGTCCTACAGCGAAGCAGGCAGGGCGTGGTGCCCTGCCTGCTTTTTTCCGCGCGTGGCCCTATTCCGATGGATAAAAATGCACATCTCGCTGCGGAAACGGAATCTCAATGCCGTATTCCTTGAACTTCTCCCAAATCATGAAATGCAAGTCGCTTGCAATATCAAACCGCTGAAAAGAATCCGGTATCCACACGTGCAGCTCAAAATCTAATGACGACTCCCCAAAACGAACAAACCGGACGAAAGGCGCGGTGACGTGCTTCTGTCCCCTGACAGGTGCCTTAATCACATTGGGATGCGCATGCGCTACCTCCAACAACGCTTTTTTGACGAACCGCACGTCCGAACTGTAGGCTACCCCCACCGGAACGCACACCCGATAACGGCTGTTATAGTGTGTCAAATTATGCACCGGCTCCGTGATGAGTTGCGAATTCGGGACGATAATCTCTTTCTCCTCAAGCGCAACGATAACCGTGGAACGGAGATTGATTGCACTCACTCTGCCGAAAATGTTCACATCCATGATTTCGACTAAATCCCCGATTTTAAGCGGACGTTCAAAAATCAGGATAATGCCGGAAACGATGTTTGAAGCGATGTTCTGTAAGCCGAAACCGATGCCGATACTCAATCCGCCGAGGATAACGATGAGATTCGTCAAACTTAACCCAATGGTATTCAGGCTAATCAGCACGCCGAGAGCGACAACGCCGATGTGGAAAAAACGGAGAAGGATAAATTGGGTGTGCTCATCAATGTGAAAAGCTTGTAAAACCTGTTCACGGATAACCCACTGCGCGTATTTGGAGAGGATAAATACGACGACAATAATGATGAGCCCATAAAAAAGTTTCGCCAGGGTAAGGCTATTTCCTTGAGCAATCGGGATTTCGTACGCAAAGAGTGCTTCTAGTTGCCCAATGCTAATGTTCGCAACCTCTAACCCGACGACGAAACCGACGACCATAACGATGAGGAACGAAAGCGCGAGTAAACGGTTCTGCGTGCTTTCAGGCATCTTTAATTTGCTAAAAAGGCGGCTGAGCCACCGACGTAAAAAGCCGGCGATAGCAACGAACACCGCTAACGTCCCGATTAACGTGATAAGCTCAAAGAAACTGACTTCTCTGCCACTTAAGGGTAAGGCAGGTCTGCTTAGAAATTCTTGGATGCGCTGAAATAGTTCACTCATCTTTCCTTATTCTCCAGATCGATTCAGTTCCCCTCGGTAGGAGAGACCTCCCGGTCTCGATGTCCCCCAGTAGGAGAGACCTCCCGGTCTCGACTGTGAACCATCGGGACAAGGATGTCCCGCCTACCGCGCTACGCCTACAACTTTACACGCAAAATAGTGAGATATTTGTAATACCACTTATCGGTGAGGGGCTCGCTGTTGTAATAAATTGCACCGCTTATCCGCAAACCTAAACGCGTAGACAGGTCAAACGTGATGGCAGGTTCAGCCGACAGTTTGAAATTTCTAAACCCGACTTCCGGCGTGAACTTCAGTTGCGTATTGAGTTTACGCCACCCGACAGAAGAAAATGCCAACCACCGAAATGAAGTCGGATCGAACCGCCTTAAAATGAGTCCTGCGCGCGGTTGGATATTCTCAATGAAGCCGCCGATACCGCCGGAGATGCGGAGCCGCCCGCTTTCATAAATCTTCGGGCGAACATACATGCCGATTTGCGAGGTGAGCGCGCTGCCCGCCGCGATGTTCCGCTCTAAATCGGAGAACGCCTCGATGCCGAACGTGCCGATACGGAAGCCGCCTTGGATATGCGCCTTCACAATCTCCGAAAGCACCTCTTCATCAGTGGAGGCGCGCGAACCATAAACTCCAACCCAACCGTTCATCTCGGCGAACGGCACAACGGCCGTCACGGTGAACGTTTGCGATGCACCGTCACCGGAAAACCCGATGTCTACCGTCTTCTCATCGCGCGGTAAATCGGCGAATTGGCAGAAGCCGGGCAGTGCCAATAGAAGTGAAAGGAGCAGCACACCCCGCAAAACTCGCGTGTTGATATCCATTTCCATTGTTCCGTTACGTGAGGAACCGTCCCCCGCGTCGCCGTGGCCTGGCGAGGCCAGGCATGGTTCAGATGCTTCGAGAACGGGAGGGCTCTCCTACGCGTCGTCGTGGCCTGGCGAGGGACAGGCCCTCGCCCTACGTTACTGGCCGGGGTCTGTCCCCCGCAGCGTAAACGCGGAGATGCCTGCGCTAATCCCGGTTTTTGTCCCTGTCCTCGTCCTTATCGCTATCGCTATCGCTATCGTTATCGCTAGGGCCATTGTCCGCGTCTTCATCCGGTTCCTCTTCCCTCTGCCTGGCCCTCTTCCGCTCCTCCTCCATCTCCTCATACGCTTGGATTTTTCTCTCCAGGCGTTCAATACTGAATTGCAGGATGAGGTTGATTGTCACCAGCACTAACCCAAGGATGAGGAGGGCGACGAAAAACCAGTGGTTATATGCACCGCTTAGCGCGTAGTAGATGAGATGCACGGCAAAGATCGGCCGCCACCAACGGAAGACGAATTGCATGAGACGACTCCGCTGGATGAATTCATCAGTTGCACCGCGCATGGCGTGAAATGAAAACCGAAAAACGTTAAAGACGATGAAGAAGTTATACGCAGTCTGAACCCACTCCCAAACTTCAAGGAACGTCTCGTTTGCAAGGGGTGTGCCTGAAAGCCACTCAAGAAGCATGTTGTTTTTTCCTTTTTTTGTTGTTCGCGAGGCGTTCGGAGAGGTTGGTTGGTGCTTGAACATCTCTCTGCGTCATCCGAAAACGACGTTGTCGTTTTCTACATTTCAGTAGTCGCGGTTTGAAACCGCGCCTATCGGGTTACCGTGCGCGCCGTGATTTCTTCCCACCATCAATGCTTGGTTCCGCGCATAACTTCGCACGCAGCAACGCGATGCCCTCATGAACCTCACGATGTGTCACCTCGCTGAAACCGAGCACCTCCGATAACAAACGCCGGTCGAGTTGATGACGAACCGCATCCCATACCATCTCGTTGAACGGATAGAACTCTTCCCGCTTCAACTCGTGGAAAATTTGTTCCGCCGCCGCTAATTGCGCGGGACTTAACCGCGTCACATCCAACGTCGGCAAGGCACGCAGTGTCTCTCTTCCAAGTATCCCACGTCCCTGCTGCTGTTTGCCGCACTGAATCCAGTGACATAGCAACCCAAGCGTGGAATTGCCCCACAACGCCCACGCGTATTCATACTTCTCATCGGGAAAGCGAACGTTGGGAAGCGTGTTCACGCCGATGGTTTTCTGTTCCGTGAACAGCACAGCAAGCGAACTCGCAGTGAAGCGCATGGCTTGGTTGTAGTGCGTTCGGCTATTCACCGCCATAATGTCCGCAATTCTTTTCTCTTTATTCGGTCGTGGCAACGCGTGCGCATCGGGCTCTGTCTGCATCGTTATCTGTATGTCAGAATCGACATGCCAGAGGCACGGATAATCTGCCGTTTCTGGACAGCCTTCCTCAATATCAAATCCGCCTCGCCCACCTGTGCCATGGATATTCAACGGACCTGGGCTCGTTTCGGCGATGTCAGACAACCGACAGATAGGAATTGATAGCGGTTTTAGCTGTCGTGGGAGGCGAAGGATGCCGTTTGCGAGTTGATGGGCCGCCTGCACGACACCCAGGTCTTTGACGCGGCAGACGGGCCATCCTTCTTCAGCGTCGGGGAGTGGCGCGTCCATGGCGTATCCTACCGTCTCTCTGCCTATTTTGACCGGGTTACCGCCGGTGATGCCATCTTCAAGTCGTCGGATGTCTCCGAGTAGATAGATTTGATTTGCGATTTCGCGCGCTTCAAGCACGCTTGCCGGGCGGCGATGCAGGCAGATAAAGGTGCCGCGGCCTGTCGTTTTGCCCTTCCCTTTGGTAGCAACGACGAGACATTCGGCGATGCCGGTATCGGCAGAAAAGGTGCTGTTGGCAATCTCCTTATTGGCGATGGTGACGACGGTAATGTCGCGGTATGCCGATGCCCAAAGTTTTCGCACTTTGCGCCAACTGGTGCCGGCGATGGCGTTGGCGGGTAGCACTATGCCTAGCGTTCCGTGCTGTCGCAGCATCTTATCGGCGAGTTCAACGAAGTGCGAGCCCATGCCGGCATTGCCATCGCTAACGCTCTCTTTCGCTTTGAGGCTTCGGAGGGATTTTTTCATGGCGCGTTCAATTTCCTCGTCTTTATCGCCGAACGTCGTCTTTGGCACTTCGGAGTTTTTATCGGTATTCCCTTTGATGAAAGGGGGATTTTGGATGACGATGTGAAATTCGCCGTGCCGAAATTCCTGATGCGCTTGTGTGTCGGTATCGCCGGTGCCGCCGACTCGGCGGCTCGTTGTCATCGGTATCGGGAGCGTCTCTGCTGGGTTACGGAGCAGGTTGAGCGCACCGATGGCGTATTGTCCATCGGGCCGGTGTGTGCCGTATTCCATGGTATAGATGCGCGTATCGCCGATTTTGATATTCGGATGCGTGCTGGCGATGATGGCGGCGGTGAGATGCACTGCATTCGGCAAAATATCGCAACCGACGAGGTTGTTTTCAAGCATGACTTGATGGATATCCTCGCCTTTTCCGCCCCCCTGTTCGTGAAAACCGAGGAGGCGTTGATAGACACCGTTCAGCAGTGTGCCGGTACCGCAGGCGAAATCGGCAATCTTCGGCAGATGAACACTCGCGGCCGTCTTTCTCCCTTTCCCGTAGCCGCGGTTTCCAACCGCGCCAACCGGCGGATGTGGGAGAACTAACGCCGAAAGCAATGCCGCCGATTCAGGCCGCGTATAGTGCGCCTTAATGTAACGCCTGTCCGTGATAAGTTTTTGGAAGACGATGCCGGCGAGTTCGTGTTCGCGCGCAAGTCCCATCTGTTCTAATTCGCGCGCGGTGCTGCGGAGTGTCCATAGCACCGCGCCGACGAGTCTGTCATCAAGTGCGATGGCGTTGACAAGTTCAACTGCCACGTCGTAGATGGAGTGGTAGTTAACCGCCTGGATAGTGTCCCATGCGTCGAAAACCAGGTCAGAATCAAGTAAGCCGTTTTGCCCGCGGAGGCGGCTGAGTGAGGGCACCGTCTCAAGTTCCGGCTTCCCGGCGAGGGAACTCTGGAAGATAAAAGCGTTCCCGATGATGAGCATCGCCATCCGAGTAGTTTGCGGACAGGTTTCTTGATGGAGGGTTTTCTCAATGAGTTTACCGATTTCGGGGCGTTCGGCGATAGCTGCGTCAACGAGTGTGCCGGCTGCTTCGATGCCGCGCTCCAGAATCTGGGATGCCTGCTCAATCTTGGCGACAGGCGTTGCACCGATGCGGATGGCATCGGCGATGTTTGAGACGCTGCCGGTGAGCCAATCTTGGGGGCCGGGTGTCTCGCCGATTTGCGGAAAGCGTTGCGGGGCATCCATGCTGAGCAAGATATATCTGATGTCTTTTGCCGCTGCCATCGCGGCGTGAAGTTCCCCCTGTTCGATATCCCGGTAAGCGTGCGGGAACCGAATAGCGATGCCGGTGTGGATTGTCTCGTCGGATTTCTTCAGGGTTTTGCCGAGGCAGTCGTTTCGGAGTTGCTCTTCGCCGCTGATATCGGGGACGCGTTCGCCATCAACCTTTACCTCAATGGCGATGGCGTTCCGCTTGGGTTCGGTGATAACCGCATCCGGCTCCTTCTGATTTTCGTGGAACGGCCGGATGGGGTGCGCTGCGACATTCCAAGAGTGCCGCATTGGGCGTAGGACGTTAAGGAATGCGACGGTGAGCGTGTTTTCGTTGTTTGGCATGGAGTTCTCTCCGTATCTGTTTTTACCGTGCGTAACCCGATAATGTAGAAAACGACAACGTCGTTTTCGGATGACGCCGATAGATGTCATAGCACCAACCAACCTATCCGAACGCCTCGCGAACAACAGAAAACCGATACCCTACCCCGTGCACCGTTTCAATATGCCTACCGAGGGCTCCAAGTTTCCTGCGGAGTCGGCTGACATGCGTATCCACCGTCCGGTCGATGCCGTAGTAATCCTGTCCCCAGATAACGTCCATGAGGATATCGCGGGTGAACACCCGTCCAGGCGAGCGTGCAAACAGGGTGAGGAGTTTGAACTCCGTGGCAGTGAGCTCAATTGTCTCATCGTCTGTCAGCACTTGATGCTTGTCCAGATCGATGATGAGGCCGTGCGTCTGAATCTGTTGCGTTTGTTCTGTCTCCTGTCCGACTTTGAGGCGGCGGAGGACAGCGGCGACGCGGAGGACTACCTCCCTGGGGCTAAACGGCTTGGGGATATAGTCATCGGCCCCGAGCTCAAGCCCTTTGACTCTGTCCTCTTCTTCTATCTTAGCAGTGAGCATAACGATGGGGACGTTTTTAGTCCTCGGGTCGCCTTTTAACAAGCGACAGACGATGAGGCCGTCCACCTCCGGTAGCATCAGATCCAACAAGATGAGGTCTGGTGGTTCTTCAACCGCACGTTGGAGCGCGTCCGCCCCATTCCGGACGTAATCCGTTTTGAAGCCTGCCTCCTGCAGGTTATAGCGGAGCAATTCGACAATATCGCGTTCGTCTTCAACGATTAAAATCTTTGCTTGCATAGCACCCCCAAATCCTGCAAATCCTGCAAATCCTGCTTGCCGTTGTCGTGTATCGTAAACGACATGCCCGCGGCGAGGAGAAAAGAGAAAGTAGATATCGGCAACGCCCATTTCGGCATGACGCAAAGAGAATCCTGCAAATCCTGCAAATCCTGCAAATCTTGCAAATCCTGCTCCGAAATATATTTTATCATATAAAAAGAGTGATGTCAAGTTTTTTCGGGATTTGGAAGCAGGATTTACAGGATTTTCAAGATTTAGCAGGATTTTCAAGACGGGACAAGGGCTGGCACTCTGGTTTCTCTACAGAACGGTGGCACGTTTGACATCTTTCACCCGATATGTTATCATAATTTTAAGCAAATGTAGAAAACGACAACGTCGTTTTCGGATTACGCCCATAGATGTCATAGCACCAACCAACCTATCCGAACGCCTTGCGAACAACAAAAAAAGGGATTTGGGGGCATGTGATGACACACTTAGCGTTTCGTCTTAACAAATCAATGGGACAATTTCGGTAGGCGAGACCTTGTTCAATAAGATAACGTGACTTCTGAAAAAAAAAGGAGGTAGGGAAAGATCGGAACGATAACAACATTCCAACGGTGGCAAAGAGGCGCGTGTCTCGTTTGCCTTCTCGCACTCATCATACTTTTTACACGCGATGCCTCAGGTATCCGCGGGTTCACGGCAGAAAATGCCGTTACCCAAAGGAACGCTGAAGCCGCGTTTCAAGCACTCGTTTCACCGGAGATGTGCCGACAGAAATTACGGCACCTCACCGAAGAACCACACCTCGCCGGCACCGAGAATAGCCGGAAGGTGGCGGAATATCTGCGCACCGAATTTGAAAACTACGGACTGCAGGTGCAGCTTTATGAATACCACGTCTACCTGCCACACCCGATTGAGGTGAAAGTGGAGATGGTATCCCCGATACACTACCAAGCTATCGGGAAAGAGGAGAGCTGGAAGTGGGACAAGGACTCTTATGAAACCGAGGTTGTGCCGGGCTACAACGCCTACTCTCCTGATGGCGATGTGACAGCGGAACTCGTCTATGTCAACAAAGGATTGCCGAGAGATTACGAGCGGCTCAAGGAGCTCGGCATCTCCGTTGCAGGGAAAATCTGTATTGCTCGGTATGGCGGCAGTTATCGCGGTGTCAAGGCGAAGGTGGCTGGTGACAACGGCGCGCTCGGCTTAATCCTCTACTCAGATCCTGCCGATGATGGCTACATGCGCGGCGATGTCTATCCGCGCGGCCCCTGGCGTTCCGCCGATGCGATTCAACGCGGTACGGTGAAATATATCTTCCAACACGCCAGCGATCCGCTGACACCGGGCTGGGCGGCGACACAAGAGG
>PYJE01000100.1:12267-25620 GCA_003635305.1 Candidatus Poribacteria bacterium | reverse complement strand
ATTGAGGAGGCCTACAGCCGTGATGCGTTCCTCGAAAACCTGAAGCCGTTCTACCGAGAAATCGAACGTGAGGCGGCAACCCTCGTCGATTTCTCGCAGAAACAGCATTTCCTGAATACCGTCTACGAGCAGTTTTTTCAGGGAGATTCCGCCGAAGTTGCGGATACGCACGGCATCGTCTACACGCCGCAACCTATCGTCGATTTCATGGTGAGGAGCGTCAACCATCTGCTGAAAACCGAGTTCGATCGTTCCCTTTCCGACGCGGGCGTTCACATCATCGATGCGTTCGTCGGCACAGGCAATTTTATTGTCAGACTCATGCGCGAGATACCGCCGTTCCATCTAGAAGCAAAATACCGTTCCGAGCTCTGGTGCAACGAGGTGTTGTTGCTGCCCTATTATATCGCGACGCTCAACATTGAGCACGAGTTTTATGAAGCCACGCAGCGGTATCTCCCGTTTGAGGGTATCTCGCTAGTGGATACGTTTGAATTAGCCGAAGAACGGCAGCTGTCGCTGTTAACGGCGGAGAACACCGCCCGTGTGGAGAAGCAGAAGGCATCCCCGATGTTCGTTGTCATCGGGAATCCACCCTATAACGCCGGGCAAGTCAACGAGAACGATAACAACAAGAATCGCAAGTATCCCGCAATGGATGCACGCATTGAGGCGACTTATGCCAAGGATTCCACCGCGACACTCAAAAACTCCCTCTATGATCCTTACGTCAAATCCCTCCGCTGGGCATCCGATAGAATCGGCAAAGAAGGTATCGTCGCCCTTGTCACCAACAACAGTTTTCTGGATGGCACCTCGTTTGATGGGATGCGTAAGCATCTCGCCGCCGATTTTGACGAGATTTATATCCTCGACCTGGGCGGCAACGCCCGGAAAGATACCCTCGTCTCCGATGCCAGCGTCTTCGGCATCCGCGTCGGCGTAAGCATCAATCTGTTCGTGAAGCGCGCGGCGAGGGACAGGCCCTCGCGCTACGGTGAACAGCGCGAACCGGCGCGCATCTTTTACTATCGCACCGACGACGCGTGGAACAAAAACCAGAAATTCGAGTTCCTCGCGCAAACTGAGCACATCGGCAATGTCCCGTGGCAAACGCTTGAACCCGATGCACGGCATACATGGCTCACCGAGGGACTCAACGCCGAATTTTTGACGTTCCTCCCAATAGGCAGCAAGGTTGCGAAGCGGACGAAAAGCGAGCCGGAAGGTGTCATCTTCCACACGTTCAGCAACGGTGTCTCAACCACCCGTGATGCCTGGGCGTGCAACTTCAATCAAGAGGTGCTGTCCGCGAACATGCAGCGGATGATCGATGTCTATAACGAACACGTCCTCTTGTGGCAGGGGAGGAAGGACACATCGGGTGTCAACATCGACAACTTTGTCAATGACGATAACCGGAAAATCAAATGGAGTTCCACGTTAAAACAGCATCTGCTGCGCGGGCGCGTCGCCGAATTTGCCGAAACCAAACGCCGCCGTTGTCTCTACCGGCCCTTCACTAAAACGTGGCTCTTTTTCGATCGCGTTCTCACCGACAGGCCCGGGCAATTCCCGATTATCCTCCCCACACCGGAAACAGAAACGGAGAACCGGGTGATTTGCGTCAGTGCAGTCGGTGCGATCAAACCTTTTCATACGTTGATGGTTTCGACACTCCCGGATGCCCATTTAACAGGAGATTCCCAGTGCTTCCCCTTCTACGTCTACGATGAAGACGGGAAGAACCGCCGAGAAAACATCACCGATTGGGCATTGCAAAACTTCCGCGCGCACTACGCCGATGATACCATCAGCAAGTGGGATATCTTCAACTATACCTACGGACTCTTGCACCATCCAGATTACCGTGAGCGTTACGCCGCGGATCTCAAGCGTGATCTGCCGCATATCCCCTATGCCAAGGATTTCTGGGCATTTGCGGATGCAGGTGCGAAACTCGCGGAACTGCATGTCAACTACGAGGCGCAGCCGCAGTATCCGCTCAATTTCATCAGCGAACCGGGTGTGCCGCTTGATTTGCGCGTGGAACGGATGCGGTTGTCGAAAGACAAGACGCAGCTGAAATACAATGCATCGCTGACGTTGGATGGGATTCCGGCGAAAGCATTAGAGTATCAGTTGGGAACGCGTTCCGCGTTGGAGTGGGTAGTAGCTCAGTATCGCGTCAAGATAGACAAAAATCGGAGTGAGATTGTCAACGATGCGAACGATGCGGAGAATCCGCGGTCCATCGTAGAGTTGATTGGTTCGGTGATTACCGTCAGTTTGGAGACGATGGAGATTATTGCGGGGTTGCCGCCTTTGTAATGATGCTCTTAATCTTGCAAATCTTGCAAATCTTGCGAATCCTGCTTCGTTTCGCTTGACAACTCTGCTGTTTTTCTGCTATACTTTTCATAGCCAGAGAAAAGGAGGCATGGCCATGGTTTCTGCGAAAGAGATTCAAGCGGTTTGTAATGATATTATCCGCGAATTTTCGCCGCAACAAGTTATTCTGTTCGGTTCGTATGCGTATGGCACGCCGACAGAAGCGTCGGATGTCGATTTGCTAGTTGTGCTGTCAGGAGTGAATTCAGATGGGCGGCAGCGAGCGTTGGAGATGAAACAACGGCTTCCTAAGCGGTTTCGTCTCGATTTGCATGTGCGTTCGTCGGAGGAGTTTGCGTATCGTGTGTCGCACAACGATTGGTTTCTGCGGGAGATTCTCGAAAAAGGCGATGTGCTTTATGACACGGGAAACGTCAAAACATCCCTGCGTGCGAGGGCTTGTCCTTCTCCCGTTCGGTTGGAACTGGCCGAGGGAGCCTTGGTGCCGGTTTGGCAGGAGTCAGGTGCGATGAACCCGTTGACGCTTGAATGGGTAGAGTTAGCTGAACTTGATTATGAGGCGGCAAAGTGGCACGTTCAGCAGTTACCCAGGCGCGGGGTGCCGAATAAAGTCTGTTTCAACGCGCAGCAGTGTATCGAAAAGTATCTGAAAGCGTGGCTTCAAGAGGCGAATCTCCCTACCCCGCGCACGCATGATTTGAACGCATTGTTGGCTTTAATCGTGCCGGTGCGTCCAGAGTGGGCGGCGTGGCGCGCCGATTTTTCGGCGTTTGATAACTACGCCGTTGATGCTCGCTATCCCGGGTTTTTTCCGACAGGTGCGGATGCTGCGCATGCTGTGCGCATTTGCGATGAAGTGCGTCAAACCGTTCGCGCCATGCTCAAACTGAGTTGAAAAGTCCCTATTCCGACAAAGGACCGTTAGGTCCTTAATGTCTATAGAGAAGACGTAAGCACTGACGAACGCAACTGAGACAGAATCCGGCGAACTTGTGCTACAGCGCGTGGCTCGTTTGTCTGATTGCAACTAGTTCTGGTTTTGATGTTTCCGTTGACACCTCTGCCGTTTTAATGATGCTCTTAATCCTGAAAATCCAGTTAATCTTGCAAATCCTGCTTAATCTTGCGAATCCTGCTTCGTTTCGCTTGACACCTCTGCCGTTTTAATGCTATACTTTTCATAGCCAGCGAAAAGGAGGCATGGCCATGGTTTCTGCGAAAGAGATTCAAGCGACGTGTGATGATATTATCCGCGAATTTTCGCCGCAACAAGTTATCCTGTTCGGTTCGTATGCGTATGGCACGCCGACAGAAGCGTCGGATGTCGATTTGCTTGTTGTGCTATCCGGTGTGAGTTCAGATGGGCGGCAGCGAGCATTGGAGATGAAAAGACGGCTTCCTGCGCGGTTCTGTCTCGATTTGCATGTGCGTTCGTCGGAGGAGTTTGCGTATCGTGTGTTGCACAACGATTGGTTTCTGCGAGAGATTCTCGAAAAAGGCGATGTGCTTTATGACACGGGAAACGTCAAAACATCCGTGCGCGCGGGGGCTTGTCCTTCTCCCGTTCGGTTGGGACTGGCCGAGGGAGCCTTGGTGCCGGTTTGGCAGGAGTCAGGTGCTATGAACCCGTTGACACTGGAGTGGGTAGAGTTGGCTGAACTTGATTATGCGGCGATACAACTGTTTCTTCCGCAGTTAGCCACACGCGGGTTTGAGAATAAAATTTGTTTCAACGCGCAGCAGTGTATCGAAAAGTATCTGAAAGCGTGGCTTCAAGAGGCGAATCTCCCTACCCCGCGCACGCATGATTTGAACGCATTGTTGGCTTTAATCGTGCCGGTGCGTCCGGAGTGGGCTGCGTGGCGCGCCGATTTTTCGGTGTTTGCCAACTACGCCGTTGATGCTCGCTATCCGGGGTTTTTCCCGACAGGTGCGGATGCTGCGCGTGCTGTGCGCATTTGCGATGAAGTGCGTCAAACCGTTCGCGCCATCCTCAAACTGAGTTGAAAAGTCCCTATTCCGACAAAGGACCGTTAGGTCCTTAATGTCTATAGAGAAGACGTAAGCACTGACGACGTGAGTTCGGCCGAATAGGGGCCCGCGGTCTCCCCAGACACGGTTGAACCACCGGGAGGAAGAACCAAAAAGAAGCAGGATTTGCAAGATTGGCAAGATTATCAGGATAAAGAGGCTTCCGTTTTTTTTGTTGTTCGCAAGCGTTTGGATACGTTGGTTGGTGCTCTGACCCTTTTGTCTTATCCGCTCGCTTTGCGCCAGGACAGAAAGCCGATATCTGCTTTTTCCAAAAATGTAGAAAACAACAACGTTGTTTTCGGATTACGCAGAGAGATGTTCAAGCACCAACCAACCTATCCGAACGCATTGCGAACAACAGAAATATGAAAATGGGAACCGCAAATGGGGCGGGCCGTATCACAAGCACATCTGCCCATGGAAGAAAAGACACATCTGCCGATGGGAGAAAAGAGGGGGTGTGGCTCTGCTACGAAGAAGATGGCGAGACGGTGTGGCGCATCATCACCTATAAAAAAGGTGGAAGCCGCGCGAAGCCCGATGAATATCCGCTCGGCACCTGCGATGTCTGCGGCGAAGGGAGACGTTCAACGGGGGGAAATACCTGTCCGAAATGCGGCGCGATGCTGGACGCGCTGTCAAAATAGTATCCAAAAATTCCGAATTTTTTGTCGAAAGCGGGGTTTCATCCATTAACTCACAAGGGTTCCATTAGGAAAACCCGACATGTTGATACAGGAGGAAAACACCCGTGAAACAAGAAAACCACTTTTTGTCATTTTTGTCCTGGCGCAAAGCGTTCGGATACGTTGTTTGGTTCATCAACGTCCCTCTGCGTAACCCGAAAAAGACGTTGTCTTTTTCTACTTTCTATCAAAAACCAAGAAATGGACAACGTCCATTTCGGCCTTACGAGGTGACACGTCATCGCACCAACCACACACGCCGAACGCCTTGCGAACAACAAAAAGCCTCGCGAGGCTTCCCTTGGATGCTAGTGATACTGCTTCTTGCGGCACAGTTCCCGGGCGACGTATTTGCTGAAACCGAGACTGCCCCCGAGCACCGTATCGCTACGGCTGTCAGAATTGAAGGCGCGCCGCCAAAACTCGATGGCGTTTTTGACGATGCCATTTGGCAGACTGCGCCGCCGCACAAAGGCTTTCGTCAGCGGGATCCGGACGAAGGGAAACCCGCCACTGAACAGACAACGTTCCAAATCGCCTACGATAACGAAGCACTCTATTTCGCTATCATGTGCTACGACAGCGCGCCCGATAAAATCGTCTCGCGACTCGTCCGGCGGGACAATTACGTTGAATCGGATAAAGTTCAGATTTACCTTGATGCGCACAATAATAAACAGCAGGCCATTTGGTTCATCGCTTATCCCACCGGCTCTATGGCAGATGGCACGTACGATGGAAGGTATGACAATAGTTGGGACGGCGTGTGGGAAGTCCAAACGAAAATTCACACCAACGGCTGGGCAGCGGAATATAAAATCCCGTTCCACGTCCTACGCTTCTCCCCAAAAGACGAGCAGGTCTGGGGATTGCAAGTCACCCGCGAAATCAGCCGCAAAAAAGAGAACGCGCACTGGCGTTTGGTTAAGAAATCAGAACCCGACTGGCTCTCTCGAATGGGGGAGCTGCGGGGTATCAAGGATATCCATCCCTCTCGCCATGTGGAAGTAGTTCCTTACACTATGGGGCGGACAACGCTGAATAGCGAGGCAGCTCTGTGGGGAAACGTCGGCACTGATGTCCAGTATGGCATCACCTCCGGCATCACCCTCAACGCTACCGTCAATCCCGATTTCGGGCAAGTAGAGGCAGACCCGGCGCGACTCAATCTCTCCGCTTATGAAGAGTATTTTGAGGAACGCCGCCCCTTCTTTGTGAAAGGTGCCTCCATTTTTGGCATCAACGACTACACCTTCTTTTACTCCCGGCGCATCGGCCGGCGGCCGGCGCATTTTGACATCCCGGACGGTGCCGAAGAACTGAGTCGGCCCGAAGCGACAACTATCCTCGGTGCCGCCAAAATTGTCGGCAGAACGCACCGAAAAACCTCCTTCGGCATCATGGAGGCAGTGACTGCCCCCGAATACGCACAGATTCAGCCCAGCGGAGAGAGAGAGGGAAGCACCCGTGAGCATCTGGTTGAACCGTTGACGAACTACTTCGTCGGTAGAGTCACACAGGATGTGCTGGCGGGCAATTCGCGTATCGGCGTTATCACCACTGCTGTCAATCGACAAGCCTCTCATTCCGCTTATGCCGGCGGATTGGATTGGGATTTGAAGTTCGCCAAAGAGCGGTATCAGCTAACCGGTGTCCTCGCCGCGAGTCATGCAGGGGAAATGGACAACCGGAAGTCGGGATACATCGCGCACCTTGAATTTGACAAGCGCGGCGGATGGTTAAGATTAGATACCGATTTTAGAGCCCTCTCGCCCGACTTAGAGATAAATGACCTCGGTTACCGACGGCGTGCCGATATGCTGGAGTGGAACTATGATATCACCGCGCGAAAAGAAAAACCGTTCAGCATTTTTCGGCGCGTCATTTTCGGCCTATACGGCTGGCGCACTTGGAATTATGATGGCGTGAACATCAGCAGCTACTCCGAAATCTGGACAGATGGCCGCCTGAAAAACTATTGGGACTATGATATCTGGGTAGGGAGAAACCACGCGTCGTTTGACGATGATGATGTTCGGCGCGGCGGAACGCTGATTAAAAATCCACCGGGCTGGTGGGTATTCACCAATCTCTCCACTGATAGCCGCAAAATGGTGCAACTCCGGTTAAATCCCATCTTCGGATGGGACGACGATGGGCGAACCTATGACTACGATTTGCGGCTCAGCCTGCGCATCCGCGTCGCATCAAATATTGCCGTGAATCTCGGCCCGTCTTACGGATACGTGAAGGACGATGCGCAATGGGTAACTCTCATTGAAGAAACACACGATGGGAAACCCACGACGAAACACTATGTCTATGGCGAATTGGAGAGCCGCACATTGGACTTCACGACGCGCGCGAATATCAGTTTCACGCCGACACTCAGCCTGCAGTTCTACGTGCAACCCTTCATCACTATCGGTGACTATAAAAATTTCAAGGAACTCGTCGAACCGATGTCTTATGATTTCAAGCCGTATGCGTTGAATGAGAACCGCGATTTCCATCGGCGTTCCTTGCGCGGTAACACCGTCCTGCGGTGGGAGTTCCGTCCGGGAAGCACGCTGTTTCTCGTCTGGACGCAATCGCGGGAGGCAGCGTTAGCGCAGTTGGATGCAGCAGCTCTGGAATTTCGCCCGCTGCACCGTCTCCGCAGCTCCTTCACCGATGAAGGAAAGAACATCTTCCTCATCAAATGCCGGTATTGGTTTGGGTTTTAGTCGTTCGCGCGGCGTTCGATGAAGGTTTCTGGTTGGAAATAACCAAACTGCCAGACTTGACAACGTTGAGTCCACCTGGTAAGATAGCGTCAGCATTACAGAAGGCGAGGGAATTTTCCTATGGGATTTGTCCTTCGCCATGCTGCATAACTCCGTGATACCGTATGGCGAGGGCCCTCGCATGCCACACGCGCATGCGAGCGGGTTTCCCTCGCCATGCTGAATAGTTCTGTGATACCGTAGGGCGAGGGAATTTGCCTAACCAGTTTTTTTCCTCGCCATGCTGCATAACTCCGTGATACCGTAGGGCGAGGGCCTGTCCCTCGCCATGCTGATAATATGAGATGAACTTTTTGTCCTGGCGCAAAGCGAACGGAGAAGCCCGTTAGTACTGGAACGTCCCACTACGTAACCCGATTTTCTGTCGTTCGCATGCGTTCAGATACGTTGTTTAGCGCATTCACATGGAAATCCTATCCGAACGCTTCGCGCCAGGACAAAAAGTCGATATCTACTTTTCCATCAAAAACCAAGAAATCGACAACGTCGATTTCGGCTTTACGACGAGATACCACCTCGCACCAACCACATACACCGAACGCCTTGCGAATAACAAAAACATGAAAGCAATCATTAGAACAGGCGATGGCGGCCCGGAAGTCCTCCACCTCGGCGACGCGCCAACGCCACAGCCGACAGAAACCCAACTCCTCGTTGATGTCCATGTCACCGCGCTGAATCGCGCAGACCTGGTTCAACGCCGCGGCGGCTATCCACCCCCGCCCGGTGAATCCGAAATACTCGGTTTAGAAATCGCTGGCACCGTCGCTGCCATGGGCAGTGCAGTCACCGGATGGACGGAAGGCGACAAGGTTTTCGGGCTCATCGGTGGTGGTGGATATGCCGAGCAAGCTGTCATCGATTATCGCATGGCGATGCGTATCCCAGATGGCTGGAGTTTTGAGCATGCCGCCGCTGTTCCCGAAGTCTTTTTCACCGCTAATGAGAACATCTTCACCCTTGGTAGATTATCTGCCGGTGAGACGATTCTGATTCACGCTGGCGGCAGTGGTGTCGGCAGCGCAGGTGTGCAAATCGCGCATCGTGCAGGCGCGCGGGTTTTTGTTACCGCTGGCACAGCGACAAAGATTGCGGGCTGCGAAACCTTGGGTGCCACGGCGGGCATTAACTACAAAACCGCCGATTTCGTCGCGGAAATCCAACGGTTGACGAACGGCGAAGGCGTTGATGTCGTGCTAGACTTCATCGGCGCGCCCTATCTCGCCCGCAACCTCGCCATTCTCAAAACGTGGGGGAGACTCCTGCAGGTAGGGCTCATCGGCGGTTCAACCACAGAAATCGACTTGGGCACAGTCATGCGCAAGCGTCTCAAACTCATCGGTTCCGTCATGCGTCCGCAATCGTTGGAGGAGAAAATCCGTATCACGCGTCGGTTTGTGGAACGGTGGTTGCCCGCATTGAAGGCGGGCACGCTTCAACCCGTGATTGATACCGTGTTTCCGTTAGCGCAAGCAAGTGAGGCACACGCGTATATGGAGGCGAATCGCAATTTCGGCAAGATTTTGCTTTTCTGTCCTGGCGCAAAGCGAACGGATACGTTGGTTGGTCCTTGAACATCTCTCCTCGTAACCCGACATCGACGTTGTCGATGTCTACTCTTCATCCTGCTTAATCTTGCAAATCTTGCAAATCCTGCTTCGGAATAGGGACTTTTCAACAGTTTCAAAAAAAATTGAAGAATCTCTGGAGGCAAGTCAACTTACTTAAGAAACCATCGAAGCATCTCGCTTTTCTGTCCTGGCGCAAAGCGAACGGATAAGCCAGTTAGTACTGGAACGTCCCACTGCGTAACCCGAAATTGACGTTGTCGATGTCTACTTTCCATCAAAAACCAAGAAATGGACAACGTCCATTTCGGCACTACGACGAGAGACTATGATGAACCAAACACCCAGCAAATCCTGCAAATCCTGCAAATCTTGCAAATCCTGCTTAATCTTGCAAATCCTGCTTACGCTTTCGTTAATAAGCATCACCGCAGCCGTGCCAGCGGACATCACACAAGTGACAACTGCCCAAGGCATCACCGTGAACTTCACGTTGCCCGAACTCGTGCAAGAAGATGTTGCGTTTGATGGGAATGCCTATCAACACGTGCGGTATGATAATTGCGGTTTCACCGCAGAACCCGGCTATCCGCAGGTGCCCGTCACCCGTGTCATGCTCGGTGTGCCGCTTGACGTGGACATTACAGTGGATAACATTGCCGCATCCCCTTCGCGCACCGTCACCGGCGTGCGGCTACCACCCGTGCCCATTCATAGCCAGCGGCATGAAACCGGAACAGAAAGCGTCCTTTCGCGTGCCACCACGTGGCCTACCACCGTGAACCAACGTGAACCTTATCCCGCGCCGCCGCTTGCCCGCATTGTGCAGGAGGGTATGCTGCGCAGTCAACGAGTAGTCATATTAGAGCTCACGCCAGTCCAGTATATCCCCCAAGCACGGCAACTCCGGACGTATGCACAGTTGACAGTGCACCTCCGTTTCCAACAAACGGTTTCAACCGTAGCCCGACCGCCTGTCCCACGCTATGCCTCCGGTAGCCAAAACCAAGAAATCGACAACGTCGATTTCGGCTCTACGAGTAGAACCGTTATTGCACCAACAACGTCCGCCGAACGCCTTGCGAACAACAAAGAATCCCCCGTTTACGAACAAGCCCTGTCTCGGCAACTGCTGAACGCCGAAGCCGCACGTCAGTTCCGTGCACCCCGTATGCAAGGCCCCGCAGCCCCAGCAAGATTCGCCCCCGCGTCTGTTATTAATCCTGCTAATCTTGAAAATCTTGAAAATCCCGCTTCCGTTCGCTATAAACTCTCCATTGAGGAGAACGGTGTCTATCGGCTCACCGGTGAAAGTTTATCTCGCGATTTCGGCATTGAGCTCATCGGCGCAGACCCCAGTACCTTTCAGTTGTCGCACGGCACTCGCCCAGACGAAAGAAAAATCCCCCTTTTCATCAGCGGTGCAAGCGATGGACGTTTTGATGCCGCCGATGCCCTCTTCTTCCTCGGCAAAAAGACAGATAACCCCTATACCCGTTGGAATGTCTATTGGCTCAGCGTGGATACCCCCGGTCATCCCGCACGCGTGCCGCTGCTCAACGCGAGTCCCGGCGATGCGACAGCGACGCAAGTCCCAACGTTCCGCTCCACGGTGACGTTTGAGGAAGACAAACTAACAAGTAACCTTGAATTTCTCAAGCCGCATGCAGTCACCGACGGCGACAAACACGCGTGGTTCGAGGCGTTGGACTTCTGGTATTGGGATGGCATCAAAAACGGCAGCGATACCGGCGAGATGCGCCTTGAATTTCCACTCTATGATGTGGCGAAGAGCTTTGAACCGCCGTTCATCAGCGTCGATTTGCAGGGCGGCACGCCTGTAAACCACGAGATTCTCGTCGCCATCAACGGCGTGCGGATTGATTTCGCCAAATGGGCGCAGCAGGATACCCTCACCGTCCAGCGCACTCTCCGCGCGTGGGATACCTTCAAAGACGCAGCCGCAGGCGCATCCAACGTCCTCTCCCTCGCCCGCGTGGACGATACGTTTGAAGAGGACACCCGACGCTACCCTTACCACGTCTACGTCAATCGGTTTGCCGTTGAATATACCCGCCTCTTCCGCGCCGTTTATGACGAACTCACGTTCTCCTCCAAAGGCGTTTCCAATGAGAAGGAACCGCGCACCGGCAGGAAATTGCAGTATAAAATCCACGACTTCCGCAATCCGAACGTCCATATTTTTGAAACCGATGGCATGCAGCTAGTAGCCAAAATGGGCGGCATCGCCGTAGAAGCCACCCCCGTTAACCCCCAAACTCGTCAACGATGGAAGCACCTCGCCAATCAAGAAAACCAAGAAATCGACAACGTCGATTTCGACTTTACGACGAGAAATGTCAATCCACCAACCACATACCTCGAACGCCTTGCGGACAACAAAAATTATGCTGCCACTTTTCAGGTGCCGGACACGCGTCAAAGTCAGTTCATCGCCATCTCCGAGGATGCGTTACGTCTTCCCACGCGGATAGATACGGTGCAACCAAGTGAATTGCTGTCTGCTGTCAACGGTGCCGATTACCTTGTCATTGCGCATCCAGTCTTCATACAAGCTGCCCACCGATTAGCGGACTGGCGCGCACAGCCGGAAGGCGGCAGTTACCGCACAAAAGTTGTCACCACCGATGCGATTTACAACACCTTCGGCGATGGCAGCGTGCACCCGCAGGCGATAAAAGCGTTCCTCACGCATGCCTATCACCACTGGACACCGCCCGCGCCCACTTACGTCGTCCTTTTCGGCGATGGCACATTTGACTTTCGCGGTATCGATACCGAAGTGCATCCCGAACCCCCCGAGCTCACCGGCTATATCCCGACACACTACATCCACACCGATGCATTCGGGCGCACCTCGTCAGACCATTGGTATGCCACTCTCTCCGGTTACGATGAATTTACTGATGTCTATATCGGCCGGCTCAGCGTCGAGACTACCGCAGAAGCAGAAGCGGTTGTCGACAAAATCGTCGCTTATGAACAACGTCTTCCCAATGGTGCATGGCGCAGACGGATTATCTCTGTCGCCGATGATGAAGTGAGCAACTCCGGCGATTTTATCTTCAAAAAGAGCCTCGACGAAATCGCCAAAAACCACACGCTCCTCGGCTATGAGACCGTAGAAGTGTTCTTAGAAGATGTCATTGACGAGGTGGAGGCCCGGCCGGCGGACTTCCCAAATCTGTTACCACAGCGCGTCGCCAAAAACCGCATTATTGACGCGCTCGGTGAAGGTGCCATCATCGCACAATACGCCGGGCACGGTGGACGTGTCGTTTGGGCACACGAAGCCATTTTTGATAACGCCTCTATTGACAGGCTTGACGAGACATCGCACACGCCGTTTATGCTCGTGCTAAGCTGTTATAACGGCTATTTTGATGAGCCCGGTGAACCCAGCATGGCAGAGAAACTCCTGCGGAAAGAACGCGGGGGCATCATCGGCATGCTAAGCGCAACACGCCTCACCTACGCAGGCGGAAACGACGCACTCAACCGCATCATCTTCGACATGATTTTCAAACGGAACGTGCGACGACTCGGGCCGCTCAGCTTTGATTCCAAAGTAGAGCTGCTGCTCACAGAAGGCACAGGCCAAATCGATGTCATGATGGAGTATATGCTCTTCGGCGATCCAGCCTTACAGATTGCCACACCAGCTTATGAAATTCGTCCGCAAATCCAAACCAAAACAGTAGCGCCCGGCGACACGCTTCGCATCGCCCCCGGGTATGTTGAGAGCGTGCAATATGATGCCGCGCACCAAACCAAACGGTGGACGCGACACCCCGCGTTTAACGGCCCACTCACCGTCAAAGCCCTCTTTCCCGGCAAAATGGCCGTTGGGCAAGGTGTCGCTGGGCCTGTGGAATACTACACCGGCGATGTGATTGTCACACAGAC
>PYJE01000100.1:11835-12247 GCA_003635305.1 Candidatus Poribacteria bacterium | reverse complement strand
GCGTGAACCTCGCCGTCCCACGCAACATCGCCTCTGGCGATGCGCACGTTGAATACTACGCCGAGAGCGCGGAGACACTTGCCGTTGGCGGCGATGCGTTCACCGTCAATGTGCCAAAGATTCTGGACATTGTCCCCGAATTAGTAGACGAAGATACGTGGACGCTGGCTGTTCAGGTATCCGATGATAACGAACAACTAGCTGCCGTCACGTTAGAATGGCGGAATCCCCAAACACGGCAGTGGGAAGTAGTATCCCTTGTCCCGCGAACGAAGCACCTCGCCAATCAAGAACAGGATTTGCAAGATTTACAGGATGAACAGGATAAGAGACTTAATGTAGAAAATCCTGCTCTTAATCCTGCTAATCTTGGAAATCTTGAAAATCCTGCTTCCGAACGCCTTGCGAACAA
>PYJE01000100.1:7574-11815 GCA_003635305.1 Candidatus Poribacteria bacterium | reverse complement strand
CCAAAAACCGCATTATTGACGCGCTCGGTGAAGGTGCCATCATCGCACAATACGCCGGGCACGGTGGACGTGTCGTTTGGGCACACGAAGCCATTTTTGATAACGCCTCTATTGACAGGCTTGACGAGACATCGCATACCCCCTTTATGCTCGTGCTAAGCTGTTATAACGGCTATTTTGATGAGCCCGGTGAACCCAGCATGGCAGAGAAACTCTTGCGGAAAGAACGCGGGGGCATCATCGGTATGCTAAGCGCGACACGCCTCACCTACGCAGGCGGAAACGACGCACTCAACCGCATCATCTTCGACATGATTTTCAAACGGAACGTGCGACGACTCGGGCCGCTCAGTTTTGATTCCAAAGTAGAGCTCCTGCTCACAGAAGGCACAGGCCAAATCGATGTCATGATGGAGTATATGCTCTTCGGCGATCCAGCCTTACAGATTGCCACACCAGCTTATGAAATTCGTCCGCAAATCGAAACGAAAACAGTTGCACCCGGCGACACGCTTCGCATCGCGCCGGGGTATGTTGAAAGCGTGCAATATGATGCCGCGCACCAAACGAAACGGTGGACGCGACACCCCGCGTTTGACGGCCCGCTCACCGTCAAAGCCCTCTTTCCCGGCAAAATGGCCGTTGGGCAAGGTGTCGCTGGGCCTGTGGAATACTACACCGGCGATGTGATTGTCACACAGACGTTGCAGGTGACAGGCGGTGCCTTCCCCGGCGTGAACCTCGCCGTCCCACGCAACATCGCCTCTGGCGATGCGCACGTTGAATACTACGCCGAGAGCGCGGAGACACTTGCCGTTGGCGGCGACGCGTTCACCGTCAATGTGCCAAAAATTCTGGACATTGTCCCCGAATTAGTAGGCGAAGATACGTGGACGCTGGCTGTTCAGGTATCCGATGATAACCAACAACTAGCTGCCGTCACGTTGGAATGGCGGAATCCGCAAACACGACAGTGGGAAGTAGTATCCCTTGTCCCACGAACGAAGCACCTCGCCAACCAAGAACAGGATTTGCAAGATTTACAGGATGAACAGGATAAGAGACTTAATGTAGAAAATCCTGCTCTTAATCCTGCTAATCTTGGAAATCTTGAAAATCCTGCTTCCGAACGCCTTGCGAACAACAAAAAATGGTGGACACTGCCGAGTCCGTTGCCCGCGCCAACAGATGGCTCAGTTATCCGTTATGAGATTACCGTGACAGATACCGATGACACCAGCGTCAGGACAGACATTTTGCGCTATTATCCTTATGTCTATCCGAATCTCTCCGTCGTTAAAGCCGCCGGTGAATATGTAGTGCGGTACGGTTACAACCATGCCAATCAAGAAGCCGAACGCCTTGCGAACAACAAAAAATGGTTTCTCGCCGCCGATGTGCAGTGCGAGGGTGCTCCGCCCTCGGTGCCCGTGACGGTAGCGTTTTTCCGTGGCACGCCGGATAAGGACGAAGACGAGGTAGTGGATGCGGATGCAACGCCGCTCGGAATAGTGCGCATTGCGCCAACCGCCTGGGTCAGCCACAACCCTTTAAACAAAAACCAAGAAAACGACAACGTCGTTTTCGGCACTACGACGAGAAACGCCAATGAACCAACCACACTCGCCGAACGCCTTGCGAACAACAAAAATGTTTATGAAGCAGATGTGCTGAATACGCACCCGATTGCAACCGCGACACTTGCCCACGAACTGCCGTTTGGCACGCATGACATCTTTGTCGTGGTGGATAGCACAGCGATTGTGCAAGAGAACGACGAGGAAGACAACATTGGATACCGCCGAATGCCGGTGGATATTGGGCTTATCGGGGCGCAATCGACTCAGATTCGGAGTCTTGATCGCCACAGTGCACTCACTGCGCCGCCAAACGCGCTAGCGACACCAACCGTAATCGCGATGCGTCCGCTGAACGATTTTTTGTCCTGGCGCAAAGCGAAGCAGGATTTGCAAGATTTACACGATGAACAGGATAAGAGACTTAATCCAGAAAATCCTGCTAATCTTGAAAATCCTGCTGGTGAACGGATACCGCTTCCGGGCAAGGGAACCCTCGCCTACGATATGGTGATGCCTACCTCTCTTTGGCCCGTAGCGCGGGGGCCTGTCCCTCGCGATGCCACCGAAATAGTAGAAATCGACAACGTCGATTTCGGCTCTACGCAAAGAGATGTGAATCCTCCAACCAACCTATCCGAACGCCTTGCGAACAACAGAAAATTCGCGATACCAATAACCATCGACTTAAGTCTAGACACGGCAGAACTCCGAAGCAACTTAACGCGAGAATTATTCGGGGAGGCAGAGGGGATGGATACCGTGGAGGTTACAGATACGCCCGTAGTCTCCGAAGCGGTTGCCTCCCGAGCGCGGGAGACGGGTGTCTATCTGTGGCACGAGCAGCTCGGCAAGTGGACACGACT
Source organism: Candidatus Poribacteria bacterium (assembly GCA_003635305.1). GTDB lineage: Bacteria > Poribacteria > WGA-4E > WGA-4E > WGA-3G > AGPOR5. The sequence goes on along the minus strand of PYJE01000100.1, from coordinate 9,372 downwards.
TGCATCGGTGCCGTTAACGGACGCATCCGGCGCGCTTATTGAACGCATGCAGGTGACAGATGTGTCTGAAGCAAATCACGGCGAGGGCGGTGTGCGCGATGTACGCATCCAAGAAGAGGGCGCGCGCATGGGCAAATGGATACTTTTTTTCACAGCTCCCCGCACTTATCGCCTGCTGTTAGCACCGCTGGAAGGCGAACCCTCGGAGGACGAGAGCACGAGTTCATTGCGCTTGCTGCCGGCAGAGGCAGTGGCAGCCTCCCGTCCACTCACGCCCTTTAATCCTGCGTATCCGGCATGGACAGATGGGCTCTTCCTGCACATTGAATCCGACTCGGAAAAACCCTTTGCCTTCGGCGATACGTTGACGTTCCGTATCACGCGTCTCGAAGATACGCCGGACAGTGCAACCTCGTCCAACTTCCGGTGGTATGCCTCCTCCTTCCGAAATAGCAACGAGGGAAGCGGCACCATAAGCTCTATTCAGCTCGACAATCAAGAAAATGTAGAAATCGACAACGTCGATTTCGGCCCTACGCAGAGAGACGTTCAACCACCAACCACATCCGCCGAACGCCTTGCGAACAACAAAAAAATGCCGGCAGACCGGTGGGTGCTCTTTTTTGTTTCGGAGAGCGAGTTTCAGATTGAGGGTGAAAAGCACGGGCTGTTGCGCGGAGAAGATGGCACGCCGCTTCGCGGCACAAGTGGGAATCCGTTTCAGTATGCCCCTTACGGACTCAGGTTGACATTAACCGAGGGGAAACGTCCCTTTACTGCAGGCGATACGTTCCGTTTTGAGACTCGCAGTGTCGCGACAATTCGAGCGACAACGCGCTTCTTGGGGCCTGTGACATTAATGCACAGCGCGGACACAGTGCCGCCGGACATCCAGCTCACCGTCAACTCGCAGCAGCACTTCGTAACAGGCGATGCGACAGATACGGCACCCCAGATTGGCGCGACGTTGACAGACGAAAGCGGCGTGGATTTCCTGACGCGTCCGGTAACGCTTGAACTCGGCGATGCCACCGGTGCCTATGAACCGATTGCCACAGATGCATATCAACTTGCACACGTGCCGGGCTCTAACCAAGTGGTGTTGACGTATGCCTCCCCAGAATTGCAACCGGGCGCGTATGCGATGCGGCTGACAGCGAGCGATGTGCATGGAAACACGGCGGATGCGCGCATCGATTTCCATGTCTACGGCACGGTATCGCTGGTGTCTTTCATGAACTATCCGAATCCGTTCGCTCGCGAAACCACGTTCTGTTGTGAACTCACTGCACCGGCGGATGAACTTGAAGTTAAAATCTACACACTGAGCGGAAGGCTTATCCGAACGTTGGAGACGCTGCCGACGGCCGGATTTTTCATGCTGGACTGGGACGGCAGGGATGCCGATGGCATGGAAGTGGCGAACGGTGTCTATTTCGCGAAAATTCGCATCCAACGCGAAGGTGAAAAAGACATTACCGAAATTTTGAAGATGATGAAACTCAAATAGGAGTTTTTTGTCCTGGCGCTTTTTCGTCCTGGCGCAAAGCGAACGGATACGTTGCTTCGTGCTATCACATCCCACTACGTAACCCGACATCGACGTTGTCGATGTCTACTTTCTATCAAAAACCAAGAAAACGACAACGTCGTTTTCGGCCTTACGAGGTGACACGCTGATGAACCAACAACATACGCCGAACGCCTTGCGAACAACAAAAATCTGCGGGTTGGCACTTGTACTAACCATCATCCTTTGCTTTGCATTACCAGTGTATGCCAACTACACCGCCGATTT
>PYJE01000100.1:4483-7554 GCA_003635305.1 Candidatus Poribacteria bacterium | reverse complement strand
GGCGAACGGTGTCTATTTCGCGAAAATTCGCATCCAACGCGAGGGTGAAAAAGACATTACCGAAATTTTGAAGATGATGAAACTCAAATAGGAGTTTTTTGTCCTGGCGCAAAGCGTTCGGATAAGCCGGTTGATACGACAAGCATCCTCTGCGTAACCCGATATCGACGTTGTCGATATCTACTTTTCCATCAAAAATCAAGAAAACGACTTTTTGTCCTGGCGCAAAGCGAACGGAGAAGACAATTTTTTGTCCTGGCGCAAAGCGTTCGGATAAGCGAAAAGTGTTGTTGCACCAATTAACGTATCTGAACGCTTTGCGAACAACAAAGAAGCAACAAACAACGTATCTGAACGCCTTGCGAACAACGAGCAGGAGCAGGATTTTCACGATTCGCAAGATTAGCAAGATGAAGAGGTAGTTTGTAGACTTCAAACTCCTCTTATCCTGTTCATCGTGTTAATCCTATAATCCTGCTCACGATTCGCAAGATTAGCAAGATGAAGAAAGGCTTGGGTGCACCAAAAACCTAATCCTGTCCATCGTGTTAATCTTGTAAATCTTGCTCCTGCCTTGCGAACAACAAAAAATCAAAAATCAAGAAATCGACAACGTCGATTTCGGCTTTACGAGGTGACACGCTGATGAACCAACAACATACGCCGAACGCCTTGCGAACAACAAAAATCTGCGGGTTGGCACTTGTACTAACCATCATCCTTTGCTTTGCATTACCAGTGTATGCCAACTACACCGCCGATTTCTTGAACCTCGGGGCAGGGGCGCGCGCTTTAGGCATGGGCGGCGCGGGAATAGCGACAACGCACGATGCCACGGCGACGTATTGGAACCCAGCAGGTATGGGGCATCGCCCCGGCACAACTGCCACGCGGCCTCGTTATGAATTGAGCCTGATGCGTTCAACGCTGAGCGGCGTAGCAGCTTACACGTTCGTGGGGTACAGCCATCCGATAAGCGAGGAGAGTGCCATCGGCATCAGTTGGCTGCGTGTCGGTGTTGACGATATTCCGCTCACGGGGCTCACGGTTGCGAGTAAACCTGTCGGCCCGACGAACCGTCCGAAAGTTATCGGCACATTTAGCAACACGGACAATGCCTTCCTCCTCGCGGGTGGATGGAAACTGCCATCGCCGCATCCGTTCACCTTCCGGCTCGGCAGCGCGTTGAAGCTGCTCTATATTGACAGTTATCGGAATACGAACGCCATCGGGGGCGGTGGGGATATCGGCTTCCTGATGACGCTTTCCTCTGCCGCAAAGCGTGACGGTGAGGAAGCGGTTGGCACAAGCGCAAGAGTTAAACAGCTGACACTCGGTATCCGTGCGTGTGATATTTTTACGACGAAACTCTATTGGAACACACCGCCGGCGACAGAGGGAGAAACCCCGCACACCGAGACAATTTTACCTAACTTCAAATTCGGCATCGCCGGAACGCATCCACTACCCTTTCTGGGTAGCATGCTGACGCTGGCGTGTGATGCAAATACGCAGCACGGGTTAGAGCTCCACGCCGGTGCGGAACTCACACTCTTTGAACTGCTGGCGTTGCGCATTGGGATGGATGACAGAAACGGGACTGAACGCATCATGCAGGTAACAGCCGGTGTCGGTTTGCAACTACGCTTCCTGACCGGGGCTTCCGCAGCGGTAGACTATGCATGGACGAATCACCCGGCGTTGGGTGGGAGTCATCGGATGTCTTTCCAAATGGGATTTTAATTTTTTTGTCCTGGCGCAAAGCGAACGGATACGTTGGTTGGTTCATCAACGTCCCTCTACGTAACCCGATATCGGCGTTGCCGATATCTACTTTCTATCAAAAATCAAGAAAACGACAACGTCGTTTTCGGCCCTACGAAGAGAGATGTTCAAGAACCAACCATCTACGCCGAACGCCTTGCGGACAACAAATAACAATTGCATCAAGTTGCATGCACGTTGCGCAGGCAATCTGAAGAGTGTCCTCAAAGTCTTGGCCTTCAAACGTTGCTGCCGCCCGCAGTTCATCGATTCCGACTGAGATAATGGGCAGATGGTTCAAGAGGTAATGAACCGATTGCCACGCTTTTGCAAGTCCCGCATGACGGTGACTGAGGTAAAAAATATCTGTGAGCGTCGTCGCTGTGACGTAAGTAGCAAATTGCTTTTCGCGATGAGCTTGCCAAAGCGGCTTTTTGTCCTGGCGCAAAGCGAACGGACAAGCCAAACATCACAAAGCACCAAACAACGTATCCGAACGCCTTGCGAACAACAGAAAAGCTCCAAGGCGGCCGCTCAAGCAGCGCGTCAATAACCACGTTGGTATCCAGTAGTGCGTGTATCATCCGTATTTCTTCAATCGCTCCTCTTCGATAATTCGCTTGCACTCTTCGTCAGAGGGCGGCGGGGCAAATGTAGAAAACGACTTTTTGTCCTGGCGCAAAGCGAGCGGACAAGCAGACCCGTAGAGCAAGATCGCCAGATCTTGACCATTCGTCCGAACGCCTTGCGATGGGTATTAGACTCTCGTTTACGAGAGGCAAATACCAAAACAAAAAACGGTTTCCAGAATGCGACGCGCGAGATCGATTCGCATATCCGCATCCCAGGTCTGCACACGCTTTTTTGTCCTGGCGCAAAGCGTTCGGAGAAGCCTGTTGATACCACAAGCATCCCCTGCGTAACCCGATATCGGCGTTGCCGATATCTACTTTTTTCATAGAAATGTAGAAAACGACAACGTCGTTTTCGGATTACGCAAAGACACGTTCAACCACCAACCAACCCATCCGAACGCCTCGCGAATAACAAAAACTACTCACCCTTCCGAATCGTCAGGCGGTAGTGCTGTCCGACCTTTTTCGTGTCGACAATCTCGTGTCCATCGTTGGTGAGACTCTTCGGCACATTCTCGATCGGTTCACCATCGTCAATCGTAATCTCCAAGAGCTGCCCGAGCTGCATCGTTTCCAACCGAATCTTCGCTTGGACGTAGTTGAACGGGCAGGCGACTCCCTTCAAATCGAGGCTATCCACGATTTCCTCGACCGGTTTCGTCTCCTTGACAA
>PYJE01000100.1:0-4463 GCA_003635305.1 Candidatus Poribacteria bacterium | reverse complement strand
GGCGGCATTGGGGGCCTCGGAGGGACTACGGTTTCCAGAATGCGACGCGCGAGATCGATTCGCATATCCGCATCCCAGGTCTGCACACGCTCAAGCACTTCAAAGATTTGTTCTGCATCCATGCGTTGTTGCTCCTCATCATTAGAGTGAAGATTGCTGGCGTGTGGAAGCACGCCAGCAATTAAACCTACTCACCCTTCCGAATCGTCAGGCGGTAGTGCTGTCCGACCTTTTTCGTGTCGACAATCTCGTGTCCGTCGTTGGTGAGACTCTTCGGCACATTCTCGATCGGTTCACCATCGTCAATCGTAATCTCCAAGAGCTGCCCGAGCTGCATCGTCTCCAACCGAATCTTCGCTTGGACGTAGTTGAACGGGCAGGCGACTCCCTTCAAATCGAGGCTATCCACGATTTCCTCGACCGGTTTCGTCTCCTTGACAACCTTTGGCTTCCGCGCTGGGCGCGAACGGCGTGTCTTGCGGCGGCTCTGCTCCTCTTCCTCCTGCTTGATGCGCATCCGTCCGTAAACGTTATGCGACTCTTCTACAAAGAGGGTGGCTTCCTCCACGCGGCGGTGCGCCAATTCGTGGTTAAAGGTGGCAGCATTCTCTTCCATCGCTTTGAAGAAATGCGCGCCGTATCCGGCGAAAAAGTTGCCGGGCTCAAAGAACCGAGTACGGAAATCGGCGACGGTGGTGGCATCGTCAATATACTGCAATCCTACCGTCGTCAAGAGCCCATCTGCCGCCCGAATCATCGCGTCAAAAGCGAGTGCCGCGGAATCTTGATAGTTCCCCTTCTCCAAGTTCAAACCGGATTCGTAGATGAGCCGGTCTGCCTCTTCCAACTTGAAAGAGACGAGCTCTACCAGCTGTCCTGCACACTCGCCGACACCTTTCTTGAGTTGGAACTCCTTCGTGTCGCCGGTGTCCACGTAAAACTCCGGTGCCTCTTCGTAAGAGGGAATCTTATCATACTTGGACAACATGGATTTTATCTCCGCCTTGCCAAGTCTCCCGACATAATCGGTGAAGGATTCCTCTTCGTGGCGTTCGGCCGTATACTTCCCAGTGAGTTCTTCGATGAACGTGGGGATATACTTGCCGTGGATTTTCCCGGTGGCGAGCCCGTAGGAACTCGCGTTTTCTATCATGTGCCCGCCGAGTAACACCTGATAATAGGGCGCGATATGCCCACCCATCCGTCGCGAGGAACCGAAGAAGCCGATATTCGCGATGTGGTGCTGCCCACACGAGTTCGGGCAGCCGCTAATCTTAATCCGCAGCCCCTTGATTTCATCTGGCACACCGGTTTCAGTAAAGTAGTCGCGGAGGTGCGCCGCCAATCCACGTGAAGAAGAAACGCCGAGTTTGCAAGAATCGGTGCCAGGACAGGCGGTGATGTCCACCGTCGATTCGGCACCCGGGTCGCCCAAGCCAACTGCCTTCAAATCGCGGTAGAGCGCAGGCAGGTCTGTCATCGTTACCCAGCGGAGCACGATATTCTGCTCCACCGTGGCGCGGATGGTGTCCTTGACATATTTCCGCGAGATGTCCGCTAAAGCGCGCGTCTGGTCTGCCGTGATGTCACCGAGTGGCAACGTAATCGTGACAAACGCATAGCCGGGCTGTTTCTGCAACTTGACATTGGACTGATACCACTCCTCAAACCCCTCCGGCTTCGAGGTGCCGTTGAGCTGCGTCGGTGCTTTGAGCGGGCTTTCGTTATAAGCGTCTAAGTTCCCCAGATACGCTGTCCAGGCCGGGTCGTGCCGTAATTGCGCGCGTTCCTCCAACACTTGCCTGCGGAATTCCTCAATGCCGTATTTGGCGATGACGAACTTGAGGCGCGCCTTGTTCCGATTCCGGCGTTCTCCCAGGCGGGTGAAAACCTTGGAAATTGCCTGTGAAATCGGGAGGAGTTCTTCCTCTGAGACAAAATCGTCAAAGATTTTCGCTTGATGCGGCACTGCCCCGAGTCCACCGCCGACATAGAGTTTGAAGCCGCGCTTGACTTCTCCGTCTACTTTTTTCACAGCGGCGACAGCACCGATGTCGTGCATGTTCGCCAACCCGCAGGCGTGTTCTTCGCATCCCGAAAACGCAATTTTGAACTTCCGTCCGAAATCCTGCGCGTCTGGATGCCCCAACAAGAACTCGGATAACGCCTTGGAATAGGGTGTCACGTCAAACGTCTCGTCTTGGCACACCCCGGTGATGGGACAGGCGGTGACGTTTCGGACGACGTTGCCGCATGCTTCCTTCGTGGTAATGTCAACGCTGGCGAGGCGGCGCATCAACTCCGGTGTGTTGTTGATGTCGACGTAGTGATACTGCACATCTTGGCGGGTGGTGATGTGAATGATATTGTCCGAGAACTCTTCCGCCACGTCCGCGAGCATTTCAAGTTGCGCCGCGGTGAGCCCGCCAAACGGGATTTTGACGCGAATCATCTGTGAGCCGTCATCGCGCTGTCCGTAAACCCCGTGTCGCAACCGAAATTCGGTGAATAGCGTCTCTTCCACTTGGCCGGCTTGCACCCGGCCGAGTTGAATCTCGTAAATTTCAATGGCGCGGGCATCATCGGGCGGAATCGCCGCCGCGTTAAATGGGCCCGCATATTCGATAGCCATAAATGCTCCTTATTAAGACGCAAGTAGATCTTCTCCCGTTCGCGTCTATCTTAAAATAATAGTATACTCATAATTCGTTTTAAAATCAAGGCTAAAATTTTCATGCCAGAACGATTCAGTTTTAAGCGGATGTCTATGGTTTCGGCTTGTTTTCGAGCCGCTGCGCACAGTTATAGCCATTTGTCCTGTCCGCATTCAGCTGAGAACTGAATGGTTCGGGTTATGCTGCTTCTGGTGCACTGCCCCAATCAGGAATGGGAAGCAATTCGCCATCGCGAAGTGCTGATTGATGCGCGACGATGCCCGGCGCACAATACCGAACCGCCTCCCACACGTTCACGCTTGGCAAACGTTGCCGATTGACAGCATCCACGAATTCATGCACGAGATAGGCGTGCGAACCGCCGTGGCCACCCAGGTCTGCCGCAAGTGCCTCCGGTAAATCGCTGTGCAGTCTCGGCGGTTCTATAGGTTGATGTCCGTGTTTATCTGCCCACACACGTCCCGCCAAACTTTGCTCAAAACTGGCTTCCGTGCCGTAGATACCACTGACGCGCTCACTACCGGGGTGTCCAATCCGCCGGAATTCACAGATTTGCATCGTCGCGCCGTTGCTCATCGTGAACAGCCCCACTTCGTTGGAGAACGGGTTTTTGTGGATAGTATCCTCGCGAAACCACTTGTCATTCGGATAGACATATCCTTGCGCGGAGACTTTGGTGGCGTGTGCCTTCATCACAGAAATCGGGAAGCAGGTGGAATGCGTGGGATAATGCATCGGAATCGCGCCGCTTTTGTCCATTCCCCATTGCGCGCCCCACCGATTTTTCGCCACGGAGTAGAGTCCGTGGCTCATGTCGTGAAAATATTCGGCGCGGCAGTGAACGAACGCGCCGAACGCGCCTTCCGCCGCTTTCTGCCGACAGAAAACCGCCTCCGGCCGGAAGTAACTCGTCTCGCCGTTCATGTAAATCATCCCGGTGCGTTCAACGGTGCGGACTAGCTGCTCGCATTCGTCCAATGACACGGCGGCTGGGACAGCGGTATAGACATGTTTTCCTGCCTCCATTGCTTGGATTGCCTGCGGCGCGTGCATCCAGTGCTGTGTGATAATCACGATAGCATCCAAATCCGAGAGGCAAATCTCATCGAGACTCCGATACGTTTCAGCGATTTGGAATTGGTTCGCCCATTTCGACAGCCTGTCTTCGCGTAAATCGCACAAAGCGAGGCGATGCACGTCCGGATGCGCTTTAAACGAGCTGATAAACGCCGGGCCGAACATTCCCAAGCCTACCATGCCGACGCTGATGCTCATTTCTTCTCCTCGTAGGGATTTTCCCTCGTCAATTCCCCGTTGGGCAGTTCGTAATAGATATGCCCATTGAAGGAATAGACGTTGGGAATCCCCTTCTTGCGGTTTTCTTCCTGAGCCCTTTTGGCGGCCCGATTGCCGATTCGCAAGAACTCACGTGCCTGTTTGTAGGTTTCCAGGCTCAATTCGTCTTGACGCATTGTTATCCTCCATTGCGAATGTCTTGCATAAATAGTTCAAAGAAATCTCCGTTGGTAATCGTCAATTGATTGCGCTCACCAGAGGCGACTTCTTGGAAATGTTCTGCTGAATTGTAGAATAGATTCCACCGATCTGCCAGATCTTTGTAGGTGTGCCAAAAGTTCCGCTTGCTCCGATAAAATCGGCGCACGACATCTTCCGTTGGCACGTGGTGTCCACCTGCCTCCACCCGATTTCGCACGCGAGCGACAGACATCTCCGGGGATTTGAGGAAAATGAAAACGATTGTCACGGTGTATCCCGCGCGCTTCAATC
>PYJE01000099.1:9538-29272 GCA_003635305.1 Candidatus Poribacteria bacterium | reverse complement strand
TTGCTCTAAAAACCATCCTTCGCGCTTGAGTTGTTTAATCATTCGTCTTGAGTCGCGGAGGCGTTTCCAACTTGGCCGCTGTAGTTTGCGGTTTGCGCTCTTCACGATTTCGCGCCTACACTGCCGCCAATGTAGGGACGTTGTCCTGACAGTAAACCGGTCGGAAGAGCGTCTGCCGTTTAAAGGGCATTTCCTTGACGTGCTGCGGGTGCGGTTCCCACTTGTGCCATTTGTTACCGATGGTATTGTAGCAGTGGAAAATTGCAACGCGATCTACGTTGTCATCTATCCATCTCGCGCCGGTGTGCGTAATGGCTTCGGTGAAGATGAGCACGGAGCCGGCTGGGCAGGTATAGTCCTCCCACAGCGGTGAATTGCGGTTAGCTGTCGATTTTGGTGCGGGGAACGCGCCTTTGTGGCTGCCTGTGAGGAACATGGTGCCGCCGCCGCCTTTTTTGACAGGGTTCAGTTCCCAGACGACGCGTGTCAGTCCGCTGTGCGCCTTGTCATGGTGCAGATGGTATGTATGCGAATTGCCGGGAAAGTTGAGCATCCCGCGGCCGCCATGCGGGCGGAAATTGTCATGTCCGTTCTCCCGAATCGTGAGGAATGTCCCTTCCAACCGAAAGCCGTAGCAGTTTTCGTTGGCATATCCGGATGCCAAAAACTCGTTCATGAACCCTAGCACAACGGGATGATCGGTGAGTTTTTCCAAAGGACCGCCGATGGAAGAACGATGGTGTTCTGGGATTGCTTGTGGTTCACGCTTGAGTTGATAACAGAATTCGCGCATCGTCTGAATTTCTGTTTCACTCAGCACGGCCGGTATCAGGAGCCATCCGCGGGTATCGAAAAGGTACCGTTGTTCCTCTGAAAGCGGGATTGGGGTTAGGTTGTCGGCGTTCGTCGTTGGCTGTGGCATAAGTTTTCTCCGTTCGCGTTAATCTCCGGTAGGCGCGCTTTGCATGCGCGCGCCGGTGGATTTCCAGGGCTGCGTTAGGCATTCAGGCGTTCTGTCTCTTTCGCTAACCATGTGCCATAATCGCGAGGCATTTCTGGCATGTCTCCCAACCCGGCTTCGGCGCGCCACTGCAGTAGGGGATGTTCCCGATTTTTCTGGGGCAGTTCTACGCGTGTGCCGCGGGCTGCCGACTCGAAAATGCCCATAAGCACCTCGATGACGTGTCGTCCTTCTTCGCCGTTGCATTCATGCTCGCGGTTTTCGTCAAGCGCGTTGACATATTCCTCAACGATGCCGTAGTCGTCTGCGTTTGCGCCGCTGGCGGCATCATAATGTTCGGGATAAATAGGTGTGAGCAGTTTCCATCTGTCGTGCGTTCCATCGGGCACAAAATGTGGGGTTGGTAACCACCATGCGCCTTTCAGTTCAGACCAGAGTAGTCGCCCCTCGGTGCCGTAGAGTTCCATCGTGTAAGCATCGGTATCGATCTTGGGGAAACGATGCTGGAGTAGCGTGCCGGTGACGTGTCCATTGAATTGTAGGGTTGCGGTGACGTATTCGCCAGCGACGATGCCCATGCCGCTCGGTGAAGGCAGGACATCCTGCGGTGTGATGCAGCGGCCGCCTGTCGTCGCTTGTGTCACGACGCTTCGGCAATGCCCGCCGAAACGGAGCATGTTGTTGACGACGTGCGTGCCGATGTTCATGAGTCCATAGCCGGCGTAATACCCTTTGCCGCTGGCGTAAATGTAGCGCAGTTCGCCAATTTTTCCTTCGTTGAGCACTTTGGCGACTGCCTGCATCGTTGGGCTGACGCGCCGTTGGTGATGCACGACGACGCGCGCGTTTTTCTCCTTCGCTTTCGCGAGAATAGCATCTGCTTGGACTAAGTCAACGCAGAGTGGTTTTTCTACTTCGATGTTCACGCCGTGTTCCAGGACACGCATGGCTAGCGGATAATGCGCTTCGGTAGCGGTAGGAATCGCTACGATGTCGGGTGAAGTCTGACGAATCATCTCATCTAAATCGGTGAAATGCGCGGAGACGTTCACGATGTCGCCGAGCGCGTCTAAACGCTCTTGCACCAGATCGCAGAGTGCTACGATTTCTGTGCGTGGGTGCGCGTGGTATGCTTTCGCGGCCGCTGTGCCGCGACTTCGGCAGCCTAAGATGGCAACGCGATAGGTTTTCATGAGGTTTCCTTTAATTTTTGGGTTTCGTGTTATTTTAACGTATTTTGGATTTAATGTCAAGTTTTTTTCGTGTTACCCCGGGAGGATTCAGTAAGAGGTAAGAATCTGGAAGAGGTAAGGAGCTGGCGATGCTTACCTACAGCAAGGGGGCCTTTTTGATTTTTCAGGATTCCCCTCAAAAACGGATACTGCATCGAGACGCGGGAGGTCTCTCCTACTTCAGCCTTAATAGAAAACCCCGGCCTTGGATAGAATTCCAAAGCAGGGTTTCTGTGTTGCGATAGCGGCAGTTAGGCGACGCTGCAGAGGGCACTGTCATGTGGAGATGGGGCGCTCTCCACCTACAGTTGTGAATTTCGGAGGTATTCTGCTACAGTCTTGCCGCAGACGTTCAGCGTCTCCACCTACAGTTGTGAATTTAGGGGGAGAGCGCCATCTACGGATGTAAATTTAGGAATTGATAGGGGTCGATGCCCCCTTCTTCAAAAGGAATAATTTTTATGTCCGCGGGAATATCCGCCTCGGTAAAATCGTCTCCTTTTGCTTCTTCAATGGCTTCGATGCGATTGCAAGCCTCCGGATCGCCTATGATTTTAGCGATATATCTGACGAGGCCAGGGGGTCCGAAATACTCCTTCCATTCAACATGGACGGTGCCCGGGATCATCGGATATATCAAACCGTTATCCGTCACGGAGCCTCTGACATCTATTCCTTGGTGGGCGAGTTTTATCTCGACGCGCATCATTAATTCATGGGTTGCGGATTGACGTGGCCAGATATCGGCTGGCCATCCTTCTGGTAGCGGCGGATAGGGGCCGAAGCCGTAAGGGGACACAGGAACGTCCGCATCGGGGGTTTCTGGCGCGGTGCTCTCCGCCGAGGAAGGTTCGGCATCCGAGTGAGGGGTGCCTACTGTTTCATCGAAGTGTTCCGTAGTCTCCGGGGAGACATTGCGGGTGTCACCGGGTTGCGATAGGCGTTCAACAGACAGCGTGTTGTCGGTAGCCTCGGTGGTGACAGAAGGTGCGCGGGTGTGCGCCGGATGCCGTTCTTTGAGCCGCTGCTGGAACGCCTTGTCTTCTTCGGCAAGTTTCTTCCTTTGGTGGTGGTACCAGAGAGTGAACCCGCCGGCAATCACACAGAAGAGGAGGAGCGCGCCGAGAAACACAAGGACATCATCGGTTTTCATGTTGGCTTCCTCGGTTGTGAGGTTTTTGAAGGGAAACCCCGGGCTGAATCTAATTTCACTTCATTTGTCCTTATATAAGCCTAAGAAATCATAAGGGTTAATGCCCCCTTCTTCAAAAGGGACTAGTTTGATGTCTGATGGAATATCGTCTGCTGTAAAATCCATCCCTCTTTCTTCTTTGATGCTGGCTATCCGAGCTCCATCATCCGGATGCCCTAGGGTGTCGCTAATATACGTCTCAACCCCATTCGGCCCAGGGTACGTTCTCCATTTGACATAGAGGATGCCTTTAATAATCGGGTACACCAGACCATCTTCCATCGCGGAACCTTCAACGTTTATACCTTGAAAGATGAGTTTTACCTCAACGCGTGCCATTAATTCATGGTTTGCGGAGATATTATTCCACGTTTCGGGGCCCCACCCTTCTGGGAGCGGCGGATAGGGGCCGAAGCCGTAAGGGGATACAGGAACATCCTCGTCGGGGGTTTCTGGCGCGGCTGTCTCCGCCGTGGAAGGTTCCGCATCCGAGTGAGAGGTGCCCTCTGTTTCATCGGCGTGTTCCGCAGTCTCCGGGGACACGTTTTCGCGCCGCTGCTTGAACGTGCTGTCTTCTTCGGCGAGTTTCGTCCTTTGGTGGTGGTACCAGAGGGTGCACCCGCCGGCAATCACACAGAAGAGGAGGAGTGCGCCGAGAAGCACACGGACATCATAGGTTTTCATGATTGGAGTCCTCGGTTGTAGTCAACTACCCAAGCCTAAAGACTTGGGCTTGTAATCGGAGCAGGATGTTCACGATGTTCAAGAGATGAGCAGGATTTTCAAGATGTTCAAGATTTTCAGGATTAAGAAAACGTTCACGAGCATCATAACCCTCATCTTGCTAATCGTGTAAATCTTGAAAATCCTGCTTCGTGTTCATCCTGTAAATCCTGCTTCGTGTTCATCCTGTAAATCCTGCTCCTATCTGCTGTGCAAAGTATAGCACAGTTTGTAAAAAAGTCAAGGAGGAAGAAACTGGCTCAGGTCCGCCAGGTTTCCTAAAGGAAACCTGGGTTTCTTAAACTTTATCGATGACGTTGGTTTCTCTCAGGTCTCTCCTACCTTGTTTTCCTTCTGTCGTAGGAGCTCAGGGGAGCCCCTACAGAGATTAAATGCATTTCATATAAATCCGTAAGCGCGGCACTTAGGGATAGAACTGATACATCGTTGTGTTCAAAAGGACGTTCAGCAGACTCCAGGTGCTGCCCATGAGATAATCGCCGAGGACGAGCCCGAGGAAGAACGGGATTACGCGGCGATAACTCTGGATGCCGCCGTGGCGTAGAATCAACCATTTTAAGAACAAGGCGATGAGGAGCGGTATCCAAAGATCGGACATTTCTTGGTTGCTTGCCATGACGTAGCCGAGGGGATGCAACGGTAGCCAGAAGAATTTGACGCGCAAGTAGGACAACGCCATCATCACGGTAAATCCGATGCCGATGAAAATTACGCCTATCCAGTCGGTATCCAATGGATAGGTTATCCAATTCGTCAACCGGCGGAAATACTCTCTGCCGTAGCCGAGGGCCCATGGCCCGAAGTAGCCGGAATCTGCGCCGAATTGGTAATAGAGATGCAGTTGCACCCAGAGTGCGACGAGGGCTCCGAAGGCGGTTGCGATGAGGAGTGTCCAGAGCATCTGTCGTTGCGAGATGCGTGCGATTTCGGCAATTTTAAACGCTTCAAGTTGATGCGGCATTTGTTGCGGCCGGTAGTCGCGATTGAAAAAGCATACGGAGAGTGCGGTGAGGTTTTGTGCGCCGAGTCGGTGCGTGCCTAACACGGTGTTTAAGATGTATCGCGGTGCTTGCCAGTGGTAAGCGTGCACGAAGATGCCGGATTCTGCGCGGATGCGGGTTGTCACCAGGGGTGTAATCAGAAACAGCACGGCGAACACGAGGGCGAGCCAGATTGCCATTCCTGCCTTGTAAAGCAGGAACGCGAACAGCAGGATGCCGAGCACAAATCCCCATACTGCTGTCCGATACGACATTGGTTCGTCGCGGGTTTGCGTTTGTGCCTCGCGTGCCCGACGAGAAGTCGCGCTTTTCAACACCGAGTGGAAGTGCCGTTTGCCTGTCCATGCGAAGAAAAAGCATAATCCGATAAACGCGCCGATAGTCTGTTCGTTGAGATAGGGGAAGTTTGGGATGCTGTGCCACCCTACTGCTTTTGCGAGTGCGACTTCGTTCCGATAGAGGAAATAGAAAAAGGTGGTTGAGAACAGCACATCTAACGGCATGAGGAACATGATACCGATGGCGAACGGGTAGAAGGCGGTGATAATCGTGCCGTAGAGGCTGAACGGCGGTTCGTGAAACGTGAAAAATCGGCGCGTGACCGGGATGTGTGGAATGACTGGGTAGAGATGACTTAACCCGTTAAAGAGGCTGATGCCGGCGGCTATTGCGAACCCTATCCACATCCGTTTATTCCGAAAGAAGCGGGAGGTAGGGTTCGTCATTGCGAGCGGCAGTTGGATGATAGGGAAGGTGAGCCGTTCGCGTTCCGCCCATTGTCGGCGCAGGATAGTATTGAGACAGAGGAAGATGAACGCGGTGACGAGGAATAGCAATATCCACGCCGCGATAACCGGCCCCCACACCCGGAGGTGTTGCGGTAGATACAGACTGGATTCGCCGTGGTAGTAACCGCGCAATGCGTCTCTATCTGATACGGTGAGCCATTGGGGGAGGTGGTGCCAAAAAAGTGTCCGCCATTCGTTTTCTTCCGTGGCGAACCAAGTGCTGTGTCCAAGCACCGACAAGATGGCTTGTAGGACATCGCAGCCGGCTAGGGTTGTGGCTAGGCTGAGCGTGACATAGAGGAATAGCAGTTCGCCTTGTCCGAGTGCGAGGCTGCTTTTCAGTAGGCGGATAACGGCGTTTATCAGCATCACGGCGGTGAGGATGAAAATCACGTTGGAGAGTGGCACTACCCACGTCGGGAAGGTGTATCGCACCAATTCCATTTGGATGAGGAAATAGCAGTTGATAGGCGCGGTGATAGCGAAGAGTAGCAAGACGCGCCAAGTGAGGACTCGTTGTTGTGGGGAGGGTTTCAATTCCATTTTTTTGTTGTTCGCGAGGTGTTCGATGAGGGTTTTTGGTGTTCTCGGCGTTCTTACGTTATCTGTCATTATCTGTCATTGACGTTGTCGATGAGGACGCTATGGTGACTGTCACATTAGTTTTTTGCGTAGGAAAATGATAACAGAATTCCATTTGCAATGCAAGTGCAAATGTGGTATCCTATAAATATCAACAGCAATTTGCAGAATGGTATCAGCGAACTTGCGCGTGCGAGTCGGCACCGTTTCGCCGATGCGCGGGCGTTATTGCGTGAGGCTCGTTGGCAGGGTGCGATGTCCATTGCCCGCTACGCCGTGGAATGCCTGTTAAAGACAAAATTGATGCATATCTACCGATGTCGGACTTTAGGCGATTTGGAGGATGAGCTTCAGAGACGTTCTATTCTGCCAACGCACGGCACAGTTTTTACGCATCAATTGGAGGTTTTGCTCAGGCTTGCTCCGGGTTGGAATCGGTTGATGCAAAACCGCGAAATGCGTCGTCTGTTTAGCAACAAGGTTAACAAGTGGACACCAACCTGGCGTTACACTTCTATGCAAGCAACCCGTGAGGAGGCAACGGAGTTTATTGATTCTGTTGACACGGTTATGCGCTGGGTAGACAATAACATCTAGAGGAGGATTTATTAATGGTGTGTGAAACCGTAAAACAGCGCATTTACGAGACGCTCAAAGGTGGCTACTTCAACGACGAGAAAGACTACGTTGATGTTTCCAACGGCTCGGGTGAGGGTAGCGTTCATATCGTCGTTGTCAGTCGAAAGTTTAACGGCTACAATCGTTGGCGGCGGGGTGATATTATCTGGGACGAGTTGGAAAAGCATCTGTCTCAGTCGGAGTGGGGGCATGTGTTCCTCTCTGTCGGTGTGCTTCCGGAAGAGGTGCGCTTGTTGTGACGGGCCGCGCGCGGGCAGGAATCCATAAGGAGGAGTCACGATGGGTTGCAACGCCGAGGTTAAGCGTCGGATTTACGAGGTGCTTAGGCACGGCTACTTCAACGACGAGAAAGACTACGTTGATGTTTCCAACGGCTCGGGTGAGGGTAGCGTTCATAATGTAGAAATTGACAACGTCAATTTCGGGTTACGCAGAGAAACTCTACAGCACCAACCCACCTATCCGAACGCCTTGCGAACAACAAAAATTGGAAAAGCATCTGTCTCAGGTGGAGTGGGGGCATGTGTTTCTCTCTATCGGTGTGCTTCCGGAAGAGGTGCGCTTGTTGTAACGAGTTCTGGGAAAATTGCAGCATGGCGAGGGACAGGCCCTCGCCCTACGTGGTGTGGGTAGCGAAATGGCGGGGAGGGGAATTATCCACTGTGCCGAGACAGGCCCTCGCCCTACGTGGTGTGGGTAGCGAAATGACGGGGAAGGGAGTTGACGTGAAGGACAAAATGCACGGCTTGATGATGAACTGTCCACTAACCATCGCGCGGATTTTGGAACATGCACACCGCATCCACGGCGATAAGCAGGTAACAACGTGGAGTTCGGACGCGCTGCATCGTTACACTTACGCCGAGTTTTATCGCCGCGTCCAACGGCTGGCGAATGTCCTCATTCAGCGCGGTGTCCGGCCGGGGGACAGGGTAGCGACTTACGCCTTGAATACGTATCAGCACTTGGAGCTCTATTACGCCATTCCGTGCATCCGCGCCGTGCTTCATCCGCTCAACGTCCGCCTCACCGCTTCTCAACTGTCCGCGATTGTGCGCGAGGCGGAGGATAAACTGGTTTTTGTCGATGGCAGATTTGCCTCGCCGTTTGGGGAACTGGAAAGAGAAATTGGATGCCTACCCAGTATCTTTTTCGCCACTGAATCCGATGATTATGAGGCACTTATCGCCGCCGCTGCAGAACCCGCCGCGTGGGATATTCCGGACGAAAACACTGCGATGGGGCTCTGCTATACCAGCGGCACCAGTGGCCAACCGCGCGGTGTCCTCTACACGCACCGTTCCATGTTCCTCCACACCATGGCCGTGAATCAGGCTGATGTGTTTGGTTTAACGGAGGCGGATGTCGTGCTGCCGCTTGTGCCCATGTTCCACGCGATGGCCTGGGGATTGCCGTATGCTTCGCTGTTTGCTGGCGCAGATTTGGTGCTACCCGGCCGTGCCAAGCCCCTGCATATTGCGAATCTTATCGCAGAAACGGGGGTAACCGTCGCCGCGGGGGTGCCTACAGTCTGGGGGCAGGTGTATCCCGAATTGCGGAAACGCGCGCGGGAGATTGCATCACTGCGGCTCATCATCGTCGGTGGGGAGGCCATGCCCGCAACGCTCATCGAGGCTTATGAGAAGGAACTCGGCGTTGAGGTGCGCCACGCCTGGGGGATGACAGAGATGTCGCCCACCGGCACGTTATCGACGCTCCGCCGCGCGCATCAGCACCTGTCGGATGCTGAAAAGTGGCAGATGAAGGCGATGCAAGGCAGTCCTGTGCCAGGTGTTGAGATTCGGCTAGTCGGTGAGCGAAATCGTGATGAGCTGCCTTGGGATGGAGAAACGGTAGGCGAGCTGCAGGTGAGGAGTCCTTGGACAGCGAGTCGTTATTACAAAACGGAGCCGATGCTGGAACATTTCACGGCGGATGGCTGGTTGCGCACCGGCGACATCGCGACTATCAACCCCGAAGGCTATGTGCAGATTGTGGATAGGGCGAAGGCCCTCATTCGGAGCGGCGGCGAGTCTATCTCAAGCATTGCGTTGGAGACGGCGTTGATGGCGCACCCGCAGGTGCTTGATGCCGTTGTCATCGGTATCCCTGACGAGAGGTGGGGTGAACGTCCGGTTGCAGTGGTTGTCTGTGAACAGGCTGCGGCTGCGCAGTTGGAAGCGTGCCTCGCAACGCAATTCCCGAAGTTTTGGATACCAGACCGGTTTATTTTCGTTGATGAACTCCCGAAGACGAGTGTTGGAAAATCCGATAAGCGAGAGATTCGGAAACGAGTTTTTCAGAGATTTCTGTCCTGGCGCAAAGCGAGCGGATAGGATGTTCTTTTCATTACACCCAATTGCGTATCTAACGCCTTGCGAACGACAAAAACTTGAAACAAGGAGGAAACCCTGATGAAAATGAAGGCCGCTATTTACACTGGCATTGAGCAGATTGCGATTCGTGAGGTGGAACGGAACGAACCGCCTCCCGGCTATGTGCTTGTGGATACCAAGCAGACCGGGGTTTGTGGCAGTGATTTGCACAGTTATTTCGGGCATTGGGGGCAGTCGCATGAACACGCCGCTGGGCACGAAACTTGCGGCACAGTCGTGAAACTCGGCGATGGCGTTACCGATTTTGACATCGGGGACAAGGTGGCGGTGGAATGTTTCTCGCACTGTAGCACATGCACATATTGCGAGACTGGGCAGTATAACCTCTGCCGGCATCGTGCATGGATTTCGCCGGAGATGCACGGTGGTTTCGCCGAGTATACCGCGGCGCACCGTTCTGGGCTGTTTAAACTGCCGGAGACGATGACGTTTGAGGAGGGCGCGCTTGTTGAGCCGCTTGCCGTGTCGCATCGGGCTGTCGCGCGCACCGGCGCGAATTCCCGTGATAGCATCGCCATCATCGGTGGGGGCACCATCGGGCAATTCTGTTTGGCGGATGCCGTTGCCGCGGGGATAAAGGAAACGTTGATTACCGTCAAATATGAACAGCAGGCGGAATTGGCGAGGGCACTTGGGGCAGACCACGTCGTGAACATCGGTGACACTGATGTGCGCGACTATGTGAAGGGCATCACGGATGGCATCGGTTTTGATGCGGTGGTAGAGACGGTGGGCGGTGCGGAGAATTTCAATATCGCCACCACGATTGTGCGGAAGCAGGGTGCTGTCGTCCTCGTCGCGGGGTATTACAAACCGCTTGAGGTGAACCTCTCCACTATCGTCTGGTCTGAGGCGTTTATTACCGGCTCAAACTGCTACGGTTATAGTGGGATGGAGACAGATTTTGACGCGGCGATTGAGTTAATCTCTTCTGGGAAGGTGGATGCGACGAAGTTGGTAACGCATCGCTATCCGCTTGATGAGATTGAGGAAGCGTTCCGTGTCTCTGCCGATAAAACCTCTGGTGCGATTAAGGTGCATGTGTGCCAGTAGACCCATACCGAGGGAAGATGCCCTCGCCATGACGCGTCACATTTGACGTGCAATAATTCTGGTGGTATACTGAAACTACAGAGTAGGCGCGCTTTCAAAGCGCGCCTACCGAGAGATGTGTGAGGATAACAGCTATGCCACATACAAACTATCAGTTAAGCGGAGAGGAGATGGAGCGGTTTCGGAGACAGGGGTACCTCGGTCCTTACGTTCTCTGCAGTCCCGATGAGATGCGCGGTATGCAACCGGCAATTGAGCGGGTGCTGGAGACGGATGCGCCCGACCACGGTGTGCGGGAGCATAATCGCCATCTCGACTGTCCACTGATTCACGAACTCGCGACGCATCCTGCCGTCGTCAAACGGATGGCCGCACTTTACGCGCCAGATCTCCTGCTCTGGCGTACTAACTTCTTTGTCAAGGAACCGGGTGCGAAGGAGATTCCGTGGCATCAAGACTTTTTGTCGTTCGCAAGGCGTTAGATACGCAATTTGGTGTTTCAAAACTTTTCGCTTATCCGCTCGCTTTGCGCCAGGACAGAAAGCCGCTTGAGCCGCCTATTATCATCTCGGCGTGGATTGCTGTCGATGCGGCGACGTTTTTTTGTTGTTCGCAAGGCGTTAGATACGCAATTTGGTGCTTTCAAATGGAAATCCTATCCGAACGCTTTGCGCCAGGACAGAAAGCCTCCAGATTATCCCCGGTTCACATCGCAAGGTGGTGCCGCACGTGAAGGCTACATCGGAGATGGCGTTTGGACAGATGGGCGACTTTTTGTCGTTCGCAAGGCGTTCAGGTACATGGTTGGTGCTGTTAAACGTTTCGCTTGCCCGCTCGCTTTGCGCCAGGACAGAAAGACACGAGCGGCTGCGTTAATCTGGAGATGCAGCCCGGCGAGTTTGTGCTTTTCAACGAGCGGACGTTGCATCATTCCGATTTTTTGTCGTTCGCAAGGCGTTAGATACGTTGTTTGGTGTAATGAAAAGGAAATCTGTATCGTTTTTTTGTTGTTCGCAAGGCGTTCAGTTACGTTGTTGGTGCTGTGATACGTTTCGTTTATCCGTTCGCTTTGCGCCAGGACAGAAGAGCGCCAGGACAGAAATCTGCTAAACGGCGCATCGGCTTGGCGGTGCGCGTCATTGTCCCGATTGTCAAAGTGCTGGATTGGGACGCGCCGTTGCACGAGCTGATTGTCGTCCACGGCGAAGATACCGTTCAATTCAATACCCGGTAGGCGTAACCTTCCGGTAGTTAGGAGATTAACATGAACAGACAAATTACCTTAGCCGCACGTCCTGTTGGCTATCCGAAAGAATCCGATTTCAACTTGGTAGAGGCCCCGATTCCTGTCCCCGAAGACGGACAGGTGTTAGTCAAAACCCTCTATCTTTCCGTCGATCCTTATATGCGGGGGCGGATGAACCAAGCGCGTTCTTATGCCGCTAACGTTGAGTTCAATGAGGTGATGGTAGGCGGAGTCGTCGCCGAAGTTGTGGAGTCGAAGCATGCCGATTTTCAGGCTGGCGATATTGTGAATGCGCATATTGGCTGGCAAGAATACGGTGTGGCGGGCGGCGGCGAGTTACGGAAGATCGACCCGGGTCTCGCGCCTATCTCCACGGGTGTCGGCATTCTCGGTATGCCGGGGTTGACTGCCTACTTCGGTCTGCTGGAAGTCGGCAAGTTGCAAGATGGCGAGACGGTGTTCGTCTCTGGCGCGGCAGGCGCGGTCGGTTCTGTCGTCGGCCAGATTGCGAAGATTAAAGGCTGCCGCGTTGTCGGCACGGCGGGGACAGATGAGAAGGTAGCGTATATCCTCGACGAACTCGGCTTCAATGCCGCTTTCAACTACAAAAACGTAAACGACTACACTGCGAAGTTGGAGGAACTTTTCCCTGATGGCATTGATGTCTATTTTGACAATGTCGGCGGGCGGATTACGGATGCAGTTTTCCCGAATTTGCGCGTCAAGGGCCGCGTGGCAATCTGCGGACAGATTTCGCAGTATAACTTGGAGAGTCCGGAGGTGGGCCCGCGTTTCTTGTGGTATCTCATCACGAAGCGTGCGCGGATTGAGGGCTTCCTCGTCACTGAATTCGCCGCTCGGCACGCCGAAGCACTTGTCCAGATGGGCGAATGGGTGCGAGATGGCAAACTGAAATACCGCGAGACGATTGCGGAAGGCGGGATTGAAGCGGCCCCGGCGGCGTTCATTAGCATGCTGAAGGGCGGCAATATCGGTAAACAGTTGGTGAGAATCGCCGAACCGAGTTAACATCGGCTTTCTGTCCTGGCGCAAAGCGTTCGGATAGGATGTTCGTGTAATATCACCAACCAACGTATCTAACGCCTTGCGAACAACAAAAAATCCGTAGGGCGTGGGGTTATGCAATGGATTGTCCTATTGACGAGGCGGATGGCGGGTATCTGATTGCCTTAGTTCTACGGATGATTTTCGTTGCGTTTGAGAGTTCGCGTGGGTAACAATCGCCGTGCTGCCGTAGGGCGGGGGCCTGTCCTCCGCCATTGTGATGGGTGAAAATCACCGCGCCGTCGTGAGAAAGGCTCATAAGGCTTTCTCGCGCTACGGAAGGGTAAAGCCAGGCGCGAGCCCGCGAGGGACAGGCCCTCGCGCTACGAGAAAAGAGGGAAGTAAGTGTCCGCGAGGGACAGGCCCTCGCGCTACGGAAGGGTAAGGCCAGGCGCGAGCCCGCGAGGGACAGGCCCTCGCGCTACGGGCCTGATGCGACGGAAATGCATCAAACAGAGCACTGGATTGCGAGGGATAGGCCCTCGCGCTACGGACTGTTATGACATTTCTGTAGGTTGCGAGATGAAGTTGCGGAGGCTGTTGAAGATGAGGCGACAAGCGGAAGATACGATTACGGCGGAGGTTCGCAACCTGTTAAGCGGGATGACGCACGGCTGGACGATAGAGGCGCAGCAGAAGCCGTTTGTGGGGAGCCAGCGGACACCTGATATCATGGTAAAGCGGTTTGGACTTGAGACTATCGCGGTGGAAGCGAAGCCCGCGGACGTGCCTATTGAGAAGGGCATCACGAAGATGCGGGACATCTACATCGGTAGCGAGTTGACAGCCGAGTGGGTTGGCATTTCCGAGACTCTCCAGACAGGGGTGGTTATCCGTTATCCGGGAGAGTTGTCCACTGCCTCTGGCGACGAGTTGGTTGGGAAGCTGGTTAGCACCACCGAGATTGAGTATAAACTCATCAGTATTTCAAGCGGTGAGCCGGTGGAATTTCCGATGGCCGGGGTTGCGCGTGGTTCTCTGGCGGACATCGTGAACGCTTTGCACGTTGGCGCGTCTCCGAGTAAACAGATTAAGGATGCGGCGCAGGCGATGGAGCGCGGCATTAAAGTGGCGGCGAAGTGGATAGAGGATGCCATTCCGAACAGGCCTGCTATCGGGCAAAAGCTGAGCGGTATTCTCGGTGAGAAGGCGACAGCGGAGGCTTGTGGGAAGGCGGCGTTAATTATTACCGATGCCTTCATCTTCCAGCACGCGCTGGCAGGCAAAGCGGGGTTTGAGTCGGTGCGTCCGCTGAACTATTACGATGACGCGCCTGTGCGGCATAACTCCATATTGGCGGATTGGGCGGCGGTGTTGCGCATCAACTATGTCCCGATTTTCAAGGATGCGAGGCGGATGGTGAAGGAGGCATTCTGCTACGACGAGCAGATGTCTCTCAGGGTGCTACGCCGGTTGCTGGATACGGCGCGTGAGATAGTGAAATCGCACCTGCCGCAAATTCACGAGTTGGCTGGCGAGATTTTCCAGACACTCGTGGTAGACAGGGACTACGTGAAGGCGCACTATACGTTGCCGGAGAGCGCGGCTTTGCTATCGGCTTTGGTGTGTCAGGACATTGACGTGGACAACCTCCCGAAAGTGGCAGACTATGCTTGCGGAACAGGTGCCTTGTTGAACGGGGTTTACAAGCGCGTGCAGCGGCTCTACGAGCAGAAAACAGGACGGAGTAGCCGTGAAATTCATCGCGAGATGATGGAGAATAATCTGTGCGGTTCGGACATTTATTCGCATGCGACGCATTTAACGTTTGCCGTGATGGCGAGCGCGCATCCCGATGTGACACTCGGTGCGACGCGGGTGATTACCGCGCCGTGCGGCGACATGGGCGGCGGCGATTTCAAAACGGGTTCGTTAGAATTACTGAACACCAACCAGTTGACATTCATCCAACTTGAACCTGATGCTGAGCAAGCGAGCGGCGATGATGGTGAGGCAACCGCAGAGATTAAGCGGGCATTTCCGCATGGTGAGATGGACATTGTCATCATTAATCCACCGTTCTCCAAAAATGCCGACCGGAATAGCGGGAAAGGTAAGGCGGCGTTCAAGGGAAGCAAACGCTCTCATGATGAAGAGAAGTTGCTACGCGCCGCGCTGAGAAAGAAAGATATCCGCGTCGGGGATGGAAATGATGGCCTCGGCTCCTACTTCGTTGACATGGCGGACAGGAAGCTGAAGATAGGTGGCACGATGGGGTTTATCCTGCTGTCCTCGATTTTTACGGGCACTAATACGCAGAAGATGCGGCGAATGCTGTCTGAGGAATACCACGATGTTATCGTCGTAACAATCGCGGGTAACAGCGGACATGACAGTGCGTTTTCTGCAGATACCAGTTTAGGGGAGTGCATGGTGGTGGCGACAAAGGGCGTGGGGGCAAACACGGGGCGGGCGCGGTTTGTCTGTCTCACTCATCGTCCCGACAGTCTCCTATCGGCGCAAATACTGGCATGCGAAATTCGGGAGCAGGCATTGACGCGTAAGCAGGAAGATGTCCCTCACGGAGCCATGGTGACGAACTGGTTATTGGCACCGACGTAGTAGGTTATGCAATGGATTGCCCTATTGACGAGAACGAATGGGCGGTATCTCGTGTGCGCGCATTCTCGCTGATGCAGATGGCCTATCACCTGCGTCATGGCAGATTGCACTTCCCACGCCTGCTAGCATGTTTATCTCTGCCGATGTGCCAGATTCAAGATGTGGCAGAGTTAAATGTTAGCGAACCCTGTATCAAAAATGAGAGACGCGGTGATGGCGCGTTTCAGGTACGTGAGGGTATCTCTGACGCTTATGAGACGCATCCTACGCTGTGGAAGGTGCATGCCCAAACCCAACGTGCGATGCAGACTTCGGTGAACGCCTATGCCAGAATCATCACGGGTAAGGCACATCAAGCGCGTGGCATTTTGGCGCGCAGTAGTCGCACACATTACCATAGACTTCTGAGCTTCAACGCCAATTCTCAACTAGCGAGTTTTACCGAACATCCATCTATCGGTGCAAGCTCTCTACACAACGTGCGTCTTAATGAACAGAAGCACGAAGCTGCCTGGACGCTGTGGACAAACTCTACGTTTGGGTTACTTTGTCACTGGATGCACGCCAGTAAGCAAGCACCGGGACGCGGTAAACTCACATGGACAACACGTTGGACTGTCCCGACTCTTGATGTCCGCCAACTCACTGACGAACAGTTAGCAGCGGCAGAACGCATCTTTGCTGAACTGAAATCGTATCGGATGTTGCCATATAACGAATGCCGGTATGACGAGTGGCGGCATGTGCTGGATGCGCGGTTGCTCTCGGAGGTGTTAGGTATCACCGATGAAGAGACGCATCGTGCGATGCAGAACCTGCGGGAGATGCTGTGCGATGAGCCGACAATTGCGGGGACGAAGCTGGAGAAGAACTTCTGCAACTTGGAAAAGGAGCGCGCGAAGTTTGACATTGCGGGCACGGCGGAAGGAGATGCGGCCGCACTGGCGACGCAGCAGCTGAAGTTGCGGATGGCGGGCATCTGGTTGCCTGAGTGCTAGGGATGATTTTCGTTGCGTTTGAGAGTTCGCGTGGGTAACAATCGCCGTGCTGCCGTAGGGCGGGGGCCTGTCCCCCGCCATTGTGATGGGTAAAAATCACCGCGCCGTCGAGAGAGCCCGCGAGGGACAGGCCCTCGCGCTACGGAAGGGTAAAGCCAAGCGCGAGCCTGCGAGGGACAGGCCCTCGCGCTACGAGAAAAGAGGGAAGTAGGTGTTCGCGAGGGACAGGCCCTCGCGCTACGAGAAAAGAGGGAAGTAGATGTCCGCGAGGGACAGGCCCTCGCGCTACGGGGCGTGGGCCGGGTTGTTTGGTATCAATACCCCTTCTTCTTGTCAATGATGCTGAGGAGGGGTTTGCCGACAAGGATTCGTTCAAGGTTATCACAGAAAAGTCCCACCGTCCGGTCTAGGCGGATGGGTGAGCCGCCGGCGACGTGCGGTGTGATAATCACGTTCGGCATATCCCACAGTGGGCTATCCGTTGGCAGGGGTTCTTCTGGTGTGACATCTAATCCTGCGCCGCCGATGCTTCCGTTGTTCAGCGCGCGGAGCAGTGCCGGTCCGTCGACAATTTTGCCGCGTGTGACGTTAACGAGCAGCGCGTGTGATTGCATTGCTTGGAACGCCGCGTCGTTGAACATGCCGTGCGTCTCTGGTGTCAACGGAGCGCAGATGGCGATGACATCGGACTGCGAGAGCAGTTCATGGAACCTGTTCATTTGCCACACTTCGTGGACGAAAGAAGGTGCCTCAACTGTCTCCGGATCTACGGCGATGATGCGCATGTCAAACCCTTGTGCGCGGCGTGCCACGTCAATCCCTGTGCCGCCGAGTCCGACGATGCCGAGGGTGCGTTCGCTCAGTTCCCAGGTTGCGAGTCTGATGGACATGCGGTTGTCCCATGTCCGTTCGCGCACGGAACGGCCGATGCCGCGGAGCAAGCCGAGGATGAGTGCCCAAGCCTGGTCTGCCAGATGCGGCCCGACGAACCCTTTCGCGCTTGTTAAGACGACATCGCTTTGAACGAATTCGGGGAACAGGAGGCCGTCAACGCCGGCGGAAAGCACTTGCACCCATTTGAGCTGCTTGGCGTTCTCAAACAGTGTGCGGTTGAAACCGCCGAAGACGACATCGGTATCGCCGATGTTGCGCAGTGCTTCTGCCGAGTTTTGTGCCTCAATGATATGCAGCTGCTCGGAAACCGCCTCTATTTCCTGTCGGTGTTCCGAGGTTATCTCCGTGTTAATCAAAATTTTCATTTTTTTGTCGTTCGCAAGCGTTAGATACGCCAATTGGTGATATTACACGAAAATCTTATCCGAACGCTTTGCGCCAGGACAGAAAGCCGTTTGGTGGTATACTATCTGAAATTCAATTGACAATACGTTTTAGCGGATGGATAGAAAGCGGTATCGGGACAAGGATGTCCCTCCTACAGGTATCGGGACAAGGGCGCGGTTGAAAACCGCGCCTACGGGGTTCGTCTGATGTCCCTCCTACTCATCGCGGTTTGAAACCGCGCCTACCGGGGCCGTTTCTACGTCTGTCCTGCTAAAAAAAGGAGAATATGACTTGTGATTTATTCACGCTGTAAATTTCGTTCTGTTTGGCTAGTCCTCCTCTGCATGGGGCTTGCCGTTTTCATGCTCAGTTGCGGTGATGAAGGCGATTCGGTTGATGAGGAGCCGGGCGGTGTGACGGATATCGTGCAACCGGTGACAACTCCGCCGCCGACACCTGAGCCGCCTGTCTCGCCGCCGGTAGTGGTGGTTGAAGAGCCGGTTGTTGTGGAACCTCCACCGCCGCCGGTGATTGAAGAACCGAAGGTTTCGTTTCAGGAGGATATTTCGCCTATCCTTGAGGCGCGCTGCGCGATTCCGGTGTGCCATGCTGCGGGTGGCGCGGCGGCAAGGCTGGATCTCAGCCAATACGACACCTTCAAAAACGGTGGCAACAACGGCCCGGCTTTTGTCGCCGGTGATGGCGAGGGGAGCCTCGTTGTCAAGCGGATTGATGGCGGCGGCATGCCTCCCATCCCACCGCCTCTCACTGACGAGGAGATCCGACTCTTCATCGACTGGATTGATGAAGGTGCCGAGGATAATTAACTGTATCATAGCATTTTTTTATTTCTGTGTCAAATGCTTGGAGGCCGGGGAAAACCTGTCCTTCGTCATGCATCCAGCGCGGGGGCTTGCCTCCGCGCTCTGTTCCAGTTAGAAGTTCTCTCCTCAGCCGCGAAAAACGAGCCCATTTATTTTTTTCTCTTCATTGGGGCGTTTTTTTCAAAAAAATTGCATTTTATGCAACCTTTCTTCCCCAAACACGCGTCATTATATATGAAACCACTCTTTTTTTGGAGGGATTAGCGATGAGAAGCGAAGACGTTGCGCTCATCGAAGCCTTTTTGGATGGTGACGAAGGAGCGTTTACCAAGTTGGTAAAGAAGCATCAGAAGTCAGTCCATGCGCTGGCTTGGCGGAAGGTGGGGGATTTTCATGTCGCCGAGGAGATTACCCAGGATGTCTTCGTCAAGGTGTATCACAAGTTGTCCACGCTCAAAAACCCGAGCCAGTTTTCAGGATGGCTTTCCGTGATGACGCATCGGCATTGTATTGCGTGGCATCGCGAGAATCGCGTTCCGATGCAGTCATTGGAGGCGATGGAGCCTGTGGAGCTTGAGGAGCACTATTACACGGAGCACTTGGCGGCGGAACGGCGAGCGGCGGTTGCCGCTCGGAAGCGCGAGGCTGTGCAGCAGATTCTGCGCAGGCTGCCGGAGAGTGAACGCACTGTTGTGACGTTGCACTACCTTGGCGAGATGAGTTGCGAGGAGGTAGGCGAGTATCTCGGTATTTCGCCGAACACCGTGAAGAGTCGGCTGCATCGCGCGCGGAAGCGATTGGAAGGGGAAGTAGATGCACTTCGCGAGGTGTTGGAGGACTTCCAACTCCGCGCGACGTTAACCGGGGACATCCTGCGTGCGGTTGCGCACGTCAAACCGGTTTCACCGAGTGGCGGTAAGCCTTTCCTGCCGTGGGCGGTGTCGCTTTCAACGGCGGTGTTGCTCATCTTGATAGGAGGCTTCGGTGCGGAGCATCTGTTCCGCTTCCAGCAACCGTATAGTTTCGATGCGAGTTCGGCGATGACGGTGGAGATTGTGGATGCGCCGGTGCGTTTTGCGTTGCAGGCGAATCCAGCGATTCGGACGCGGCTTGGCACCACGGCTGAGCCGGGGGAGCGCGTTGGTGTGGGTTCGCGAACAGATTCCCTGC
>PYJE01000099.1:0-9518 GCA_003635305.1 Candidatus Poribacteria bacterium | reverse complement strand
AAGAACGGTGGCAACAACGGCCCTGCTTTTGTCGCCGGCGATGGCGAGGGGAGCCTCGTTGTCAAGCGGATTGATGGCGGCGGCATGCCCCCCATTCCGCCCGCGCTTGATGACGCGCAGATCCAACTCTTCATTGACTGGATTGATGAAGGTGCCGAGGATAATTAACTGTATCATAGCATTTTTTTATTTCGGTGTCAAATGCTTGGAGGCCGGTGAAAACTTGTCCTTCGTCATGCATCCAGCGCGGGGGCTTGCCTCCGCGCTATGTTCCAGCTAGAAGTTCTCTCCTCAGCTGCGAAAAACGGGCCCATTTATTTTTTTCTCTTCATTGGGGCGTTTTTTTGAAAAAAAATTGCATTTTATGCAACCTTTCTTCCCCAAACGCGCGTCATTATATATGAAACCACTCTTTTTTTGGAGGGATTAGCGATGAGAAGCGAAGACGTTGCGCTCATCGAAGCCTTTTTGGATGGTGACGAGGGAGCGTTTACCAAGTTGGTAAAGAAGCATCAGAAGTCAGTCCATGCGCTGGCTTGGCGGAAGGTGGGGGATTTTCATGTCGCCGAGGAGATTACACAAGATGTCTTCGTCAAGGTGTATCACAAGTTGTCCACGCTCAAAAACCCGAGCCAGTTTTCGGGATGGCTTTCCGTGATGACGCATCGGCAGTGCATTGCGTGGCATCGCGAGAATCGCGTTCCGATGCAGTCATTGGAGGCGATGGAGCCTGTGGAGCTTGAGGAGCACTATTACACGGAGCACTTGGCGGCGGAACGGCGAGCGGCGGTTGCCGCTCGGAAGCGCGAGGCTGTGCAGCAGATTCTGCGCAGTCTGCCGGA
Organism: Candidatus Poribacteria bacterium; assembly: GCA_003635305.1. Lineage (GTDB taxonomy): Bacteria > Poribacteria > WGA-4E > WGA-4E > WGA-3G > AGPOR5. The sequence goes on along the minus strand of PYJE01000099.1, from coordinate 8,676 downwards.
GAGTGAACGCACTGTTGTGACGTTGCACTACCTTGGCGAGATGAGTTGCGAGGAGGTGGGCGAGTACCTCGGTATTTCGCCGAACACCGTCAAGAGTCGGCTGCATCGCGCGCGGAAGCGATTGGAAGGGGAAGTAGATGCACTTCGCGAGGTGTTGGAGGACTTCCAACTCCGCGCGACGTTAACCGGGGACATCCTGCGTGCGGTTGCGCGCGTCAAACCGGTTTCACCGAGCGGCGGTAAGCCTTTCCTGCCGTGGGCGGTGTCGCTTTCAACGGCGGTGTTGCTCATCTTGATGGCCGGTTTCGGCGTGCAGCATTTGTTCCGCTTCCAGCAACCGTACAGTTTTGATGCGAGTTCGGCGATGACGGTGGAGATTGTGGATGCGCCGGTGCGTTTTGCGTTGCAGGCGAAGCCAGCGATTCGGACGCGGCTTGGCACCACGGCTGAGCCGGGGGAGCGCGTTGGTGTGGGTTCGCGAACAGATTCCCTGCTCGCGACTGTGACTCCTGTTGATGAGGAGCCGAGGGCCATATCCAAACCGCGATGGCATCAAACCAATGGGCCTTCAGGGGGTGCTTTCATCACGCTATTTTCTACTTCTGACAGTGAACTTTACGCTGTCGGCGGCGGAAGCCTTTTCAAGTTGGCAGCCGATGGGGAGAGTTGGCTGTGCGTGAACAGCGATTTACCATCTATCGGGGATGTTGTGCCTATTGCGATGGCAGAGCGAGGCGATACTCTCTACCTTGCATGTGAAAAGGAATTGGTTGCGTCAACCGATGGTGGTAAAACGTGGCGTGCGGTGGGGTATCGTCCAAAGGGCCGCGTGGTTGCCTTGCTTATCGCCGACGAGGCGTTTTATCTCGTTTTTAGAGATGGCATTTTCCGCTCTAAAGATGCTGGCAAGACGTGGTACCCCCAGAACCGGGGATTAGCGCACCCTTTACAGTCTCCGGATATGTTGACAGGGGATGCGCTATTTTCAGCCGCCGTTGTTGGAAACCGCGTGTTGGTTGGAACGAGCCAGGGGCTTTACCGACTCAATGGAGAGGTATGGGAGAGTTTGCCGGTTGCTGAGTCTCGGCGCATCAGTTCGATTGCGGTTACTGACAGCAACGTTTATATCAGCACAGAAAAGTTAGGAACCCTTTTTTCCGGTTCCGTTGCGTTTTTCTGTTCAACCGACGCGGGACATTCGTGGCACGAAATAACGCCGCCGCAATCTTTTCGTTTCTCGTCTTTAGCAATGTCACGTTTCAAACTCGTGGCAATAGGCGAGACAGTCTTGGCACTCGGTAGCAGTGTGTTCCGTTCAACGGATAGGGGCAAAACTTGGGCGAACCTTGGCTTTCATGGGCGTGCCTTTACCCTACCTATGTTTCCTGCTGTTGCCTTGGACGAAAACTCTTTCTTCTTAGCCGGGCCAAGGGGAATAAGTTGTTCAATTGATGGCGGCTACACGTGGCGTGAATTGATGAATGGCATCGTGCAAACCCGAGTTCTGAGTGTGTTAGGGGTGAACAACGTCCTCTACGCCGCGTCCACCGAAGGTATCTTCCAATCAGCGAACAGAGGTGAAAGTTGGACAAAAGTTCCTGTCGCTGGACTACCGTCACATTTTGAAGGCCGTTTAGGATATCCGAGGATTGTAGCAGCCAATGGCACACTTTATGTGCAAGCACACCATTTAACCGAGACGTGCTTGTTAGCATTGGTGCCTGATAGTCAAGTGCTAATGCCTGTTCTAGGAATTCCAGTCTTTGGCACAGAACGTGCAGAATATGTTCAGAGGTTAAGAGGGAATACAGAAATGTTCTCTGGGACAGGCCTTGCTGGCAAGACCTGGGCAAATCGCACTGCTCGTCCCCATCGTGCTGGCAACGAACATGCACGCCCCGGTGCGTTTGCAGTCAGTGGAGAAACGTTTTACCTTGCAGATGAGCAAAGCATTTTCCGGTGGAGTCCTGGTGCTAGTGAATGGCACAACACCGGGTTGGGGAATATCCGAGAACTCCATCGTGACGATTACGGTGGTTTTCACTTAGCTGCTTCCGGTGCCGCTGTCTATGTGGAAGGGAGTAATGGCTATCTCTTTCGCTCTGTGGATAGGGGCGACAATTGGGAAGATGTTACCGCGAGCCTCCCTGTCGCCTTTGAAAGCGTTTCGGAAATAGTGTTGGCCGGTTCAAGGGTGTTCGTTGCGACGAACGCGGGTGTCGTCATGTCAAGCGATGGCGAAAATTGGCATGCCCTCACCGACGCAACAGAGGTGCCTATTGTCATGCACAACATAGCACTCGATGGTTCTTGTGTTTGTGGTGTTTCGGATGAAGGCATTTATCGGTTGAAAAACGGAACACTAACATGGGAGCAGGTAGCGTCGGATGTCCCGGAACGGATGACTTCTTTCGTTGTTGATAGCGGCGTATTCTATATCGGCACAGAAGACCGGGGGGTGCTTCGCTTGCAAAGCGGTGAACCGCGGCACGAGGATAGACAGGTAGTTCTGGCCCGGCCGTGATTTCTGCGTTGGGGATACCCTTGCACGTGCTTAGACTGCGATTTGAGCCCAATTCGGTTGATTGTGACTGAATTTTTCAAAAAGTCGCATTTTATGCAACCTTTTGTCCCTGAATACGCGTCATTATATAGTAACAGCTGAGAAGTGCTCAGCGTGTCGGACATATTCCGGCAGATTGGGTATAGAAAGAGTCAAAATGCGACAATGCAGCTGCACCGCGTGCTGCTATTGATTCCGGAGGCTTCTGTCGGTTGGCTCTGGTCCACCACAAGGATGAGATTCCGGCACAACGCGTGATGGCTTTTCTATTATTTTAGGATATGGAAACAGAAAGGAGATTCTATTTTCATGAAACTCACACTGAAAACCGTAGCAATCCTCCTGCTTCTCGCAATTACCTTTCTGCTTGCGGGGCCCTTTACCAATCAAGCAGATGCGTGGCATTGTTGGGCGATGAGAGCGGGTGCGGTCGCTATTTGTGTCAGCAGTTCGGCCACCTTGTGGGCAGCCGCGTGGTTATCGGTAAGATTAGCGGGTTGCTAACCCGATGTTCTCGGTTCCTGTCCAACAACTTTGGGCAGGAACCGCGCGCGTGCGCGCTTACAAAGCGCGCCTACCAGGCAGTTCCTGTCCAACAACTTTGGGCAGGAACCGCGCGCGTGCGCGCTTACAAAGCGCGCCTACCAGGCAGTTCCTGTCCAACAACTTTGGGCAGGAACCGTCTTCTGTAACATCACGAGGAATAACCCAATGAAACCATTTCGGATGTTAACCGTGTGGACGCTCGTTTGCCTCTTGTTTACTTCGGGCTGTCTGGACCGGCCTAGCGACGTAGTTGATATGACAGTTGAGGCAGTAGACTCCGAAACTGTTGCGACTGCGCCAACGCCCGAGGAAACGTTTGCAAGATTGCAAGCCGGGTTTCCAAACGTTTTCGATGCGGAGTTCAAAACGCTCAGAAAAATCGTCAACTCAAAAACCTATCTCGATTTTCTAAGACGGGAGAACTCAATTGATAAAACGGTTCAGGATTTTGATGAACTGTTAGAAGTCGTTCCTCCACCTACGGAGCGTTACTTGCCGTTTTTGGAGGAACATTTTAAAACGCCTGGTGAGATAGACGTAGTCGGCATGCATCGCATGATGGTATATACGCGCAACATGTTAGCGCGGCTGTGCGAAGCCCCGCAGGACATCTTTCTTATTATGGACGAATTTGCGCAGGCATCTGGGAACGATGAGGATATCGACAAATGGATGTCCTTTCGCTTTGGCAATCAGGGCCCTGATGTCATTGAGCTCTTCAGCGTGGCCACGGCTGATTTCGTCAAGAAAATTGAGAGCGAAGATCAGGCACGTATCCGAGAGAGCTTTGAGCAATATGGGAGGGATGCGGGGTTGTTATGGCTTGCACTCCGCGAACCGATTTTAATCGGCCACATCCTGAACGATTTTCCAAATACGGACATTTTCCTGCGTTGGGTTGATGGAAAATGTAATCAACTTGAGGGACACTAATCTCAGAGCCTTTTCGTTTTTAAAAGCCGCTAGTGTGTTTTCACACTAGCGGCTTTTTTTAATTTAACAAAAAAGTGCACTTTTGCTACAATGGAATATGCATCCAATAGCTATGATTACGAATGAACGTAGCAAGGACGTGTAAGAATCTATCGCAGATGAGGGTAGATTCTTACATCTCCGAAAGGAGGTACCTAATGAAGAAGGTTATTTTCACAGGCATTCTTCTTCTCACTCTCGGTGCTGCATGGGTGCTATACCTTGAGTATGAGAAGGAACGCTTCGTGGAGAGCCTCCCGAAGCCACCCACTGTGGACGCGGAAGACCGCGGAGGTCACGTGCATCTCCATGATGAAAAAGGGGAACATGTCTCACAGGCGAGCCCTATTGTTGCTGATACGGAAACAGCTGCGGTTAACGAAGAAATCGTGGACGACTCAGAATCAGCAGCCGCGTTAGAAGGCCTGTTTGAATCCGAAGAGCCTTCCGCGGCAATCGCATTAGAGGAACCCTCTAATGAAACAGGGCCCGACGAAACGGCAGGGACTGACGTTCCTGTCTCTCAATCTCTTGTGCATGTTCACGGTGAGCACTGTCAACCAACAGGGGAGCCTCAGTTTTTTGTCGGAAGACTCCCGGATGAGATTCTCGAAAAAATGGAGCGGAGTTTAATCGCACGGTTTGGTAACATACCTGCAGTGCAGATATACATGAAGCATCATCGAGAATCAGCGGATAGAGGATGGACATCCGATGAAATGATGGAGTATCATCTAGCCAGCTTAGAGCTGTTTCCGCATCGCCGATCGGAGATTGAGGAAGCGATTCAAAGGACCGAGGCGTATAGAAAGAATCCCCCAACAGGACCTCCCCTGTATGTAGACTAGTGCAAATACCGTGGCATTAGTTTCGCGCAAGGTTTAATCCTCCAAGGCATGTCTCGGATGGCGCGGTTTCAAACCGCGCCTACGAGGGCTCACCAGAAGCCGCTAGTGTGTTTTCACACTAGCGGACTTTTTTTAATTTGACAAAAAAGTGCACTTTTGCTAAATTGGATAAAGAATGATTCCGCTAGATAATTCACTTTAGCAGAATCCCCTTTTCTCGCGCAGGTTACCTCAACTTGCGCATGACTTACATGACTAACCTATAAGGAGCAATACAATGATGAAACGCACCTACTTAATGCCGCTCATTGCGCTGTTTTCGATGATTCTTCTCAGCCATGCGAGCGCGCAGGTTATCTTTTTCGCTGACTTTGAAGCCGATTCTTCCGAGGCTATCCCGGATGCCAGCGTCAATGACCCGGGCAGTTACGAACCGGAAAACCCTGGCATGGCATGGGAGGCAGCGTCTGATTTCCCCGAAGGCGGAGAGGGCGCGCTACACCAGACCGTGGAAGGCTGCGGCAACTCCGGCAACACACCCTTACCGGGCGTTGATGAATTCACGGACGGTATCATCCAAGGTGTCTTCTCGTGGCAAGATGACGATGGCGTTGGATTCCAATTCCGCCGCGTTGGCGAGGACCAAGGCTATCTCGTCGCTTTCGGCTACAACGAAACACCGCAGATTATTATCGGCAGCCTCGCAGATGGATGCTGCCCCTCCGGGCAATGTCTCGATCAGTGCACGTGCGAGAACGGCGGCAATGAACTCGTCGGTGTAGACCACGGTTTAGGTGAAGGGCTCTCGCAAGACAATTCTGTCGCCTACTTCGGTCGGGTTGAAGTGACTGGCACGCTTATCCAAGTCTGGTATATGCCGCTTGCGGATGTGCCGGATCTGTTTGTAGATTCCGGTGAACTCGGCGATCCGGTTGCGGAGTACGATGGGGCAGACCACGGGGGCCCCGGCAGCGTCGGCATTTGGCATGAGAGCTGGGGCAATGGGCGCGTTGGGAGCTTGCTTGTTACCGGTCCGGATGGATTCTCCACTACGGCAGTCGATCCGCGTGCCAAACTCTCCACGACGTGGGGTGACGTGAAGAGCAGTTATTAAAAGAGACGGACGCAAATCCATCGTTTCCCGTAGGCGCGGTTTCAAACCGCGCCTACCGGGGACGTTCTGTCTCCTTCCTGAAAATTTCAGGCTGCGCGGTTTGCAAGCGCGCTTGAACCTAAACACGGCATGTTTTCGTGCCGTCCTTCCTACACATTCAAGGAGAGATTTCATGAAAACGCAACTTATCCTTTCGATTCTGATTTTATGTCTATTTATCTCTTTTCACGCCGGTGCCCAGGTCGCGTTTTATGCGGATTTTGAGCCCGGGTCGAACGAAGCGAAACCGAACGCCGCTGTGAACGACATCAAGCGGTATAAACCGGAGAACGCAGGCACCATTTGGGCGGATGCGGATTTTGAAGGCGGTAAACTCGGTGGGAAAAATGCGATGGCGCAGACCGCGGAGGGCTGCGGTATCTCTGGCAATACGCCGCTGCCGGGCGTTACGGACTTCACCGATGGCATCATCCAGGTGATTTTTTCCTTTGGCGATGACGATAGTTTCGGCGTGCAATTCCGCCGGAAGGGTGACGATAAAGGCTATCTCGTCGTTTTCGGCTATAACGAAACGCCGCAAGTTATCCTCGGTGACCTGGGGGATGGATGTTGTCCTTCTGGCAACTGCTTGGACCAGTGCGGCTGCGAGAACGGCGGCAAGGAAATACTCGGTGTTCCGCACGGGTTAGGTGGTGCGTTGGACCAGACGAACGCTGTCCCCTACTTCGGCCGCGTTGAGGTAAAGGGCAACAACGTCAAGGTCTGGTATATGAAGCTTGAGGATGTCAAAGACCTTTATGCACCTTCCGATGACCTGGGGGATGCTATCCTTGAGTCGGACAAGGCGACGAACAAGTCGGCTGGTAGTGTCGGCCTCTGGCATGAAAGTTGGGGGATGGGCCGCGTGGATAGCATCCTCGTCACAACCTCTAACGGCTTTGATGTCCACGTGAAAGACAAGTTAACGACGACGTGGAGCGAAATCAAGACCACGTATTAGGCTAGGCTGCGGGGTTACCTCGCGGCTGGAATCTATTCTATCCCGCGCTGTAGGTTGAGCTCTGGCGAGTTCAACCTACAGAAACTGATAGGCTTGTATGTTGGCGAGGGACAGGCCCTCGCGCTACGGGCCAAGACTGGTTCCTTAGGAGTCCTTCCCCATGAAAATTACGAACGTTGAACGTATCCTCTTAGATGTCCCCTTCACCCCGCGCCAACAGCAAATTACTACACAGAGCGTCTCCACCGTCTATAACTGGTCCCTGCTTGAATTGTGCAAGGTAACGACAAATACCGGGCATGTCGGTTGGGGTGAGACGGTTATCCACTATACTTATCGCCGTGTGAGTGATGCGAGTGTGGAGCGTGTGCTTGGCGAGAGTCCCGCCGCCTTCATGAACGACGATTCACTCGGTGCCGGTTTGCAAATGGCACTTTTCGATGTGGTTGGTAAGATTTTAGAGGTGCCGGTGTATCAGCTGCTCGGCACGCAGTGTCGCGATGCGGTGCCTATTTCGTGGTGGAGCATTGATTCTTCGCCGGAGAATTGGGCGGCGGAGGCGGCGGATGCTGTCGCTTGCGGCTACACCAGTTTTAAAAACAAGCCGCGTCCGTGGTGGGATATCGTCGCGCAAGTGGAGGCAGTCGCAGCGGCTGTGCCTTCCGATTTCAAGTTAGATCTGGATCCGAACAGTTCCTTGCGCGATGCCGATACTGCTATCCCGGTCTTGCAGAAATTGGCAACTTATCCGAACGTGGCGATGTTTGAGTCCCCCATTCCACAGAACGATGTTGAGGGAAATAAACAGATTCGCCGAGTCGTCGACAGGCCAATTGCGATGCACTTCGGTTCGCCGCCTTATACGACGTGCGTCCGTGAGGATGTATGCAGTGGTTTTGTTATCGGCGGTGGGAAATCGCAGGTGATGCGCGAGGGGCAGCTCAGTGCAGGAGCGGATATGCCGTTCTGGCTCCAGATCGTTGGGAATGGTTTGACGACGACGTGGGCTGGGCATTTGGGGAGTGTGCTGACGCATGCGACTTGGCCGGCGATTACCTGCATTAATCTCTATAGTGAGCATCTCATAACGCAACCGGTTCAGGTTTCGGAGGGTGTTCACAAGGTTCCTGATGCGCCGGGCTTAGGCGTTGAGGTGGACGAGGATGCGGTTGAACGCTTTCGCGTTCCGGCTGAGAAGTTGGATGCCGAGGGTTACACGATTCATCCTGTGCCGGAGATTATCAAAACGGCTGTTTATCCGGATGGGAGTTGCATCCATATAGTGGGTGATGGGTTGAGTTATTTCAACGCAGGCAACGGCGAGGCGCAAGTAGAGGGTGCGCGGTTGGAGTTGACGTTCAATGACGGTTCTGAGGCGTGGGCAAAATTATTTGCGCAGGCACGAGAGGCACCGGTTCATGGAACGTGGTGATTGTCCTCACCGTGGGGCGAGAGTCCGTTTCTCGCTGTATCTCGATTGCTGGATGCCTGGGTGGCGTTACGAGCCTAATTTGGGTACGGAGGCAGAAGTCTCTAGTTTCCTGAACGCCATTGAAAGATTTATGCGTTATTGCCGACGGGGGTCGGCAGTTCTTTATTTCGAGTCTTCTTCGGGTTTTTATTTAACTTGCTA
>PYJE01000098.1 GCA_003635305.1 Candidatus Poribacteria bacterium | reverse complement strand
GCGGTTTCACATCGCGCTTACCGCTCCAACATTGACGCGACAACCGCCTCCATCGCCGGCACCGTGCCGACGGCCGGCAAAGACGACATCGCCGCCCACGTTTCGTAGCCTCCTTCCTGCGTCAACGCCTCGTCTGTGCAGATGTAGCCGATGTAGCCGTTCGCTAAACTCACGAGAAACAGCGGGCTTGCATCCGATGCTGACTTGATGTTCATCCCTGTCTCAACAAAAACTTCGCCTGGCAACGCCACAATCGCCGCTTCGCCGAGGCGTAACACTTGGATGGGCGCGGTGAGGTGTTCGGGCAACTTCGCCACGCGCTGGCATTCCAAGGCGTAGATATCAACCAACGTTTTTGGAATAGGTTGTCCGACTACCCAACTAAACGGGCCTGTTTCATAATCGTCATAAGTGCCGGGCGGCACGGCTAAGATTCGTTCGGCAAGCCCGAGGTCTTCGGCAGTAATCCGTTTGCGCGGGAACGTCAACGTGCGCACCTCGCCGCCGAGCGGCAGCGTCTCGTGCATCTCCATGAACTGCATTTCGGTGATAAAATGCCCAGCGAGGACGTTCGCCATTTTCTCTGCCTGCCGATGCCCGCGGGCAGTCCACTTCCGCTTCCCGCTGAAATCAGTGTTGTTAATCTGTCCCGATGCGGCGTTCCATAAGAGCGAGACGCACGTATCTCCCAGATAACGTTGCATCAACCGTCCGAAATGCCCGAAGTAGTCTGCGGAGAGCGCGTTCCCGTTATCCGTGCCGATGTAATGCAGCGCGAAGTTGGCAACGGCGGCGAGCGGCGTGCTATCTTCTGCCTCCACAAACATCATCGTGAGCTCGGCATCGATTGTGCCGGTAGGGCGGACCAGGGCTGGGTGTTCGACCCCGGGGTTCATTCTCACGGTGCCATCTTTGACATGCCACCGTCGGTTGAAAGTGATGCGTTCTTCATTGACGCTCGCAAACCCTACCCGCGCCGGTGCGAGTCGCCAAACCGCTAATTCCACGGCATCGGCGATTTTCAAGGGCACCCATGCCGTGTAATCGGTATCCACTGGCGTGCCGAGTAGATTGGCGATTGCGGCAGCGGTATGCGTATGCGTAGCGTTTACCATCACGTGTTCCGGCGGGATGCCGCACCTGTCGGCGATGCGTTCCTTCGCGCAATCCGCCATCTGCTCCGTAACAGCGATGAGATCGCAGGTTACCATCGCAATGCGGGTTTCACCGTTATCAATCACAACCGCTTTAGCAAAGAGTTCGTCGTCAACATTTTCGGCATAGCGCGCCCGAAAGCCGCCGGGTATCGCTGTGCCGAGGGGCGGCGTGATATTCGCGCTTGCGCTGCCAGCTTTGAGGGACGTTAGCATGTGTCCGTTCTCCTTTTGGCGTTTTGTCCCATTCTAACACATTTCTTCCGCCGTGTCATTAACATTGCAATTTTCCTTTTTTCAGTGGAAACGCCCGCGATAACAAATAGCCGGTAGGCGCGCTTTGCAAGCGCGCACGGACGCGCGGTTTCAAACCGTGCATCTCCGGAACGTATTATTTGCGCACCGGCCGCAACTTTCCCGCTAAACCGATTTTTTTGTTGGATTTTTGGTACCTTTTGCGTGAAAAACACGTCTAGCATGTTAAAAGCGAGTAGCATCGTTTGAATGTCATCTCGCGATAGACGGATGTTGAACGGGTGCCCCAGCAAAAATGTGTCGTTTCTGCGGAAAATCATTTTTTTGTTGGATTTTTGGTACCTTTTGCGCGAAAAACACGTCTAGCATGTTAAAAGCGTGGAGCATCGTTTGAATGTCATCTCGCGATAGACGGATGTTGAACGGGTGCCACAGCAAAAATGTGCCGTTTCTGCGGAAAACCGATTTTTTTGTTGGATTTTTGGTACCTTTTGCATGAAAAACACGTCTAGCATGTTAAAAACGTGTAACATCTGCGAATGCCTGCGACGACTAGATAGGACTCGCGCGGCACGAACTGCATCGGCGCGGTTTCTATCCGCATCTCTTGTGGAACATTGCTCGATGCCACTGCGCACCAACCGCCCCGCGATGCACGGACTCGGTAATCGCGGGGCCTAAAGTCCTATAGAAGCAGTTTTTGGATTTCAACCGACAGCGGATGTTGCTTCCGTAATGGAAGCAACATCCCCTTCCGATAGAGGAGTTCAGAACGATGAAGATCAAACCTATGCAGGCGGGAGTTGCCATCGTGATACTGATCGGTATCTGCGTGGGCCTCCTGTTTTATGTGACTGCCCCGGAGCAATCACCCCAGAGGAAGTACGTGGCAACAGGTCAGGCGGCCCCAGATGCAACAGCGGGGAGTGAAACAACCGGACCGACGAAAGAGCCAGCTGCCACAGTGCCCCAGGACGATACAAAGTGGGCAAAAGACTGGCACCTGTCTAACCTGCAGCTGATTGGAACAGACGAGGACGATCCTTATCGGGCAGCGTTCAAGAAAGCCATAGAATCTCCTGCGTTTGAAGAGTACCAGAAAAAGCAGGATGCGATATTTCCGAGTCACAATCTTGGGCTGTGGTGGGACTTTCTTGAATCGCAAGGACTCGGTTCCGGTCGGATGGCCCAGGAGAAAAGGTTCCGCGAGCACTTCCCCACCGGGGACTACGTCGATTATGAACCGATGATGCGCGAACGCCTTGCCGAACGCTTTCTCGAAGCAGGCGTATTGCCTGTCCAAGTGGATGACGCGGAAAGTGCTAACGAAACAATTTCGGTGATGCAGCAGTTTCGGCTGGAAACAGACGCAAACCGTGTCTGGATGCGCGGGTATTTTAATGGATACGATGGCGACTTGGAGTGGGCGAAAGACATCAGGCAGAATGCCGCGCGCATTGTTGCGGCGGCATCCTCTGAGCAGCCGGACGCGGCACTGCCGCTCACAGAACCGGAGGCCCTTGTAAACCCAATCGCACCGAAAGAAACCACCTCGGACAATGAGAGGCAACCCTCGCTGTTCAACGAAGAGGCACCGGCGTTTGAAACCCATGAGCAGCTGCCCCAACGCATGGAAGAAATGGATGCAGAACTGCTTGAAGAGTTTTCTCCCGAGGTAGAGATGCACATTGAAACCTCCCTTCGCGAACAGTTTTCACCGGAGCAGTTCAACCGTGCCATGCAAACCTTGAAGCAATACGGCCCTGAGGAAGGCTTTCGCCGTATCAAGGCATCAGCACCAGAGCTCGCCGCACGTATTGAACACCTCCTACAGAAAAACCAGGAGGACGATTAACATGGTGAACACACTTTTTACACTTGGCTGCATCATGTTGATAGGGATGGTGGGATTCACCTACGCCCTGCTTTACATGGAAGCCGGTGTCATGGCAACCCGCGAACCGCTTGCCGGGGATACCCTGGCGCGGAAAACCCCAGCAGTCTCCAAGAAAAAGCGCGGCTGCGGCTGTTGCGAAAAACGGATGGAAAAGCTCAAAGAGCACATCAATCGAATCCGTGAAGGCAAGAAGCCCGCGGCACAACGCGCATCGAAATAAGTTGTTAGCGTCGGAGTGGCGTTCCTGCGCCACTCCGACGCTTGGACATATCATCACCCTTGATGAACGGAGGATATCTCATGAAGGCCCTCACCGTGTTCTGCCTGCTCTGTTTGCTCATTAGCGGCGTGTGCACCGCGGCAGAATATCCGGCATACGAACATGCCGAGACAGAACCTACCTCGCTTGAGAGAGAGACGTTTGACATCTTAAAACGGAAATTCCCTGGCGAGGTGCTTGATGAGAAACTCAGCACGCTCCGCGAACTCGCCGGGAGCACCGAATATCTGACGTTTCTCTCGAAAAGTTACCCTCATCTTGACATTAAGGCGTTTGAAGACATCGCGAACAAGGTTATTCCCCCGAAAACGCGATACCTCAAATTCTTTGACGAGCACCTCTACGTTCCAACCGTAGACGAAATACAGGATGATGAACATTGGGTGATACACCACATGGCTACCTCGGATTGGTATACCAAAGCTCATTACCGTGGAGGCGAGACTATCCCTCCAGTGATGCGCAAAGGTGCTGTCTACCGTCCAGGGTCGCTGATTGTGAGCAAGCCCATCGGTAGAAAAGTGTTGGAAAACCGGCTCTATATTGACTCGGGACATGAAAAACTGACACAAAGCGATTGGGGCACCATTTTATGGGTTTTCCGGCACCTTGGTCATCTCACGGAGTCACACCTAGATGAGGATGTCCGGTGGATAAAAACGCTGTTTGAAAAGCACGGACAATCTGATGGAATGTTGTGGGTAGCCATCCGCGAACCGATTTTGTTGGATAGGATTCTCTACGCTTTTTCCACTGACAAAACGTTCCTCAAATGTCTCTACGCCCCGGAAGGGAAAGAAGTGCCGGAGGCATCCAAGCCCGCGGATTAACTCCCCAAGACTCTCCAATGAACCTCTATCATTTGAGAGGAGTAGGGCTCAAACATGGCGAGAGCGGTTGCTCTCGCCCTATAGTGGTGCTTGTCCCACACCCGCAGGCTGAGGCACAAAACAACGCGCGCCCATTAGCAATTATCGCATGCGCCGCAGCACAGGCTCACGAAGAGCACGTTTGCGGGAATAGCCCTAGAAGTGCCGATTGTTGGGGGGCAAGAGTTTTGGCTGCTATCGCTTGCGCAGTCAAAGATGAGTTCTGCGACTAACCGTGCTCTAAAGAGAGGGGAGGGCAAAGAAGATTCATTGTCCTCCCCTAACACAGCAGAGACACTTTGTTGTCCGTAGTAGGTGGGAACTCCCAGTCCCGACAGACGTGAACCGTCGGGACTAGGGGCTCCGCCTGCTGGAAGAAAGGGAACTTCTACCAAAAACGAAATGGCTCTGCCCGAATAAAGGAGAAACCCATGCAACGCTTTTTGCCTTTGGCTTTTTTTATCCTCTTCGCTACGTGTAATCTTCTTGGATGTCAAGACGCTTCCGACAACTTACTCCTTGAAGAACAACCGCCAGCCGTCGCGGCACAGGATGAGACACAACCGCCAGAACCGATAGCCACCCAACCTACGCTAGCAGACACGTTCGCGAGACTGCGCAACGTGTTTCCAGAGACGATGCAAGACGCTGACTTCACTGCACTCCGAAAAGTGACGCGTTCGCGACTCTATCTTGAGTTTCTGGCACAAGAGTCTCCGACAGTACCGCCGGTGGAGACGCTTGAGGCGTATTATCAACGCGTCCCTGCCGCGGCGAGATACGGCGTTTTTTTGAAACCGTGGATTCCTCGGCCTCTTGAGACTGATATAGAGGTGACTCATCAGATCGTGCTTCATGTCCGTGAGATTGAGCTCTCGCTGTTCAAGAGTTTTCAGGAAAACAATCCAAACATATTCGCGCTTCTAGAGCTAACGGCTAATCCAAGCTGGGACAACGAAGAAGTCGATGAATGGCTTGCTCGCCACGACAATATCGCCGAGGATAGCAAGTTCACAGATGCTCTTCTCTTATTCGCGAAGGAGAGTCTTCGCGAAGATGCAGCTTGGCTCCATGAATTGTTTGAGGCGCATGGGACAAACGATGGGCTGTTATGGTGCGCCCTCCGCAAGCCCGCACTCACCGGCGAAATCCTGACGCATTTCTCAGACACCGCAACGTTTCTAACCTGGGTGGAAGAGAAAAGCGGGGAAACCAAAGAGTAATGCGAAGGTGAGGTTACCGTTGTTAGGATTCCGAGTCCTCCGTTACGAGGAGTGGCAAAAGCGGGTGGACAAGAATCTTGGCTGCTATCGCTTGCGCGGCCAAACAAGAGGCGCGAGCTCCCGGTCCCGACGGACGCTAACTGTCGGGACCCGGTGCCCCGCCTACAAGAAGCCAGAGAACGGCCCCGGAAGACAACAGTACGCTACCCGATAAAAGAATTATGCACCCCGAAGTAGGGAGAACTTCCAAGGAGAAACCCATGCGACACTTTTTGCAGTTCGCTTTTTTCATCCTCGTCGCTATCTGCAGTTTGCTCGGATGTCAAGACGCTTCCGACAACCTTCTCATCGAAGAACAACCGCCAGCCGTCGCGGCACAGGATGAGACACAACCGCCAGAACCGATAGCCACCCAACCTACACTGGCAGACACGTTCGCGAGACTGCGCAACGTGTTTCCGGAGACGATGCGAGACGCTGACTTCACTGCACTCCGAAAAGTGACGCGTTCGCGGCTCTATCTCGATTTTCTCGCACAAGAATATCCGACAGCACCACCGGTGGAGACGCTTGAGGCGTATTATCAACGCGTTCCCGACGAGGCGAGATACAGGAGGTTTCTGAAACCATGGATTCCTAAACCTCTTGAAACCGATATAGAGATGATTCATCCGCTTGTGCTTTATGCCCGGAGAGGAGAGGTAATCCTATTCAAATTACACCATGACCCCAACCTAGGATTGGCTGCCCTAGAGCAACTCGCTGACCCAAAATGGGTGGACATTGACGTTGGGTTAGAGCGATGGTTTATTCTTCACGACATTGATATGGCTGATAATGTGTTATTCGCAGATGCCCTTCTGCTATTCGCGAAGGAGAGTCTCCGCGCTGATGCCATCTGGCTCCATGAATTGTTTGAGGCGCATGGGTCAGACGATGGGCTGTTATGGTGTGCCCTCCGCAAACCCGCACTTACCGGCGAAATCTTAACGCATTTTTCAGACACCGCAACGTTTCTAACCTGGGTGGAAGAGAAAAGCGATGAGACTGAACAGTAACGGAGAGGTGCATACATCCCGGGAGGAGCGTATCTCACGGCGTGCGTGGTTGCAAACCACACCTCCTGGGAACGTTCTGCACCTGTCCACAACCTTTAGACTAGGATATCAGGATTCAAACCTGAGACAGAGTGCGCAGTTTCGCCGGCCGCCGCGCGGCGAGCGGGCTTCTGACAGAAATTCGCGCAACACCCGTATCGATTTGCCTCGGAGGTTCGATGAAAGGTGAGGCTGCGCAACCGGACGTATGGATGTCCGCGCTATCGTCTCATGAATTATTTTCCTGGACAAGAAATCGATTTTTCTGGTAAAATAAAAAATCACTATTTTTGGGGCCTTTTGCCTCAAATCAACGTCTAACGTACTAAAAGCGTGCATGCTCATCGTTTCCCTCACGAAAGAAATGATGAGGATGCAGAACGGATACTGCAACTGAGTTTCCTATCAGTGTTGTCATAACAATCTAAATTACCTCACCTCAAACAAGGGAGGAAGGAATTATGAACGATGACGCAGAACGTATCCAAGAAGTGGCGGAGGACGAAGCCGCCAAGGCTATAATTTACCGACAGTTTTACCCGGACGTTTTCCAGGTAGCCTACCGCATCTTGGGAAACTATGAGGATGCCGAGGAGATTGCCCAAGATGCCTTCTTGAAGGCGTTTGAGACTCTTCACCAACTCAGCGAGGCGGCAAAATTTCCGGCGTGGTTACGGACTATCGCCCGGAATCTTGCCAGAGATAGACTTCGTGGAACCAGACGTAGGGGCTATCAAGTCCCTTTTGACGACACGCAGTCGCGCTACATTGGAGACGCAGTCGATTACCGGTCGACAGAGCAGCGCGCCATCGAGCAGACGCGGGCGATACTGGGAACCCGCTTGCTGCGCTTGCTGCCGCCGAAAGACCGGCGGGTGATGGAACTCCACTATTGTGAAGGGTGCACCTACAAGGCGATAGCGGCGTTAACCAACGCGACAGAACGCGCTGTCGGAAACAGGGTGAGACGGGTGCGAAAGTTGTTGAATATCGTCGGCAACCGTCTTGATGACTGGCTCCTCTCCCCGGACGAGGAGGCGACAGAGAGCATCGATTTGCTGACTGTCATCCCGGAGGACGAGGCGAAGATGGTAGAACGGTACCTGTTAGACCAGTTCTCTCTCGCCGAAACGGCTCAATCCCTGCATGTCTCGCCGCGCGCTGTCGTGAAAGGTTTGAAACACGCGATGAAGGTGTGGAAAATCTTCATTGAAGCGCGCCCGGTTTTAAGTGAGGCTTCCCTTTGAAAGCGAGGGAAACGCCTGACTTATCGGGACACCCTTACCGTGAAAAGGCAGCGTCAAAACGCGTGACGCTGCCTTTTTTCGGCACTGGAAAAACAGGGTTCTCCTAGTCGCGCTCCAGTCCCTATGGCTATCTCCTATGGGAGAAGAGGTCGTTCGCCTGCGCGCTTACAAAGCGCGACTACCGGAGCTCGACCAGTCGCTATCGCTATCTCCTATGGGAGAAGAGGTCGTTCGCCTGCGCGCTTACAAAGCGCGACTACCGGAGCCCGACTATCTCCTATGGGAGAAGATGTCGTTCTTCCTGAAAACTCAATGGCTCTGTCCTCCCTGGCAAGGCGGGTTAGTTGCCACTCGCTTCCAGCACGTTCCGAAACTCTTCGACAGACTCAATCTGAATCGCCGCATCAAATAACGCTTCCAACTGTTGCGCGTTCTCAATGGTATCCAACGCCGGCTTAAAGGCGCGCGCCGCCGCCGGCTGCAGT
This sequence comes from Candidatus Poribacteria bacterium, assembly GCA_003635305.1. Classification (GTDB taxonomy): domain Bacteria; phylum Poribacteria; class WGA-4E; order WGA-4E; family WGA-3G; genus AGPOR5. Next base: position 361 of record PYJE01000098.1, on the reverse strand, counting down.
CTAGCTGCCAGCAACTTCAGGATGTCTTCACGTCGAGTATCGCGGGCGGCTTGTGCGCCCACGTATTGGACAATCGGGGCCTCAAGCATGGTTTCCCTCCTTATCGTCTCTAAACCGGAGCCCGACTATCTCCTATGGGAGAAGATGTCGTTCTTCCTGAAAACTCAGTGGCCCTGTCCTCCCTGGCAAGGCGGGTTAGTTGCCACTCGCTTCCAGCACGTTCCGAAACTCTTCGACAGACTCAATCTGCATCGCCGCATCAAATAACGCGTCGAGGCGTTGCGTGTCGTCAATAGTGTCCAACGCCGGCTTAAAGGCACTCGCCACATCAGGCTGCAGTCTGGCTGCGAGCAACTTCAAG